>DATHWJ010000345.1:0-6270 GCA_035460745.1 Ideonella sp. | reverse complement strand
GCAAGGCCAAGGTCGGCCGCTTCTCCGACGGTGAGGTCGATTGCGAGATCCAGCAGAACGTGCGCGCCCGCGACGTCTTCCTGATCCAGCCCACCGGTTCGCCGACCAACGAGAACCTGATGGAGTTGCTGATCATGGCCGATGCGGTCAAGCGCGCCAGCTCGCGCCGCATCACCGCCGTGATCCCCTACTTCGGCTACGCCCGGCAAGACCGCCGGCCGCGCTCCACCCGCGTGCCCATCAGCGCCAAGGTCGTCGCCGACCTGCTGGAGACCGTGGGCGTCGAGCGCGTGCTGACCATGGACCTGCACGCCGACCAGATCCAGGGCTTCTTCGACATCCCGGTCGACAACATCTACGCCTCGCCGGTGCTGCTGACCGACCTGAAGGCCAAGAACTACCCCGACCTGGTCGTCGTCTCGCCCGACGTCGGTGGCGTGGTGCGCGCCCGTGCGCTGGCCAAGCAGCTCGGCTGCGACCTGGCCATCATCGACAAGCGCCGCCCCAAGGCCAACGTCTCCGAAGTGATGCACGTGATCGGCGACATCGACGGCCGCAACTGCGTGATCATGGACGACATGATCGACACCGCCGGCACGCTGGTCAAAGCGGCCGAGGTGCTGAAGGAGCGCGGCGCGAAGAGCGTCTACGCCTACTGCACCCACCCGGTGTTCTCCGGCCCGGCGGTCGACCGCATCAAGAACTCCCTGCTCGACGAGGTGGTGATCACCAACACCATCCCCTTGAGCGATGCCGGCAAGGCCTGCAAGAAGATCCGCCAGCTGACGGTGGCCTTCCTGTTTGCCGAGACCATCCGCCGCATCTCCGACGGCGAGTCCGTCACATCCCTTTTCGCGGAGCAGAACAGCAACTTCTGAGCCGTTTTTGTGGCGTGCGCCCAACCGCCCTGGCGGTGGGCAAACGCCTTTGTCAGGGGCCACCTGGTCGCGGGGGCCCACCATTGGAGAGTGTCATGAAATTCACCGCTTTTGAGCGCACCACGCAGGGGACCGGAGCGAGCCGCCGCCTGCGCAGCGCCGCCAAGGTGCCCGGCATCGTTTATGGCGCCGGTACCCCGGCCATGATCGAGCTGGACCACAACGCCCTGTACTTCGCACTGAAGAAAGAAGCCTTCCATTCGTCCATCCTCGAGATGGAACTGGCCGGCGCCACGCAGAAGGTTCTGCTGCGCGACTTCCAGATGCACCCGTGGAAGCAGATCGTGCTGCACATCGACTTCCAGCGCGTGGACGAAACCACCCGCCTGCGCAAGAAAGTGCCACTGCATTTCACCGGCGAAGAAGAGTCCGTCGCGGTCAAGACCGACAAGTGCGTGGTCAGCCACGTCGCCACCGAAGTCGAGATCGAGTGCCTGGCCACCCAGCTGCCCGAGTTCGTCGCGGTGGACCTGTCGGGCCTGGTCAAGGGCAAGTCGCTGCACGTCTCCGACCTCACCTTCCCCGCCGGCATCAAGGCCGTCAAGCACGGCACGCAGAACCCGGTCGTGGTCTCGGTCGCCGAGCCCAAGGTCGAAGAAGAAGTCGTGGCCGCTCCGGTGGCCGCTGTGCCTGAAAAGGGCAAGGGCAAGGGCAAGAAGTAAAACTTCGCAAGCGCCGCAAGCCTCGAAGCCCCGCCTCGGCGGGGCTTTTTCATGGGCGCTTCATGGGTGAATGGGGGCCGGACGGCGGCATCCCACCCGACCAGCGAGGGGGTATCTGGCACCCGGGCGGGCAGATAGCATCAAAAGTCCACATCACCCCAGGGAGCTCCGATGTTCGACTTTTCGCTTCGCCAGGTGGCTGCGGCTGCCTTGATCTGCGCCACCGGCACCCTCGCCGCCGCACAGCAAGCCGACCCGGCGCCGTCGGGCCGCGCGGCCTTCCCCAGCATCGCCCTGCAGGAAAGCGGCGCCTCCGGCGAGCGGGCCATTGCGCTGCTGGGCGACCGGCTGCCGGCGGTGGCGGCCGCCTACCGCAAGTCGCCCCAGGCGCTGCGCGAGATGCTGCTGCGCGACAACAGCCTCAAGCTCGACCGCACGGGCCGGCTCTATGTGGTGGACACGCTGGACAGGCCGCTGCCGCCGGCGCCCGCCACCCCCGCCGAGCAACAGGCCGCCGCCGAGAGCCTGGCGCCGCTGGACCAGACCTTCAAGCTGCACACCCGGCCCACCGCCAAGCGCACGATCTACCTCGACTTCAACGGCGCGGTGCTGCAGGGCACGGCCTGGAACGGCGGCACGCCCACCATCAACGCCCTGCCTTTCGACAGCGACGGCAACAGCGCCGCGTTCTCGGACGCCGAGCTGGAGCGCATCCAGTACATCTGGCAGCGCGTGGCCGAAGACTACGCGCCCTTCGATGTCGATGTCACCACCGAGCAGCCGCCGGCAGCCCGCCTCAGCCGCGCCAGCGCGACCGACGACATCTTCGGCACCACCGTGCTGGTCACCAACCACAACGGTGTCTATGCCTGCTCCTGCGGCGGCGTGGCCTACCTCGGCATCTTCGACGACACCTCCGACTTCTACAAACCGGCGCTGGTGTTCTGGGACATGCTGGGCGCCGGCGACGAAAAGTACGTGGCCGAGGCCATCTCGCACGAAGCCGGCCACAACCTGGCCCTGCAGCACGACGGCTACGCCGGCGGCGGCTACTACCCCGGCCACGGCAGCGGCGCAACCGGCTGGGCGCCCATCATGGGCGTCGGCTACTACCAGCCGGTGGTGCAGTGGAGCCAGGGTGAGTACGCCACGGCCAACAACACCGAAGACGACTTCGCCGTGATGCAGGCCACCGGCCTGCCGCTGCGCAAGGACGATCACGGCAACAAGACCGGCACGGCCACCGCCCTGACGGCCACGCCCTCCGGCGCGCTGACGCTGCTGTCCGGCGCCGGCGTGATCGAAAGGCGCAAGGACAAGGACTTCTTCTCGTTCAGCGCGGGTGCCGGCACGGCGACCATCAGCGTGAGCCCGGACGCTCGCGCGGCCAACCTGGACCTGCGCCTGCAGGTTCTCGACGCCAGCGGCGCCCAGCTCCGCAAGGCCCAGCCGCCCGCCACGCTGGCAGCCTCGCTCACCGTCACGCTGCCCAGCGCCGGCACCTACTACCTGGTGGTCGAAGGCGTGGGCACCGGCGACCCGGCCACCACCGGCTATTCGGACTACGGCAGCGTCGGGCAGTACACGGTGTCGGGCTCGGTGCCGACACCCTGAAACAGCAGCGCCAGCCCGGCGTCAGAGCAGTATCGAGGCGCTAGGCACGTGCTCGTAGCCCAGGCCGTGCGCGACAGCCTGGTAGGTGATCTTGCCCAGCGCCACGTTGAGGCCGGCGCGCAGGTGGGGGTCGTCCTGCAGCGCCTGGCGCCAGCCCTTCTGGGCCAGCGCCACGCCGTGGGCGATGGTGGCGTTGTTGAGCGCGAAGGTGGCCGTGCGGGCCACCGCGCCGGGCATGTTGGCGACGCAGTAGTGCACCACGCCATCGACCACGAAGGTCGGCTCGGCGTGGGTGGTGGCGCGTGAGGTCTCGAAACAGCCGCCCTGGTCGATCGCCACGTCGACGATCACCGCGCCCTTCTTCATGCAGCGGATCATGCTGCGGGTGACCAGCTTGGGCGCCGCGGCACCGGGGATCAGCACGCCGCCTATCACCAGGTCGGCGTCGAGCACGTTCTCCTCCAGGCTCAGCACGCTGGAGTAGAGCGTGCTGATGCGGTTGCCGAACACCAGATCGAGCTGACGCAGGCGATCGACGTTCTTGTCCAGCACGGTGACGCGAGCTCCCATGCCGACGGCCATCTGCAGCGCGTGCGTGCCCACCACGCCGGCGCCGATGATCACCACGTGGGCCGGTTCCACGCCAGGCACGCCGCCCAGCAACACACCCATGCCGCCCTTGGACTTCTCCAGGTGGGCCGCACCGGCCTGTATGCTCATGCGGCCGGCCACCTCGCTCATCGGCGCCAGCAGCGGCAGGCCGCCGCCGGGGCCGGTGATGGTCTCGTAGGCGATGCAGACGGCGCCGGACTTGACCAGCGCAGCCGTCTGCTCCGGGTCGGGTGCGAGGTGCAGGTAGGTGTAGAGGATCTGGCCCTCGCGCAGCATCGCGCACTCCTCAGGCTGCGGCTCCTTGACCTTGACGATCATCTCGGCGTGGCCGAAGACCTCGGCGGCGCTGTGCACCAGCACCGCGCCGGCGGCGGCGTAGTGCTCGTCCTCCAGCCCGATCGCCGTGCCCGCCCCGCTCTGCACCCAGACCTCGTGGCCGCGCGAGGTGAACTCGCGCACGCTGGCGGGCGTCAGCCCGACGCGGTATTCGTGGTTCTTGATTTCCTTGGGCAGGCCGATGCGCATGGTGTGTCTCCTTGTTGGGTATTTGGCCCGGGCTCGTGGCCCGTGCCGGCATCTGATGCCACCACCGCCAAAAAGGGAAGATCGATCTCAATCTCTCCCATTACATTAGCGAAACTGATACTGACTACCGCCGCCGTGCCCTCACCCACCCCATGAACGCGCTCGACTCCGCCGGGCTGGACTGCCTCGCCGCGCTGGCCGAGGCCGGCAGCTTCGACCGCGCGGCCCAGCTGCTCGCCATCACCCAGTCGGCCGTTTCGCAGCGGCTGCGTGCGCTGGAAACCCACGTCGGCCACCTGCTGGTGGTGCGCGCCCGGCCGCTGCGGCTGACCGAGCCGGGCAAGCTGCTGCTGCGCTACGCCCGCCAGATGCAGGCGCTGCGGGCCGACGCGGCGCGCGAGCTGGGCACGCTGCTGGCGCGCGACGAGCGGCTGCCCATCGCCGTCAACGCCGACAGCCTGGCCACCTGGGTGCTGCCGGCACTGGACCCGCTGGTGCGCTCCGGCCAGCGCGAGGGCTACGGGCTGGAACTGATCGTCGACGACCAGGACTTCACCCACGACTGGCTGCGCCAAGGCGAGGTGCTGGGCTGCGTCAGCACCGTCTCGCAGGCGCTGCGCGGCTGCTCCTGCCAGCCGCTGGGCCGCATGCGCTACATCGCGGTGGCCAGCCCGGCCTTCATCGCGCGGGCGATGCCGGCCGGCCTGACGCCGGCCAACTTCCCGCACCTGCCCTTCATCGTCTTCAACCGCAAGGACGACATGCAGGCCCAGTGGGTGGCCCAGGCCTTCGGCGTGCGCGAGCCGCGGCTGAAGGAGCGCTTCGTGCCGAGCAGCGAGGCGGGGGCGCGCGCGGCGGCGATGGGCTGGGGCGTGGCGGTGCTGCCGGAGCTGCTGGCGCGGCCGCTGGTGGCCGCCGGCGCGCTGGCGCCGCTGCGGCCCGACGTGACCATCGACGTCGCGCTGCACTGGCACCAGTGGAAGCTGAGCGGCGACGACCAGATCCCGGCCGCTTCGCGCGGCGGGCTGATGGAACAGATAGGCCAGGCCGTGATCAGCGGCGCACGGGCGGCACTCCTGGCTTGACGGCCCGCGCCGGCGCCCCCGCCGCAGCCCGGATAATCCGGCCCCATGATTCGCCTGATCGTCGGCCTGGGCAACCCGGGCCCTGAATACGAACACACCCGCCACAACGCCGGCTTCTGGTGGGTGGACGCCGCCGCCCGCCGGCTCGGTGGCTCGCTGCTGCCCGACCGCGCCTACCACGGCCTGGTCGCCCGGGTGAACCGCCCTGCCGGCCCGGTCTGGCTGCTGCAGCCCATGACCTACATGAACCTCTCGGGCAAAGCGGTCGCGCCGCTGGCGCGCTTCTTCAAGATCGCGCCGCCCGAGATCCTGGTGGTGCACGACGAGCTGGACCTGCTGCCCGGCCAGATGAAGCTCAAGCAGGGCGGCAGCCCGGCCGGGCACAACGGCCTGAAGGACATCCAGGCCCAGCTCGGCAGCGCCGACTTCTGGCGCCTGCGGCTGGGCATAGGCCACCCGGGCGTGCGCGCCGAGGTGGCCAACTACGTGCTGCGCAAACCGCCCGCCGACGAGCGCGACGCGATCGAGCGCAATGTCGAAGAATCGATGCAGGCGCTGGACCTGCTGCTGGAGGGCGCGATGGACCGGGCCATGATGAAGATCCACGCCAAGCCGCCGCGGCCCAAGCCGGCTCCCAAGGAGCCTACCCCGGCCGACAAACCCGCGGCAGACCCCTTGCCCAAGGAGGCCTCATGAGCGCGGCCACCCGGAATCGCTGCGTTCTCATGCTGTGGCTGGGCAGCATGGCGGTTGCGGCACAGGCCGGCCCCACCACCGTCTACCGCTGCGGCCAGACCTACCAGCAAGTGCCTTGCAAGGACGGGCAGGCCGTGG
>DATHWJ010000344.1:0-14407 GCA_035460745.1 Ideonella sp. | reverse complement strand
TGGCGGCCTGCAGCGCCGCGGTCACTTCGCGCATCACCGGGTGCTCGGGGCGCACGTAGCCGCGCACGAACTCGCGCGGGTCGCTGCCCTGGGCGCGGGCCAGCAGGCAGCCCAGGCAGACGAAGCCGCTGTGCTTGCCGGAGCAGTTGTTGTGCAGCGCGCCGGGCTCGCTGCCCGCCGCGGCGAGCGCGCGGCTGGCGCCTTCGTGGTAGGGCCAGTGGGCGCCGCACTCCAGCGCGCTGGCGTCCAGCCCGGCCTTGGCGAGCAGCGCGGCGGCGGTGGCGGCATGGGCCGGCTCGCCGCCATGCGAGGCGCAGGCCAGCGCGAGTTCCTCGTCGGCCAGACCGAAGCTGTCGGCCGCGCCGCTGGCCACCAGCGGCAGCGCCTGCAGCAGCTTCACCGCGGAGCGCGGGAAGATGGGGCGATCGACATCGCCCAGCGACGCCAGCACGCTGCCGCCGGCATCGACCACGGCAAAGGCGCCGCGGTGGAAGGACTCCAGCGCGGCGCCTCTCGTCGCTTCGACGAGGGCCGGGTTGGCCATCAGGCCTTGGCGACCTTGTGGCCTGCCTTGACGTGGGTCTTGGCGGCGTGGTGGCGGGCGCCCTTCAGGCCGGTGGCCTTGGCGTGGTGCTTCAAGGCCGTGTGGCTGGCGGTCTTGTGCTTGACGGCACTGGCCTTGTGCTTGGCCACGGCCTGAGGGGCGGCCTTGGCGGCCGGGGCTGCGGCGGGCGCCGGTGCCGCAGCGGGGGCGGCGGTCTGGGCCATGCTGAAACCGGCTGCGGTGGCGAGCACCACGCTCAAGACGGCGGGGCGGGCGAAACGGGACAGGAAACTCGATGCGGACATGGGGAGAACTCCGAGAGTAGAAAACCTTGCGGCAGTGGGTCGGCAGTAGTCGTCGACGGTGGATTGGCGTCCCGTGGCCCGTCGTTTTGCGGCAGGTCTCCTGAGGGTCCGAAGAGGCCAGCGCTGTGGCTTTCGGTTCCTGGAAGGGATGCTACTGGAGCAACGCACGGCGGCACAATCGGCTGACATGTCTTTCACAGCGCTCGCCCTGGTTCTCGTTGCCGCCTTGCTGCATGCGCTGTGGAACGTGGCCGCGAAGAAGGCCGGTGGCGACCATCACTTCGTGCTGATGGGCGCGCTGATGATCGTGGTGATCTGGGCCCCTGTCGGCCTCTATGTCGGCTGGCAAGTGGTGCCCGGCTGGGGCCGGCTCGAGTGGGGCCTGGTGCTGGCCAGCGGCGTGACGCACCTGGTGTACTTCAACGTGCTGCTCAAGGGCTACCGGGTCTCCGACCTGACGGTGGTCTACCCTGTGGCGCGCGGCACCGGGCCGCTGCTGAGCTCGCTGCTCGCCGTGTTGCTGCTCGGTGAAGCGATGGGCGCGGGCGGCCTGCTCGGCGTGGCCTGCATCACCGTGGGCATCTGGCTGATCGCCGGCGGGCCTTCGCTCTGGGCCAAGGCGCACGACCCGGCGCAGCGCCAGCGGGTGCGGGCCGGCGTGGGCTGGGGGGCGCTGACGGGCGTGCTGATCGCCGGCTACACGGTGCTCGACGGCTACGCCGTCAAGGTGGTGATGATCTCGCCGGTGCTGGTGGACTACTTCGGCAACCTGTGCCGCATCCCGTTCATGCTGCCCAGCGTCTGGCGCGACCGCGCGGGCTTCGCCGGGGCCTGGCGGCGCCAGTGGAAGTACGCGCTGGTGATGGCCGCGGTCAGCCCGCTGGCCTACGTGCTGGTGCTGTATGCGGTGACGATGGCGCCGCTGTCCCACGTGGCGCCGGCGCGCGAGGTCTCGATGCTGTTCGCGGCGCTGCTGGGCGGCCGGCTGCTGGGCGAACAGGACCGCGGGCTGCGGCTGCTGGGGGCCGGCTGCATGGCGGCGGGCGTGATGCTGCTGGCGCTGGGCTGATCCGTCAGAACAGCGCACGCACCCTGGCGCCGATGTCGAGCTGGGCGCCGGCGGGCGGTGCCGGCGGCAGGCGGGCGTCGGCCACCGGGCCGCTGCGCTCGAAGAGCGGCAGCAGCGCGGGCGGGATGAAGCGCGTCAGCGAGCCGTAGACATGGCGGTCGCCAAAGGCGCTCTGCTGGCGGATGTAGAAGCGCTGCGGCACGACGAGCTGCAGGTGCTGCCTGGCGCGGGTCATCGCCACATAGAGCAGCCGGCGCTCCTCTTCGATCTCGGCCGGGTTGCCGGTCGCCATGTCCGAGGGCATGCAGCCGTCGACCGCGTTGAGCACGTAGACGGCGGTCCACTCCTGCCCCTTGGCCGAGTGCATGGTGGACAGGATCAGATAGTCCTCGTCGCGCAGCGGCGCGCCGGCTTCGTCGCTGGTGGCCTCGGGCGGGTCCAGCGTGAGCTCGGTCAGGAAGCGCTCGCGCGAGGGGTAGCCGGCAGCGATGCGTGCGAGCTGGCCCAGGTCGGCCAGGCGCACCGCGGCGTCTTCGTGCAGGCGCTCCAGCTGCGGCTGGTACCACTGCGCGGCCAGCTCGACCTGGCCGGCCCATTCGGCCCGCGGCGCGCGCAGCGTGGCGAGCAGCGCCCGCAGCGCTGCCCAGTCGCTCGCGGCGCCGGCCGGCATCGCAAAGTTGTGCAAAGCCGCCACCGGGTCGGCCGCCGCCTCCATCGCGTCGAGCAGCCGCCGCGCGCTCGCCGGACCGACGCCGGGCACCAGTTGCGCCACGCGAAAGCCGGCCAGCCGGCTGCGCGGGTTCTCCGCCCAGCGCAGCACCGAGAGCAGGTCCTTCACATGCGCGGCCTCGAGAAACTTCAGGCCGCCGAACTTGACGAAGGGGATGTTGCGGCGCGCCAGCTCCAGCTCCAGCGCGGCGCTGTGGTGGGCGGCGCGGAACAGCACCGCCTGGGCCTTCAGCGCCAGCCCGGCTTCGCGCTGGGCCAGCACCTGGTCGGCGACCCAGTCGGCCTGGCAGGCCTCGTCCTCCACCGTCACCAGGCGGGGTTTCTCGCTGGAGAGCCGGTCGGTCCACAGCGCCTTGGCGAAGCGCTCCGGGGCCAGCGCGATCACGGCGTTCGACGCGTCGAGGATGGGCCGGGTGGAGCGGTAGTTGCGCTCCAGCGTGATGACGCGGGCGGGTGGCGTGAAGGCGGCGGGGAAGTCGAGGATGTTGCGCACCGCGGCGGCGCGGAACGAGTAGATCGCCTGGGCGTCGTCGCCCACCACGGTGAGGCCCTGCCCGTCGGGCTTGAGCGCCAGCAGGATGGCGGCCTGCAGCCGGTTGGTGTCCTGGTACTCGTCCACCAGCACGTGGTCGAAGCGCGCGCCGAGCGCCTGCGCCAGCGCCGGCTCGGTCAGCATCTGCGACCAGTAGAGCAGCAGGTCGTCGTAGTCCAGCACCTGCTGCTGCTGCTTTTGCTCCACGTAGTGGCGGAACAGCGCCTTGAGCTCGGCCTCCCAGGCGACACACCACGGGAAGACCTCGCGCAGCACCTCGGCCACCGGGGTGTGGCTGTTGACGACGCGCGAGTAGATGGCCAGGCAGGTGCCTTTCATCGGGAAGCGCTGCTTGCTCTGCGCCAGGCCCAGTGCCTGCCGGCTCAGGCCCATCAGGTCCTCGGCGTCGGCGCGGTCGAGCAGCGTGAACGACTCGGCCAGGCCGATGCGGCCGGCATGCTCGCGCAGCAGCCGCGCGCCCACCGCATGGAAGGTGCCGGCCCAGGGCAGCTCGGGCGGCTTGTGCGCCGCGACCAAGCCCAGCGCCTGGTGCAGCAGCCGGCCGATGCGGCGCTGCATCTCGTGGGCCGCGCGGCGCGAGAAGGTCAGCAGCAGCAGGCGCCGCGGGTCGGCGCCGGCCATCACCAGCCGCACCACGCGGGACGCCAGCGTCGCGGTCTTGCCGCTGCCGGCACCGGCGATCACCAGCAGCGGGCCGCAGGCCGCGGGGCCCGGCCCGCCGTGCTCGACCGCCGCACGCTGCTGCTCGTTGAGCGCCGCGAAGGGATCGCTGCGTGCGGCGGGGAGGGGCGGTGGAGCGGCGAGCGGCATGGCCCGCGCAATATACTGGATAAGAACCCAGTCCCGTGGCCTTCTCCCGCAGGAGACTCCCGTGCAGATACTCGTCGGCACCGCATCGTGGACGGACAAGGCGCTGATCGCGTCGAAGAAGTTCTACCCCAAGGGCTGCTCCACCGCCGAGGCCCGGCTGCGCCACTACGCCAGCCTCTACCCGCTGGTGGAGGTGGACAGCAGCTACTACGCGATGCCCTCGGCCAACAACAGCGAGCTGTGGGTGGCGCGCACCCCGGCGGGCTTCACGATGAACATGAAGGCCTTTCGCCTGTTCACCGGCCACCAGACCGCGCCGGCCACGCTGCCCAAGGACATCCAGACTGCGCTGGGGCCCATCGCGAAGCGCCAGCTCTACTACAAGGACACGCCCGGCGAGCTCCGCGACGAGCTCTGGCGCCGCTTCGTGCTCGCGCTGGCCCCGCTGAAGGACGCCGGCAAGCTGGGCCTGGTGCACTTCCAGTTCCCGCCGTGGGTGGTCTGCAATGCCGAGGGCCATGCGCACGTGGCGCACTGCGTGGAGCGCATGGCAGGGCATGTGGTGAGCGTGGAGTTCCGCCACCAGAGCTGGTTTGCGGAGCGGCACATCGCCTCCACGCTGGCCTTCGAGCGCGAGCTGCAGGCGGTGCACACGGTGGTCGATGGCCCGCAGGGCTTCAGCAACAGCGTGCCGCAGGTCTGGGCGGCGACCCGGCCCGGCCATGCCCTGCTGCGGCTGCACGGCCGCAACACCGGGACCTGGAACCTCAAGGGTGCCGGCAGCTCGACCGAGCGCTTCAACTACGACTACGGCGACGAGGAGCTGGCGGCGCTGCTGGCCGACATCCGCCGCCTCGCTGCCGAGAGCCTCGTCACCCACGTGGTCTTCAACAACAACATGGAGGACCAGGGGCAGCGCAACGCCGCATCGCTGATGCGCCTGCTCTGAGGCTGTGCCGCCGATTGGGTAGATTGCAGTCCCCTCACGCCACGATGGAAGATCCCATGTCAATCAAGTCCTGCCTCGCGACGCTGCTGCTTGCCGGCTGCGCCGCACTGCCTTCGGTCGGCCCGGTCAAGGTGCGCGACGGCGCGCTGGTCGACCTGGCCTCGATGTCGCTCTACGTGTTCGACCGCGATACCGAGATGAACAGGAGCAGCTGCGACGGCGCCTGCGCCCGCAACTGGCCGCCGCTGGCTGCCGATGCCGATGCGGTCCCGGTCGGGCAGTGGTATGTCATCAAGCGCAGCGACAGCGTCTGGCAATGGGCCTACAAGGGCAAGCCGGTCTACCTCTACGCCAAGGACCAGAAGCCCGGCGACCGGCTGGGCGACGGCGTCAACGGCCTGTGGCACCTGGCGCGGCCGTGACCCCCAATGAGCACTCCATGAGCGACCTGCGCCACCACAGCCCCGCCGCCGAGCGCAACCGCGGGCCCATCCTCGCCGAGCTGCAGCGCCTGCTGCCCGCGTGCGGCACCGCCATCGAGATCGCCAGCGGCACCGGCCAGCATGCCGCCCACTTCGCCGCCGCGCTGCCCGGCTGGCGCTGGTGCCCCACCGACGCCGATCCGCGCTCGCTGGCCTCGATCGCCGCGTGGTGCGAAGGCCTGCCCAACGTGATGCCCGCGCTGCAGCTCGACGTGATGGCGCAGCCCTGGCCCGGCCTGCCCGAGCAGGCCGACGCGCTCTACTGCGCCAACATGCTGCACATCTCGCCCTGGCCCACCTGCGCGGCGCTGATGCAGGGCGCAGCGCGGCAGCTGGCACCGCGCGGCCTGCTGCTGCTCTACGGCCCCTACCTCGTTGATGGCGAGCCGACAGCGCCCGGCAATGCCGCGTTCGATGCCGACCTGCGCCAGCGCAACCCGGCCTGGGGCCTGCGCCGCCTGGCGGACGTGGGCGAGCAGGCCGGGTTGGCCGGCTTCGCGCTGCGCGAGCGGGTGGCGATGCCGGCCAACAACCTGTTGCTGGTGTTGTCGCGTCCGCTGAAACAGTAGGGGAAAGCCCTTGCAGGGTGTTAATGTGGGCCACCACGGAGGCCCCATGCACAACCACCCTCGGCCATGGCCCGTCGCCCACCCTCCCGGGGGTGCTGCGGGCGGCACGCCGCAGCCGGCGCGGAGGCGCTGCCCGCAGCGCGGCGCACCATGATCCGCCTGCGCCTCTCGCTGGAGCTCGACTACCAGATCGTCGATCCGAACTGCGACTTCATCTTCAACATCCACGCCGCCCACACCGCGCGGCAGCGCGTGGTCACCGAAGGCCTGGGGCTGAGCCAGAACCTGGTGCCGCGCATCGACACCGACGAGGCCACCCACAACCGCTACCTGCGCCTGCAGGCCTACCCAGGCCCGCTGCGGGTCTCGTACGGCGCCACCGTCGATCTCGAGCACCACATGGCCCGGCCCGGCCAGATCCCCGAGGTGCCGGTGGTGCGGCTGCCGACCCGGGTGCTGAGCTACATCTACCCCAGCCGCTACTGCCAGTCCGACCAGCTGCACGCCTTCGCGATGCAGCAGTTCGGCCAGCAGTGGCAGGGCTACAGCCGCGTGCAGGCGATACGCGACTGGGTGCTGCAGCACACCACCTTCACCTCCAACACATCCAACTCGGCCACCTCGGCGATCGACACGCTGCGCGACGGCGTGGGCGTCTGCCGCGACTTCGCCCACCTGATGATCTCGCTCTGCCGGGCGGTCAACATCCCGGCGCGCTTCACCACCGGCATCGACTACGGCGCCGACCCGGTGCTGGGCCCGACCGACTTCCACGCCTATGTCGAGGTGTTCCTGGGCGACCGCTGGTACATCTTCGACCCCTCCGGCACCGCGATCCCTATGGGTTTCGTGCGCTTCGCCACCGGCCGCGACGCCGCCGACGTGGCCTTCGCGACCATCTTCGGCACCGTGACGTCCTCGGCGCCGGTGATCGCCATCGAAGCCATCGCCGGGCCGGACGGCCGGCTGAACATGCCGCACCACACGACGGACGCGTTATCGACCGATGACGAGGCTTGATGTTCAGGTCGCGGTCGCTGGGGTGATCGCCGACCTGGTGCGATGTACCTGCCTCGCTGCTAGACTTCATCGATGACTGCCCACGCCGATCACGTACTGACCGAGGCCATGGCGCTTGCACCCGATGAGCGTTCGTTGGTCGCGATTGCGTTACTGGACAGCCTGCAAGGCGATGGCACGCCCGAAGATGAGGTCACTCGCTCCTGGGTGGCCGAAGCCCGCAGGCGCAGCGACGAGATCAAGGCGGGGCGGGTTGCTGCGGTCCCGCTCGAGGAGTTCCGGGCCTGGTTCAACAGCCTGTAATGGCTTTCAGCGTCGAGGTCTCGCCTGGCGCCAAGCTGGACCTGAGTTCGGCCTTCGATTGGTATAGGGAGAAGAGCAGCAAGGCGGGCAACGCCTTTCGCGCCGAGGTTCTCGGCGTATTCGATCTGCTTTCGGAGGATCCGGGCCGATGGGCCGTGTGGGATGGCGACATCCGGCGCTTCGTGATGAAGCGCTATCCCTATACCGTCTACTTTGAGATCGATGAGGCGATCGTGCGAATTCTTGCCGTGGGCCACCACCGGCGCGCGCCGCGGTATTGGTCCGGCGGCTGAACCGTGCTACGGGGCTGTGAACCCGGCATGCCGGCCCACCCCGGGCCGGCCCGGCGCGATCAGCCCGGCAGCGCACCCACGCCGCGCCGGTAGTCGCTGGGCGGCATGCCCAGGTGGGCGCGGAAGACGCGGCTGAAGTGCGCCATGTTGGAGAAGCCGAAGGCGAAGGCGATGTCGGTGATGGAGCGGTGGCCCTGGGCGCGGTCGGCCAGTGTTGCGCGGCAGGCCTCGAGGCGGCGGCGCAGGATGTAGCCGGCCACGCCGTCGGGCTCCTCGGAGAAGGCGTTGTAGAGGTGGCGGCGGCTGCAGTTGAGCGCGAGCGCGGTGGCGTCCACCGACAGGCCGGAGTCGCCCAGGTGCGCCGTCACATGCTGCTTGATGCGCTCCCGCAGTGCCTCGCGCTGGGTCACCGCGGTGCCGATGCCGGCCAGGTCCAGCATCGACAGGTGCACGAACTGCGTGATCGCGTCGCCCACGCCGCGGGCCGCCGCCTCCGACATGCCCGGCAGCTCGCGGTAGGCCGAGCGCATGGTCTCCAGCGCCAGCCGCGCGACGCCGCCGCTGCCGCCCAGGCGGCGCGCCATCAGCGGGTCCAGTGCCAGCCCGCGCTCGGCCAGGCGCTCCTTGGGCACCATCACGATCAGGTGCTCCACCCGCACCGGATTGGCCACCGCGTAGCTGTCGGTGGTGTCGTAGATGCTCCACTGGTCGGGCGTGACCCAGGCCTCGCGCCCCTTCTGCTCGACACCGGCGCAGCCCACGTAGGGGGCGACGATCTTCAGGTAGCCGATCTCGGAGGCCCGCACCAGCGACGACGAGCGCATCACGCGGTGCCGCTGCGCCTCCAGCCGGGTCAGCACGATGTCGCCCGCGCGCACGCTGGTCATGCGGCCGTCGAAGCCGCTCTCGCCGTACAGGTCGGACTTGAGGCCGCAGAAGAGGCGGTTGATCCAGTCTGACCAGAAGCCCGCGCGCTCCGAGGCCGCGACCTGGTCGGTGCTCATCGCGCTGGCGGACATGCCCATGGTGAAACTGCTCCATCGCGGCATTGGCGCCGTCGCTGTCGGCAGCGTATCGGCTGCCGCACGCCGGCTCAAGCGAAACCGGTCCGCCAGCCCCCCGCCCTCGGGAAAGTCCGGGCCGGCCGTGCACGGATCGGCAAGCCGCCGTGCATGCGGCGTCAAGCGGCGGCCTGCCCCGCTGCCCAGAATCCACCCCACCACACCGGCCCCTTCGAGCCGGCGCCTGCCGCCCACCCCACGGAGACAAGCCATGACCGATCGCCGCACCCCGCCCGCCGGCCTGAAGCGCCGCGCCCTGATCCAGGCCGCCGCTGCCGGGCCCGCCGCGCTCGCTTTCCCGGCCATCGTCCGCGCGCAGGCCGCGGCACCGGTGCGCATCGGCTACGCGATGGCCCGCAGCGGCCCGTGGACGGCGGGTGCCCAGGTCAGCCAGGAGCCCAACTACCTGCTGTGGGCCGAGATGCAGAACGCGGCGGGCGGCCTGAACGTGAAGGGCGTCAAGCGCCCCATCGAGCTGATCGGCTCCGACGACCGCAGCGACATCGAGACCTGCGTGCGCACCTACGAGAAGCTGATGGGCAGCGACAAGGTCGACCTGGTGCTGCCGCCCTGGGGCAGCAACGCGAACTTCGCGGTGGCGCCGCTGGCCAACCGCTTCGGCTATCCCTTCCTCGCGCCCACGGCGCTGAGCCGGCGGCTGATCGAGATGAAGCTGCCCTACTTCTTCCTGCTGCTGCAGCAGCCCAAGCCGATGATGGACGCGCTGGTGGACCTGCTGAAGGCCCAGGGCGCGAAGACGCTGGCGGTGATCTATGTCGATGACCTGTTCGGCCTGGAAAACTACTCGGCGCTGAAGGTGGCGGTGCAGGGCACCGGCATCCGCCTCGTGGAGGACAAGAGCTACCCGCTGGGCGTGAAGGACCTCTCGCCGGTGCTGCGCGCTATGAAGGACAAGGCCCCCGACGCTTTTGTCGGCCTGACCTACCCGCCCGACACCATCCTGGCCAGCAAGCAGGCCAAGGAGATAGGCTTCAACCCGAAGTTCTTCTACGCCAGCGTGGGCACCGCCTTCCAGCTCTACCGCAACGTGATGGGCCCGGGTGCCGAGGGGGTGCTGGGCATGGGCTCGTGGAACGCCAAGACCAGCCCGGGCGCCAGGGCCTACTTCGACGCCCATGTGAAGAAGTTCGGCGCGCAGAAGGAGCCCGACCGCTGGGCCAGCGGCGCCACCTGGGCGGGGCTGGAGATCCTGAGCGCCGCGGTCGCCAAGGTGGGGCTGGACCGCAAGGCGATACGCGACCACGTGGCGGGCACCGAGCACCACACCATCCTGGGCAAGATCAAGTTCAGCGGCAGCGAAAACGTCGGCACGCCGGGCACGGTGGGGCAGTGGCAGAAGGGTGAGTTCGAGGTCGTGTGGCCGAAGGCGGTGGAGACGGCACCGCTGGTGGCGAACAAGCCGGCCTGGGTCTGAGGGTGGGGGCCGGCGCCTGGGCCGAGCTGATCGCCTCCGGCCTCATCACCGGCGGCGTCTATGCGCTGGTCGCGCTCGGCCTCAACCTGCAATACGGCCTGATGCGCATCCTCAACATCGCGCACGGCGAGTTCCTGATGGTGGGTGCCTTTCTCACCTGGACGGCGCACACCACGCTCGGCATCTCGCCGCTGCTGATGGTGCCGGTCTCGTTTGCACTGCTGATGGCGCTGGGCCTCGCGATCCACCGCCTCACCTTCAGGCGGCTGACCCGCAGCTCCGCCAACCTCGATATCTTCGAAGCGCGCGGCCTGATGGTGAGCTTCGGCCTGATGTTCCTGGTGCAGAACTTCGCGCAGCTGCTCTGGGGTGGCGACCTGCGCGGCTACGACTTCATGGCAGGGCCAGTGGCCCTGGGCGGTGCGCAGTTTGCGGCCAACAAGCTGCTGCTGCTGGCGCTGGCGCTGGTCTTCAGCGCGGCGCTGATCGTGGTGCTGCGCAAGACGCTGCTGGGCAAGGGCGTGCGCGCGCTGATGCAGTCGCCCACCGGCGCGCAGCTGGTGGGCATAGACACCGAGCGGCTGCACCCGCTGATGTTCGGCGTCGGGCTGGGCCTGTCGGGCGTGGCGGGCTGCCTGCTCTCGATGACCTACACGATCTCGCCCTCCATGGGCGAGCCCTACACCGTGACGGCGCTGATCGTGATCACGCTGGGCGGCTTCGGCAGCATGGGCGGGGCCCTGGCCGGCGGGCTGGCGCTGGGCGTGATCGAAGCGGTCGGCATGCATTTCACCAACCCCTCGCTGAAGTCGCTGCTCTCCTACGGCATCTTCATCGCGGTCCTGCTGTGGCGGCCCAACGGCCTGTTCACCAAAAAATGAAAAGAGACCTGCTCGTGCTGGGGGCGCTCGCCGGCTGGGCGCTGGCGCTGCCGCATTACGCCAGCGAGTTCACCGTGTCGCTCGCGCTCACCTGCCTGATGTATGCGGCGCTGTCGTCGAGCTGGGGCCTGTTCTGCGGCAGCACGCGCTACCTTTCGCTGGCCACCTCGGCCTTTTTCGGCATCGGTGCCTATGTGAGTGCGCTGATGCTGGAGCAACTGCCCTGGCTGGTGGCGATCGCGCTGGGCGCGGCGGTCGCGGCCGGCGTCGCGGTGGTGATGGGGGCGGCGGTGCTGCACCTGCGCGGCACCTACTTCGCGGTGCTCACCTTCGGCATGACCGAGCTGATACGCCACGCCGTCACCTACTGGGAGAAGCAGGTCACCGGCACGGTCGGGCGGGTGCTCACCGTGGTGCCCGAGCGAGACACCATCTACCTCACGGTGCTGGGCCTGGCGGTGGCGGCGGTGGCGGTCTCCATCGTGGTCAGGCGCAGCCGTTTCGGGCTGGCGATGGCCGGCATCGGGGCCGACGAGCAGCGCGCGCAGACCCTGGGTGTCGATACGCGCGCGATCAAGATCGCCGGCTTCGCATTGACGGCCGCGTTTGCCGGCGCGGTGGGCGCGGCGATGAGCGTGCGCTGGACCTACATCGACCCCGGCACGGTCTTCAACCCCTTCATCGGCTTCCAGACGGTGCTGATCGCGCTGATCGGCGGCGCGGCGACCTTGTGGGGGCCGCTGATCGCGGCGGTGGTGTTCAGCCTGCTGGCCGAGACGCTGCGGCTGCAGATGCCGCAGCTCTACATGATGTCGCTGGGGCTGCTGCTGATCCTGTGCGTGCTCTACCTGCCGGGCGGGCTGGCCTCGCTGCGCGGCGCCACCTTCGCCGCCTGGCGCGCCGGCATGGCCGGCGGGTGGCGCGGGCTGCGGCGCGGTGCCTCGGCCAAGGAGGGCGCATGAACGGGCACCCCTTGCTGGAGGCGCGGGCGCTGAGCGTGCGTTTCGGCGGGCTGACCGCCGTGGACGCCGTCAGCGCGGCCTTCGCGCCGGGTGAGCTGGTCGGCATCATCGGGCCCAACGGCGCCGGCAAGACGACCTTCTTCAACGCCTTGTCGGGCGTGACGGCGCCCAGCTCGGGCGAGCTCTTCGCGCTGGGCCGGCGGCTGACGGGTTCGGCGCCGCACCGCTATGCCCAGCAGGGCATTGCCCGCACCTTCCAGACGCCGCGCGTCTTCGCCGAGCTCAGCGTGCTGGCGAACATCGGCTTCGGCCTGCAGTTCGCCGGGCGCAAGCGGCCGGCCGCCGCAGGCCTGGGCGACGAGGCCGGCATCCTGCGGCTGATCGGCCTGTCGGCGCAGGCCGCGCTGCCGGCAGGTGCCATCACGCCGTCGCAGCAGCGGCTGCTGGAGATAGGCATGGCGCTGGCGACGCGGCCCCGGCTGCTGCTGCTCGACGAAGTCGCGGCGGGGCTCACCGAACACGAAGTCGAGGCGATGGCGCAACTGATACGCCGCCTGCGCAACGAGCTCGACCTGACGGTGATCTGGATCGAGCACGCGGTGACCACCCTGCTGCGCCACGTGGAGCGCGTGATCGTGTTGCACCAGGGCCGCAAGATCGCCGACGGCGCGCCCTCCGAGGTGGTGCGCAATGCCGAGGTGATCGAGGCCTATCTGGGCGACGAGATGGTGGATGCGGTATGAACGCGCCCGGAGAAATGACCGCCCTGGTGCGCGAGCGCGCCCACCTCAGGATCGAGGGCCTCTCGGCCGGCTACGGCGCCTTCATGGTGCTGCGCGAGCTGACGCTGGAAGCGCGGCCCGGCGTCACCGTGATCCTCGGGCCCAACGGCGCCGGCAAGACCACGCTGCTCAAGGCCATCGCGGGGCTGATCCCGCGCAGCGGCGGCCTCACGCTGGACGGCCGGCCCATCGCCCGCGATGCCAAGACCTCGGACATCGTGCGGCGCGGCCTGGTGCTGGTGCCGGAGGGCCGGCAGCTTTTTGCGCAGATGTCGGTGGCCGAGAACCTGGAGCTGGGCGGCTGGCTCAGCGACAAGGCGCAGCGCGAACAGCGGCTGCGGCAGGCCTTCCATGACTTCCCCAGGCTGGCCGAGCGCGCGGCCCAACTGGCCGGCACCATGAGCGGCGGCGAGCAGCAGATGGTGGCGGTGGCGCGCGCGATGATGAGCGGGCCGCGGCTGCTGATGCTCGACGAGCCTTCGCTGGGGCTGGCGCCCCGGATGGTCGACGAGCTGCTGGCCATCGCGCGGCGCATCGCCGACGCGGGCACCACCGTGCTGATGGTCGAGCAGAACGTCCGCAAGGCGCTCGCGGTGGCCGATCGCGGCTATGTGCTCGAACGCGGCCGCCTGGTGGCCAGCGGCCCCGCCCGGCTGCTCGCGCGCTCCAGCGTGGTCCGCCAGGCCTACCTCGGCCAGGCCGCCGCGCCTGCTTTATCACCCACCCGTCCCAACCAGGAGCGTCCCGTGTCCGACCTCTCCATGCTCATCAACGGCCTCGCCGTGTCCGCCGAGAAGGGCGCCACCTTCGAGCGCTGCAACCCGCTCGACGGCAGCGTGGCCACCCGCGCGCCGGCCGCCAGCCAGGCCGATGCCGTGGCCGCGGTGGAAGCCGCCGCCGAGGCCTTCGTGCATTGGCGCCAGACCGGCCCGGGCGACCGCCGCGCGCTGCTGGCGAAGGCCGCCGACGCGCTCGAAGCCAGCCTGCCGGCCTTCGTCGAGGCGATGGCGGCCGAGACCGGTGCGACCGCGATGTGGGCCGGCTTCAACGTGCACCTGGCCGCCGGCATGCTGCGCGAGGCCGCTTCGCTGACGACGCAGATCACCGGCGAGATCATCCCGTCCGACGTGCCCGGTTCGCTCGCGATGGGAGTGCGCCAGGCGGCCGGCGTGGTGCTGGGCATCGCACCGTGGAACGCGCCGGTCATCCTCGGCGTGCGCGCCATCGCCACGCCGCTGGCCTGCGGCAACACGGTGGTCTTCAAGGGCAGCGAAAACTGCCCGCGCACCCACCAGCTGATCGTCGCGGCCTTCGAGCAGGCGGGTTTCCCGGCAGGGGTGGTCAACTACCTGACCAACGCGCCCGCCGATGCGGCCCGGGTGGTGGAGGCCATGGTGGCCCATCCGGCCGTGCGGCGCGTCAACTTCACCGGCTCGACCCGCGTGGGCAAGCTGATTGCCTTGGCCTGCGCCAACTACCTGAAGCCCGTGGTGCTGGAGCTGGGTGGCAAGGCGCCGATGCTGGTGCTGGACGACGCCGACCTCGACGCGGCGGTCAACGCCGCCGCCTTCGGCGCCTTTGCCAACTCGGGCCAGATCTGCATGTCCAACGAGCGCTTCATCGTTGACCAGCGCATCGCCAGCGACTTCGTCGCCCGCTT
>DATHWJ010000343.1:0-3725 GCA_035460745.1 Ideonella sp. | reverse complement strand
ATGCCCGCAACAGCCAACGGCGGCGCGGAGCACTTCCCCGGCTACTTATGACTCAACGCATGCCCCACCAACCTCGACGTGATATCCACGATCTGGATCATCCGCTCGTACGGCATCCTCGTCGGCCCGATGACACCCAAGGTCCCCACCACCTGCCCATCCACCTCGTACGGCGCCGACACCACCGAGAGCTCCTGGTAGGGCACGACCTGGCTCTCGCCGCCGATGTAGATGCGCACGCCTTCGGCGCGGCTGCTGACGTCGAGCAGGCGCATCAGCTGGGTCTTCTGCTCGAACAGGTCGAACAGCTTGCGCAGGCTGCCCATGTCGCTGGAGAAGTCCTGCACCTGCAGCAGGTTGCGCTCGCCGGAGATCACCAGCTGCTCGTCGCCGTCCTCGGCCGCCTCGGCGCCGAGCTGCACCGCGGCCTGCATCAGCGTGGCGATCTCGCCGCGCAGCACGTCGATCTCGCCCTTGAGCCGCTCGCGCACCGTCTCCATGTCCAGCCCGCTGTAGTGCTGGTTGAGGAAGTTGCTGGCCTCGATCAGCTCCGTCTGGGTGTGGTCGCGCGCGGTGATGACCACGCGGTTCTGCACGTCGCCGTCGGGCGCCACCAGGATCACCAGCACCCGGCGCTCGGCCAGGCGCAGGAACTCGATGTGGTGGAACACGCTGCTCTTGCGCGGCGCCGTCACCACGCCCACGAAATGCGAGAGGTTGCTGAGCACTTGCGCCGCATGGGCGATCACGCGCTGCGGCAGGTCGGGCTGCAGCTGCTCGCGCAGCCGCTCGCGCGCGGCGGCGTCCACCTCGTGCTCCAGCGCCTGGGCGGTGAGCATGGTGTCCACGAACACCCGGTAGCCCCGGGGCGTGGGGATGCGCCCGGCGCTGGTGTGCGGGCTGGCGATCAGGCCCAGGTCCTCCAGGTCGGCCATCACGTTGCGGATGGTCGCCGGGCTCAGCTCCAGGCCCGAGGCGCGCGACAGCGTGCGCGAGCCCACCGGCTGGCCGTCGGCGATGTAGCGCTCGACCAGCGTCTTCAGCAGGGTGCGCGCACGTTCGTCCAGCATGGCAAAAACCATTGTAGGTCGCGGGTTTGCGGCCGCTCGCGCGTGACCTACGCTATGAGACCCGTGTGGTGTAATTCTCCGCACCATGGCGAGCCGTTTCCGTCACGCCGCCCTCGTGGGCAAGTACCAGGCGCCGTGCAGCCGGCGGGTGCTCGCCGACGTCGCCGAATTCCTCGCCGCCCAGGGCCTGGAGGTCTCGCTCGACGCCGACTCGGCGCTCGCCACCGGCATCGCCGACTACCCGGCGCTCACCACGGCCGAGATCGGCCAGCAGTGCGACGTGGTGGTGGTCGTCGGCGGCGACGGCACCATGCTCGCCACCGCCCGCGCGCTGGCGGAATACAACCTGCCGCTGGTGGGCATCAACCAGGGCCGGCTCGGCTTCATGACCGACATCTCGCTCGCCGAGCTGCGCGAGACGCTGCCCGCCATGCTCGCCGGCGACTACGAGGAAGAGCACCGCGGCATGCTGCAGGGCAAGGTCAAGCGCCCGGCGGCCGACGACACGCTGGAGGTCATCCACGAGAGCTTCGCCGTGAACGACGTGGTGGTGAGCCGCGGCGCCACCGCCGGCATGGTGGAGCTGCGCGTGGAGGTGCAGCCGCACTTCCTCACCAACTTCCGCGCCGACGGCCTGATCCTCGCCTCTCCCACCGGCTCCACCGCCTACGCGCTGTCGGCCGGCGGGCCGGTGCTGCACCCCGACATCGCCGGCTGGGTGATGGTGCCGATCGCGCCGCACACGCTGTCCAACCGCCCCATCGTGCTGCCCGACTCGGGCGAGGTGCGCATCGAGATCGTGGCCGGCCGCGACGCCATCGTGAACTTCGACCACCAGGGCCTCGCCAGCCTGCTGCACGGCGACCGCGTCTGCGTGCGGCGCAGCGAGCACCGCATCCGCATGCTGCACCCGCGCGGCTGGAGCTACTACGCCACGCTGCGCCGCAAGCTGCACTGGAACGAGGGCGCGCCCTCCCACGGGGGCCCCGCGTCGTGACCCCTTTCCGCGCGGAGGCCGCGCCATGCTGAAGCGCATCGCGCTGCGCGACTTCGTCATCGTCCCCTCGCTCGAGCTCGACCTGCGCGGCGGCTTCACCGCCCTCACCGGCGAGACGGGCGCCGGCAAGTCCATCCTGATCGACGCCCTGCAGCTCGCCCTCGGCCAGCGCGGCGACGCCGGCGTGGTGCGCGAGGGCGCGCCGCGCGCCGAGATCACCGCCGAGTTCGACCTGCCCGGCACGCTGGCCGGCTGGCTGGGCGAGGCCGGCTTCCTGATGAGCGAGCTGGGCGACGACGGCGACGCCCTGCTGCTGCGCCGCCAGATCGACGCCCAGGGCAAGAGCCGCGCGTGGATCAACGGCAGCCCGGCCACCATCGCCCAGCTGCGCGAGTGCGGCGAGCACCTGGTCGACATCCACGGCCAGCACGCCTGGCAGAGCCTCACGCGGCCCGACGCCGTGCGCGCGCTGCTCGACGGCTACGCGCGCGTCGAGCCCGCGCCGCTGGCCGTCGCCTGGACCAGCTGGCGCGAGGCCTCGGATCGCCTGGCCGACGCGCGCACCCGCCAGGGCAACCTGGACCAGGAGCGCGAGCGGCTGGCCTGGCAGATCGGCGAGGTGGAGCGCCTCGCGCCCGGCACTGACGAATGGCCGGAGCTGGAGGCCGAGCACCGGCGCCTGAGCCACGCGCAGGCCATCCTCGACGCGTTGCAGGGCGGGCTCGCCGCGCTGAGCGAGGACGAGGGCTCGGCCGACGCGCGCTGCGCCCACGCGCTGGCGGCGCTGGAGGGCGTGGTGGCGCACGACCCGACGCTGGTCGACCCGATCGAGGTGCTGCGCAGCGCGCAGGCGCAGCTGCAGGACGCCGCGCACACGCTCTCGCTCGCGCTGCGCCACGCCGAGCTGGACCCGGAGCGCCTGGCCGCGCTCGACGAGCGGCTGGCCGCCTGGATGGGCCTGGCGCGCCGCTTCCGCCGCCCGCCCGAGGAGCTGCCGGCGCTGCTGCAGGGCTGGAAGCAGGAGCTGGCGGAGCTGGACGCGGCCACCGACCTGGAGGGCCTGGAGCAGGCCCAGGACGCCGCCCGCAAGGCCTACGACGCCGTGGCCCAGCGCGTCTCGTCGCAGCGCCGCACGGCCGCGCCGAAGCTGGCGCAGGCGGTCACCGAGGCGATGCAGCAGCTCGGCATGGCCGGCGGCCGCTTCGAGGTGGCGCTGGAGCCGCTGGCCGAGCCGCAGCGCCACGGCCGCGAGTCGGTGGAGTTCCGCGTCGCCGGCCACGCCGGCAGCACGCCGCGCGCGCTGGCCAAGGTGGCCTCGGGCGGCGAGCTGTCGCGCATCGCGCTGGCCATCGCCGTCACCACCAGCGAGCTGGGCGGCGAGTCCGGCTCGATCGGCACGCTGATCTTCGACGAGGTCGACGCCGGCGTCGGCGGCACGGTGGCCGACGCGGTGGGCCTGCTGATGAACCGCCTCGGCTGCGACCGCCAGGTGCTGTGCGTGACCCACCTGCCGCAGGTGGCCGCGGCGGCCACCTGCGGCAGGTGGGTCACGCACAGCACCTGGCGGTCGCAGCCGAGGCGGTTCATGAGCAGGCCCACCGCGTCGGCCACCGTGCCGCCGACGCCGGCGTCGACCTCGTCGAAGATCAGCGTGCCGA
>DATHWJ010000342.1:0-36891 GCA_035460745.1 Ideonella sp. | reverse complement strand
GCCAGCACGAGCTCGCCCAGGCGCAGCGGCTCGCGCAGCCGCCACCGGCGCGGCTCGCCGGCCGGCAGCTCGACCTCGCCCAGGTGCGCCGTGCCATCGAGCACGGTCACCACGGCATCGCCGGCCGTGTCCGGCAGGCTGACGTGCAGCGCGAAACCGGCCGCGCTGCGCAGCACGATGTCCGGCGGCTCGGCCAGCGCCGAGGGCATGCCGGTCGCCGCCACGCCGGCCACGCGGCAGACCCCGCCGTGGGCCAGTTCGGCACGGGCGCCGGCCTGGTCGCCGTGCAGCACGCGCAGTTCCAGCGGGAAGGCACGGGGCGACTTCATGGCGGAGCGGCTTTCATCGGGCCCTCGGCGGGGGGGGTGGTGGGTGGCGGGGCGAGAGGTGCGGCGCCTGGCAGCGCCGGCGCCGGCGCCGCCGGCTGCAGCGGAGCACGGGCCTTCTCCGCGGCCGCCGCGGTGCCGCGCGCTGAAGCCAGGCGCGGCGTGATCAGGAACAGCCGCTCGACACGCTCGCGCCCGGCGCTCCGGGTCTTGAAGAGATTGCCTATCACCGGCAGGTCGCCCAGCAGCGGGATCTTGTCTTCGCCGATGCTGGAGCTGTCGCGCGTCATGCCGCCGACCAGCAGGCTTTCGCCCTCGACGATCAGCGCCTGCGTATTGATGCCCGAGCGCCGGACCACCGGCAGCGTGTCCACCGTCTGCGAGCTCAGCGTGCCGTCCTCGATCTGCACCATCAGCTTGATGCGCGAGGCATCGTTGTCGCGGAAGGCGTGCGGCGTGACCCGCAGGCTGGTGCCGGCCGTGACGTTGAACAGGTCCACCTCGTCCCGCCCGGCCACCCGCACGTAGAAGGTGGAGCTGCTGTCGAACACCGCCTCGACGTTGGACAGCGTGACCACCTGCGGGCTGGAGACCACCTTGGCCGCACCCTGGGCCTCCAGCGCCGAGATGCGGGCCACGAACGGCCAGCGGTCGCCCAGCACGGCGGACAAGGCGCCGCCGCGGTACGACGGCGTGGGGTCCTGGCGGCCGTCCAGGCGCAGGTCGCTGTCGGTGCCGTTGCCGAACATCAGGCTGCTCAGGCCGTGGTTCAGGCGCCAGTTGACGCCCAGCTCCTGCAGCCGGTCGGTGTTGATGTCGATGATGGTGGCCTCGATCTCCAGCGCCTGCGGCTCGATGTCCAGCGACTTGATGAGCTCGGCATAGCGCGGCAGGCGTTCGGGCAGGTCGCGCACGATGACCGCGTTCAGGCGCGGGTCGGCCTCGATGCGCGGCGCGCTGAGGCTCTCCGGCGTGGGTTGCGCGGCCGGCGCCGGCTGGGCCGACCCACCTTCGGCGACCTGGTTGAGCGCCGTGACCAGCGCCTCGACGCCCCTGGGCTCGGCACCGTCCTGTCCCAGCGTGGGCATGCGGGCCGAGGCGCCGGCCTGGTTCGCCAGGCCCTGGCCGCGCAACCGCTGCGCGCTGGTCCGGTCGAGCGCCGCGCCGCCGCCGGGCTGGGCGCCCTGCCCGACCAGCGAGCGCAGGATGCTGACCACGCCGGGCAGCACGGTCTGGCGACCGGCGAAATTCGCGCTCAGATCCTGGGCCCAGGCATACCGCAAGTAGAAGACGCGGTAGTCCATCAGCGGCTGCGCCGAGACGGGTGGCGCCGCGGTCTGCGGGCGCAGTTGCCGCACCAGCTCGTCCATCTGCTGCAGGTAGCGCCTCGCGCCCACCGCCACCAGAGCCCCGTCGTTGGTGCTGCGCAGCGTATTGCGGGCGTCGCTCAGCTGCAGTTGCTTGACGGTGGCCACCACCTGCTGCGCCGTCGCGGCCGGCAGCACGTAGCTGCGCGAGAGCATGTCGCTCGCCGGCCCCACATGGAGCGCCGCGCCGTCGTAGTAGCTGGTCAGGTTGTAGGCCCGGCTGACGTCGCGCAGCACCCGGGTGGCGGTGCCGTTGAAGCGGCCGTTGACCAGGCCCGAAGCCGGGGCATTGACGACGACTGGGATGTCGGAGGCGGCGAAAACGTCCTGCAGGAACTGGTCCAGCGGCTGGTCGCGCGCCTCGAGCGTGACCAGGCGGCCGGACTCCGGCAACGGCACGGCCGCGACGCTGCCGGCAAGCAGCATCAGCGCCATTCCCAGCCACGCCCTGCGTCTCGACGGGATCGTCACGCGGCCTCCAGCAGGGCCGTGTCCGGCGGGGGGACCTGCTCCAGCACCCGCAAGCGGGTGCTGGGCATCAGCTCGTGGAGCGACAGCACGGGGGTGTCGAAACATTCGGGTTCAATCAGTTTTCTCAGGTGCCAGCGAACATCGATGGCGCAGACGATGGCCGCCGGTGCCAGCCGCTGCACGCGCGCATGCAGGTCGTCGGCCAGGCGGCGTGCCAGGTCCGGCTCCAGGGCCATCTGCGCCACGCCGCCGCTGACCCGCACGGCCTGGCGCAGCGTGTCTTCCAAGGCAGGGGCCAGCAGCAGCGCGCGGAGTTCGCCGTCGGGCGCCACGCGGTGGTTGAGGCTGCGGCGCAGCGCGATGCGGGCCAGCTCGGTGAGCGCGTGCACGTCCTTCTCGCGCTGCGCCGCTTCGGCCAACGCCTCCAGGATGTCGCGCAGATTGCGTATCGAGACCTCCTCGGCCACCAGGCGGCGCAACACCTCCGCCACGCGCTGCACCGGCAGCGCCCGCAGGACTTCCTTCACCACGTCCGGCACATCGGCCGAGGCCCGGGCCAGCAGGCCGGAGGTCTCCTGGATGCCGACGAACATCGGGGCATGCCGGCGTATCGCCTGGCGCACCGCCTCGGCCAGCGCCGGGGCCATGTCGCCCCCGGGCTGCTCGCCCTGTACCAGCGGCACTTCGTAGGCCAGCAGCCGCCAGGAGGCCGCGCCGCCACCGGCGCTGCCATGCACCACCACCCGCGGCAGCGGCAAGCCGAGCTGCAGCTGGAAGTGCTCCAGCATCTGCTCCAGCGAGTCGCGCAGCCGCGGCCCGGCCTCATCGGCCAGCCAGGCCGGCGGCAGCTCCAGCAGCAGCGGCACGGCCGGCCGTGGCGTGGGTGTGGCGGTGCTGATCACCGCCGGCGGCGCGGCGTGGGCCGGGGCCACGCCGGCCCAGGCCGGCCGCGACCAGGCCCGCAACCGCTCGCGCCAGGTGGGCGTCAGCAGCACGCCGGCCGTCAGGGCAACGGCGCCCAGCGCGACGAAGACCAGCCCCGGGAAACCCGGCACCAGCGCCAGCAGCAGGCAGATGACGCCCGCCACCAGGTGTACCCGCGGCTTGGCGCTGAGCTGCTTGCGGATGGAGTCGCCCAGGTGGCGGTCCTGCTCCTCGTCGGTGGTGCGGGTGACGATCAGGCCGGCGGCCATGGCGCCCAGCAGCGCGGGAATCTGCGCCACCATGCCTTCGCCGATGGTGAGGATGGAGTAGCGGTGCATGGCGTGGGACAGGTCCATGCCTTGCTGCAGCACGCCGATGGCCAGGCCGCCCAGCAGGTTGATCAGGATGATCACGATGCCGGCGATGGCATCGCCCTTGACGAACTTCATCGCGCCGTCGAGGCTGCCGTGCAGCTTGCTCTCCATCTCCAGCGCGCGGCGGCGGCGCTTGGCGTCGTCCTTGTCGATCAGGCCGGAGCGCAGGTCGGAATCGATCGACAGCTGCTTGCCGGGCATGGCGTCCAGCGAGAAGCGCGCCGCCACCTCGGCCACCCGCTCGGCGCCCTTGGCGATCACGATGAACTGCACGACGGTGATGATGAGGAACACCACCAGGCCGACCACCAGGTTGCCGCCGGCGACCAGCTTGCCGAAGGTGGCGATGATGTGACCGCCGTCGCCATGCAGCAGGATCAGGCGGGTGGTGGCGATGGACAGCGAGAGCCGGAACAGCGTGCTCATCAACAGCACGCTGGGGAAGACCGAGAACTCCAGCGGCGTCGCGATGTAGATCGCGATCAGCAGCAACACCAGCCCCGAGGCGATGTTGACCGCCACCAGCAGGTCGATCAGCCACAGCGGCAGCGGCAGCACCATCAGCGCGACGATGGCGATCACGCCCGCCACCAGGAACAGGTCGCTGAAACGGGCGAACCAGCTCTCGCTGACCTTGTCGGTGGCGCGGAAATAGGCGGCCAGGCTCATGTCGTGCCCTTCACGGCCACCGCCGCCCTGCCAGCCGGCAGCACCCGCCGCTTGAGCAGCGCATAGACCGCCAGCACGTCGCGCACGTAGGCCCGCGTCTCCGGATAGGGCGGGATGCGGCGGCCGTACTTCTCGACCGCGCCCTCGCCGGCGTTGTAGGCCGCGAGCACCAGCGGCAGGTCGTTGCCGAAGCGGCGCTGCAGGGTCTTCAGGTAGGCCGCACTGACCTCGGTGTTGAGCTCCGGCACCAGCAACTCGCGGTGCGGGTCGCCGATGCCGAAGCGGCGGGCGGTGGCCGGCATCACCTGCATCAAGCCGCGCGCGCCGGCCGGCGATCGGGCCTGCGCGTCGTGGCGCGACTCCACGTGCGCCACGGCATGCAGCAGCAAGGGGTCGATGTCGTGGCGGCGAGCGGCGTCCGCCATCGCCGGCACGAGCGCTCGAATGCGGGCCACGCCTGCGGCACTGGGCAGGCTGCGCGGTGGCGGCGGCGAAACGGGCGCGGCGAGCGCAGGGGCGGCGGCTGTCTGCCGCGGCTCCATGGCCCTGGGATCGACCGGCGGGGCGTCGTATAGGCTCATCTGGTGAGCCATCCGTGCTGCTTTGACCACCGCGTCGGGCCGCGCAGCGGGTCTTGCGCCCGCCGTCTCCACGAGCGGTCCGCAGGCCGCGGCGGCGAGCGGGAACCGGAGCGCCTCGCCGCGCTCCCCAGGGTTGGCGGCGGGGGCCGTGGGCAGCTGCACCAGCGGGTCCGCACAGCTCAGCGCATGAGCCGGTCCGGCCAGCAGCAGCGCGGCGCCCAGCGCTGCCGTGCCCCATCGGTGGCAACCGGTTCGCGCAGGACGCGGGCCCCACCACGTGGCACCCTGACAACGCTTGCGCTCCCGATCCGCCAATTCTTCATCTCCCAGTTGTTGGGGGCCGACTATCGGTGTTTGTCGATGTCAGCAGCGTGACGCGCGGGCCGTTTCGAAAGCATCTGCAACAACCCGGGTGAGGGTCCGGAGCCTTATAGGGAAGCCCGCGATCAGGCTCACCAGCCGATACAAATCTTGATGGATGGAAACAGATTGCCCACCCGACGGGCAACGAACACGGCATCGTTCGCGCGGCGCGCATTCGCGATGATGTTGACGAATCAAGCATGGCCGACAAGAACGACGGCGGCGACAAGACCGAGAAGCCGACCCCCAAACGCCTGAAGGACGCCCGCAAGAAGGGCGATGTCCCCAAGAGCCGCGAGGTGACCAGCACGGCCGGCCTGCTGGCCTGGCTGGTGCTGGGCGCCCTGCTGCTGGGCACCGCCACCGAGCGCATCGCCGCGTTGTGGGAGCGCCTGTTCGCCGTGCTGGCCCAGGGCTGGAGCTCGCAGGCGTTCGGCAGCGTCGCGGCCTCGCTGGGCTGGCAGGCGGCCGAGTTGACGATGTGGCTGGTGGCGCTGCTGCTGCTGCCGGCCGCTGCCGTCGGGCTGCTGGTGGAGTACCTGCAGGCCGGACCGGTGCTGGCCTTCGAGAAGCTCTCGCCGAAGCTGGAGCACCTGAACCCGGCCGAAGGCGTCAAGCGCATGTTCTCGATGGACAACCTGGTCGAGCTGGCCAAGGGCATAGGCAAGACCGCGCTGCTGTTCGTCATCGGCACGCTGGTGGCACTGGCGATGCTGCCGCAGATCCTGCTGCTCGCGCGCAGCGACCAGGTGCCGGCGCAGGCGCTGGGCCGCCTGATCTGGGACGGCACGGTGCAGGTCGTGGCCTGGACCGTGGGCGTCTTCACCCTGGTCTCGCTGCTGGACGCCGTCTGGCAGCGGCACAGCTTCACCCGCAAGCTGCGCATGAGCCTGCGCGACATCCGCCAGGAGATGAAGGAGAGCGAGGGCGATCCCTACATCAAGCAGCAGCGCAAGCAGGCCCACGCCGAATGGTCGCAGCGCAACGCGGCGGGCGCCGCACGCGGGGCCAATGCCCTCATCGTCAACCCGACCCACGTGGCCATCGCGATCGACTACGACCGGGAGCGCAGCCCCGTGCCGACGGTGTCGGCGAAGGGCGAGGACCACGTCGCCCGCGCGATGCGCGAAGCCGCGGAGGAGGCCGGCGTGCCCATCGTGCGCAACGTGCCGCTGGCGCGCGACCTGCTCGCGCGCGCCGAGGTCGGCGAGGTGGTGCCGCCCGATCTGTTCGACGCCATCGCCGAGGTCGTGCTGTGGGCCCGCGAGGTGCGCGAGCAGATGGCCTGGCAGACCGGGGATCCCTCGTCGCAGCAAGCCGAACCGCCGCGCCGCCGCGTGCCCGCACCGGGCGAGGATCTCTCGCACTATCCGCAGCAGCCGGCCGCAGCGGCCGGCCGCATCACGTTCGACTGAGATCGCATGTCACCACTTTGGCTCAGCCTGGCCAGCACGATGGCCGCCCTGGTGCTGGTCCTGGGACTGGCCTACGCCGTGCTGCGGCTGCTGCGCGGCCGGCTGTCCGGCGCGGGCCGCGGCGCCGCCCATGCCGGTGCCGACGACACGCTGCGTTTCGTGCGGGCGCTGCCGGTCGGCCCCAAGGAGCGTGTGGTGCTGGTCGACCACCGCGGCGAGCGCTGGATGCTGGGCGTGGCCAGCGGCGGCGTGACGCTGCTGGCGCGCTGGCCGCAGGAGTTGCCCGCGCCGCCAGCCAGCGGCGCATCGGATTGCGGCCAACCCTAGCTGCCGCCGCTCCCAACTGGCGGCAGCCGCAGCCGCTTCCTACAGTCGCCTGGATGCTGCAAGCCGTGCCCATCGCCGCGTCCACCTTTGCACTGCGCACGCCGCGGCTGCAACTGCGTGCCTTCGGCGCCGGCGACGCCGATGACGTGATCGCGCTGCACAGCGGCCGGCGCCTGCGCGAGCACCTGCTGGACGACATGCCGCTGGACCGGCCCGCCGCCGCCGCGCTGTTCCTCGACCGCATACAGCGCATCTACCGCGAACACCCGGGGCTGGGCATCTGGCATGCCAGCGTGCCGCAGTCCGGCAGCGCGTGCTTCGCCGGCTGGTTCAGCCTGATGCCGCTGGCCGGCTACCCCGGCGAGATCGAACTCGGCAGCCGCCTGCTCGCCAGCCACTGGGGCCAGGGCGTCTCGATGGACGGCGGCGAGGCCTTGCTGGCACACGCCTTCGCGCGGCTGGGCCGGCAGCGGGTCTGGGCCGCCTGCCACCCCGCCAACCGCGGCGCCCGGCTGTGCCTGCGGGCCCTGGGCTTCACGGCCGGCACGCCGGGCATCTACGCGGGGCAGCCGGCCGTGCTGCACAGCCTGGGCCTCGCGTCGTGGCGCGCGCAGGCGGGCCTGCCGCGGCGCGAGCGCCTGCGCGCCGCGAGCAAGGCATTGCGCGACGAAACCGAGGCGCCTCCCCTGCCCGCCCTCGCCTGAACAACAGCCTGAAAGAGAGCCACATGAGCACATCGAACGCTTCGCCCGGCCCGCCCGCTGCCTGGCAGCAGGCCGTCGGCCAGCGGCTGGCCGAGGCATTGGCACGCAGCCGCAGCGCACACGCGCCGGCCCACGACCGCCCCGCCGGCGCCGCGGACCAGCCCTGGGTCTCGCGATGGCAAGTGGCGCCTCGGTCCTCGACCAGGAGCATGGCCGAGCTGGCGCGCCGGCAGGCGCGCGATCCAGCCGGCCGCGCGCGGGCCCAATCCCTGTTCGAGCGCTGCCTGCGCCACTACCGCGAACAACTGCGACCGCTGGACCGGCAGGACGACGCCGGCGTCGCGCTGGCCTGCCTGCTGGCCGCCTGTATCCAGGCGCAGTCGTTGCAGGCGGTGACGCTGCCGCGCTGGCGGGCCGTGCACGACTGGCTGGAGGCCTGGGTCGCCGACGACCTGGACTGGGATGGCGCGCCTATCGAGCAGCGGCAGGACTTCTTCGAGCGCATGGCCTGCCTGGCGGTGGCCATCGGTGAATGGACGGTGCAGGCTTCGCGCCAGGGCGAGCCCGCCATCCGCACGGCGCAGGCCCTGGCCCGCGGCAGCCTGAAGGCCGAGCTGGGGCTGTCCATCGAGCAACTGGCCGACGGCCTCTCCGGCGTCATGGCCCCGGCAGGCGCTGGGACCGACCCTAGCTGGGGGGAGGCCGAGTTGCCGAAGGCCCCGACTACTCGCGCGCCGGGCGATCTTCTGTAATGGCTTCCGTCAGCCCGCAGGCACGAATGCACCACCGCAAAGCGCCATCGGGTTGAGCGATCGAACAGGCAACCCAACCTCCGGCCCGCACAGCGCGAGCCGGCTTTCAACCCGACTTCAGGAGAGCACAGCAATGGGATCAGCACTCAATAGCGTGATGGGCGGCGGCGGCAGCGGCGGCATCTTCGGTGCCCTCGGCGGCATCGTCGGCGGCATCTTCGGCGGCCCCATAGGCGCCATGATCGGCCAGGCCGTCGGCAACATGCTGCAGGAGGCCATCGGTGGTGCGGTCAAGGACGTCGTGAACGACCTGCAGAAGGAACAAGGCATGCCCAAGTTCCTGGCCGACCAGGTCAAGGACAAGGTCGACAGCGTGATCGGCGGCCTGAAGAACAAGGACGTTTCGCAGGACGCCAGCGACACGGCCGGCCAGCACTTCGGCGACGCGGTGCAGCAGTTCCGCCAGGACTTCGCCAAGGAACTGGCCAGCATCGTCGCGCGCAAGCTGGGCGACGACGCCGGCGGCAGCGACGGCAAGAGCACCGGCGGCAAGGGCGGCAAGACCGCCGGCAACGGCTGGCTGCAGGCCATTGCCGCGGCCATGGGCGAAGCCCTGGGCGACAAGGCTGCCCAGATGGTGGAGCTCTCGAACCAGATGACCGAGCTGAACAACGCCGGCCAGGAGTCCAAGGACGCGATGAAGTCGGCCGACCAGGGCTCCGACGCCTACAACGACGCCGCCGCGGACAACGCCCAGAACGCGCGCGACTTCAACATGGCGATGACGCAGTTCCAGGCCACCAGCCAGGAATACAGCATGCTGAACAACGTCTTCTCCACCGCCATCAAGGCGCTGGGCGAAGCGCTCTCGACGATGGCCCGCAAGCAGTAGGACGACATCCTTCGCAAACGCCGAGGGTCCCGCGCGGGGCCCTCGGACCACGAGGCAGCCCTGGCTGCCTTGTGCCGTTCTTGCAGCGCTGTTGTGTCGCTGTTGTGGCGCCTTGGTGGCGTTTCACGCCAAGCGGCCCTGCACCGACCCCTCCATGGAGATCCCGCACATGATTCCATCTGCCACCGCGCTTCGCTGCCCCGCCCCCCGGACCATGATGGCCGGTCTGACCCTTGTCACCAGCCTCTGGCTCGCGGCCTGCGGCGGTGGCGGCGGCTCATCGCCCGATCCTGTCGACCCACCGCCTCCGGCACCCCCACCGCCGCCGGCGGCCGTGGCCGGCAGCATCTGGTACATGGACTCGGTGGCCCGGGCCTCCTACATCTCGCCGATGGACGCGAGCACACAGCCGCGCCGCCTGACCGCCGACGCCGACCCGCATCCGTGGCCGGACGGCAGCCAGTACGCCGAATACACGCTGGGCAGCGACGGCGTGACGGACAGCCTGCGGATACTCTCCGCCGGTGACGGCAGCACGCTGCACCAGCTCACGATGCCCAACTTCTCCGGCAGCGAGCTGCGCGCCTCGCCGGCCAGCAAGACGACGTTCTTGTCCAAGGCCTATGCGAGCTCGCTGGACGACGAAGGCGAGATGCTGGTCGTCGACGCCGCCACGGCCCGCGTCATCCACAGCGAGCCGGCGCTGGTCAAGGTGCAGAAGTTCCGCTGGCTGCCCGACGGCCGCCTGCTGCGCCTGAACGCCGAGAGCGGCGAGGTGGCGCTGGCCGCGGTGAACGGCAGCTGGCAGGCGGCGGGCCGGGTCGCCGTCCCCGGCGGGCAGGTCGTGCGCCAGATCGAGATCAACCCGCAAGGCACGCAGATGGCCTTGGTCATGAAGAACACGGCCGGCAGCGCTGCCGACGCCTGGGTGGCCCAGCTCGACGGCAGCCAGTTGCAGCGCGTCACCTCGGACACCGCCACCAACCAGGTCTACTGGTCGCCCGATGGCCAGCGCCTGCTGTTCGACTACGACGACAGCAGTTGCGTGGGCCGCACCTGCACCGGCAGCTGCCAGCTCTGGTACGCGCCGGCCGACGCGCGCAACCTCACGGGCCTGTACAACACCGAGCACCCTGTCGCGACCCGGGTGCGCAAGCGACACACCGACGACTCCGTGATCCCGCTGACCAGTTGCAGCTCGGTGCACGGCTGGCTGCCCTGAGCGCCTGAGAAGTCTCTCGGGCTTCGACGCGAGCCGACGCTACGGTCGCCACGGCGGGCCGCCGTGGCTACTGCGGCTCAGCGCCTCAGCGGCGCCAAGCCGCCATGGCCTGCCCGGCCAGGCCCTCGTCGACCAGGCGGTGCCAGGGGTTCAGCGAGCGCGGGCCGCCACCGTCGGCGCCGCGCATCCAGCTGGACTGCGCCGGCATCAGGTAGCGGCCGACGACGATGGATTCGACGTCGATCAGGAAGGGCTGGGTGGCTGCACCCACCGGGTCGGCGCTGAGCACGGTGCGGCGGGCCGTCTCCAGGCCCGCTTGCAGGCGCGATGTGTCCAGGTCCAGTCCCCAGGACCAGTCGGCATTGCCCGTGCGTACCACCTCCCCGAGCAGGATCGCCAGGTCGAGCAGCATCGAATAGACGATGTCCGGCCCTCGGCGGCTGCTCTCCAGCCAGGCCGACAGGCGCGGCAGCTGCGGCGCCGGCAGCGTGGGCCATTGGGCAGCGGCCCAGCGGTCCAGCGCGTCGGTCAGGGCGGCGCCGTGCTCGCGGGGCGAATGCAGGGCGGGCTCGGGGTCTATGTTCGCGGCACTGCGCAGCAGCGCGGCGATGCAGGCCAGGCGGTGGTCCTTGACCGATTCGAAGTAGGCCAGGTTCTCCCTCGCCTGCGCCAGGCTCAGTTGCCGGCCATGGCCGGCGTGTGGCGCTTCGTAAGGCGGGTAGTGGGCCAGCAGCGGCGGCAGCACGGCCCCGGACTTGTCGCCCGGAGTGCCCATCCATTGCCTGAGTCGTTGGAACATGCGGTGCCGGCGCCCTGAAGGAGCGGGCCGGATCGGCCCGTGTCGGTGTGTCAGAACCAGGATTTCACTGTATCAAACAGGCCCCGGCCGGCCGCATCGCCCCCCATCGCACCGGCAATGCCGCCGATGATGCCGCCGACCACCGTGCCGACGCCGGGCATGATCATGGTGCCTATCGCCGCGCCGCCGACCGCCCCACCCCAGCCGCCCAGCGCGCCGCCGGCCACGCCAGAGGCAGCGCGGGCGGTGCCCTCGCCTACCCGGTTGCCGTCGGCGCGGAAGGCCTGGCCGACCTCGATCGCGTCGAGCACCAGGCCCACCGGCCGCAGCACCTTGCCGGCGCCCTCCAGCACCTGCCCGGCCTGGCGGATGCCGCGGTTGCTCGCGAGGTCCGCGGCGTCGTTGGCAATCTGGTTGCGGATGAAGGAGCCCGAGGTGCGGTAGCCCACTTTGGACTCGATCTCGATGCGCTCGTGCATGCGCGGATCGTTGGCCGGCTTGTGGACGACCACGTCGACCACGCGCGCACCGTCGGCCCGGGCCACCGGACCAGGCTCCACGGCCAGGCCGGCGGCCTGGTAACGATCGCGTATCGCCTGCTCGGCCAACTGGCCGTTGAGGTTGTTGGCCTGCTGCACGGGCACACCCGGCGTCTTGGTGATGGAGCCGGGCGGCACCGGGTTGACGCTGTTGGGGTCGAACTCGATCCCGTGGCGCGCCAGCAGGTCCTGCAGGCCCGACGAGAAGCCGCTCTTGTGGGTCCATGCGCTGGGGGTGTTCTCCCAGCGCTTGACCAGGATGGGGTTGTCGACCAGCAACTGGGTGCCGCGCTGCAGCATGCCCTGCCCGGCACCGGCCAGGCCGGCGGGCCCCGGCACGCTCTGCGATGCCGCGGCCACCACGTCCTGGTTGAAGCGCGACAGGTCGCCGGGGCGGCCGCTGTCCAGCAGGTGCTGCTCGATCGCGGCGTGGGCTTGTGCGGCGGCAGCCGGGTCGCGGCGGGCAGCATCGGCCACCCAGCCGCCCAGCGTGCGGGTGTCCAGCCTGCCGGTGCGGGGGTCGGTGGCCTGGCCGACCAGGTCGGCGGCCTGCTCCTGCGGGGAGCGCGGCGGCGCGCCGTCCTGCGCGGCGGCGCTGCGGACGGCGGTGTCGGCGGAGGCCGATGAGGCAACGGCAGTGTTCATGCAGGGAGCTCCTGGTGCGGTCGGTTGCGTGAAGCCATTGCAGCATCGCCATGCCCCGCTGCCCAGCCGGGACCGTCGGCAGTCAGGGTCGGCCCTGACTGCGGGCCCTCCCAATCGGGGGCACCGGCCAGCCCGCGTCAACCCATCGACTCATCAGCCGCACCAGGTCTCGACCCGCCGGGGATCGAAACCCTGGCAGGTACTGGCCGCGGCACGGCTGATGCTGCGGTAGGGCGGCGTGCCGGTACCGCGGAAGTGGTAGTAATGCTCGGCGTCTTCGCCATAGAGCCACCAGCCGCCCGAGCCGGGGTTCATCACCGTCGGCTCGAACTGCCACCACGAAGCGGTGGCGGGCACGCGGTAGTCGCCGTCGGTGGCACTCAGCCACAGGTTGGCCAGCGCATGCCGTGCGGCCCAGGCGCACCCGACCAGCGCGAGCAAGAGCAACAGCACCCGCACGCCGACAGCGCGGCCGCCGTCACTTCTCATAGAAATACAGCGTTCGGCTCCCGTCGGCGGCCCCCTGCAGCAAGTTCATCGCGTCGCGTCCATACTTCTCGGCCAGCGGACCGCTGCCGTTGTAGCTGGCGATGATGCGCTCGGTTTGCGCCAGGCTCAGCGGGCCCTGGTAGCCGGCGCCCATTTCGCGGTCTATCAGCTGGCGCAGCACCCCGGAGGCATAGTAGAGGTCGCTCTTCAGGTCATCGCCCGGCAGGCGGGTGTCCTGGTCCCAGCCGCCGATCCGGTAGCGCACGTCATCGGGCAGCGCCGGACGGTCGTAGGTGTTCTCGATGTACTCGGCGGCCGACTGCAAGGTCTCGCGCTTCATGTTGGCAATGCCGCTGGAGCCGCCCGCAATGGCGTCGGGCACCGGGCTGCCGGGCAACTGGTCGAGGATCGCGGCAAAGGTGGTGACGCTGCGCTCGCCGAACTGCAGGACCTGGTGGAAGGTCGAGGCGCCCGGCGCATTCTCCTGCTGCAACACGGCCGCCATCAGTTCGTGCGGCACGTCGTTGTAGGCGGCTGCGTCCTTCACCCAGCCGCGGATCTCCGAGTCGGGGTAGAAGCCCTTGAAGACCTCGCTGGTTTCGGGCGCGTACCACATGGCCTGCAGCGGCGACGGCAGGTCGCCGCTGTAGCTGGGGATGGTGCCCAGGCCCTGGATCGTCGTGCGATCCGACGGGGCATCGCCACCGGCCAGCCTGTCGGTGGTGGTGGGCTGGCTGGACAGCTCGGCCAGGCGCGTCGGCTGGCTCGCGAGCCGCTCGGCCGGCGTGGCGGGCGCTCGCGGGGACGGCGGCGAACTGGGGGAGCTTGCCCAGCCGGCGGTGGGCGAAGAGGTGGACGCGGAGGGCCGGTCTGCGACAGTCTGCATGGTGGGTCTCCAGAAGGTGATCGACAAGGGCATTGCGCCTGCACGGCGCTCTTCAAGGGCTCGCAGCGCTGCGCTCTTCGCGGCTGGTGCAGCGCGCATCGCCAGGATCGAGCAGCGTCTCTGCGGGCAAGGCAAGCGAACTGCAGGCCACGGTCGCGGCCGGACCGCCCGGCGCGCCCGGCTCTGACAGCCGGAGGCGGAACCCGCCCCCCGGCAAGGGCATCAGCGCGGCAGCGTAGTGCGCGCCGATCACATCGTCCTGCCAGTCGAAGCGCCAGCCGGGTCCTTCGCGGCGCGGCGGCCGGGTGCTGCGCGTTGCGCAGTCGCGCGTTCCCGCGACCACGGCGAGGGTCACCGCGAGCGGCTCGCCGCCGCGGTGAAGGACAGCCACGCTGACGCCATGGGGCTGCTCGCACTGCAGCCGTTGCACGGCCGGCTCGGTGCGCGCTGGCGGGCCGCAGCCGAGCAGGGCCAGGCAGAGCGCGAAGACCCGCAGGGGTGCCCAGGCAGCGGACAAGGCCGGCAGCCGCATCTCGCGGCGTCAACGCAACAGGCCCTGGGCGCTCAGCGCGTTTTCCATCGCGTCCGTGCGCCGCTGCTGGTCGGCACGGATGGTCTGCTGCACCTCGGCCTCGGTGGGATTGCGGCCCAGCCTTGCCTGCGCGATGGTCGCGAAGCCACCGCCGGCCAGCGCGCCGTTGGCGTTGGTGAAGCGGCGGCCGGTGTCGGGGTTGACGAAGGCATCGACGCGGGCCTGGGTCAGGCGCTCCGGCGTCAGCGCCGCACCGCTCAGCCTGGGCATCTGATCGAGGAAACGCGCCGCCGCCGCGGGCGACTGGTTGTACAGGTCGAAATAGCTGCTGGCGAGGCGGGCATCGCTGGGATCCAGGCCCGCCGCGCGAGCCGCCTGCTCGTAGGCCGGCACGCGGCCCTGCAGGCGCTGCAGTTGCAGGCGATCGGCCTCGGCCGGCGAGGCGGCGCGGCTCTGGTACGAGAAAGAGCCCTGGTTGTGCGCCGCGTTGCCGGGATCGATGTGGCCGCCGAAGGCTGCGGTGGTACCGCCCTGGGCGGTACGGGTGCCTTCGGCATTGCCGATCACGATCGCCGCCGGCGCCTGGCTGCCCAGGCGGGGGTCGAGGAAGGCTTGCAGGTCGATGCGGCCGGCGCCCGTCGCCGCAGCGCGATCGCCGGTGGCAACCGGCGCCAGCTCGGTGGCCGGCTCGACGGCGGGCGTAGCCGTGACAGACTCAGTGCCGGTGAGTGCACCCGGATGCCGTATCAGGTCGCCCACGCGCAGCGCGTCCGGATCCCAGCCTCCCGCAGCGTCGCGCCGCATGTCGAGGCCGTCGCCGATGCGTGCGCCGCTGAAGCGGGGGTTGGCGGCCAGCAGGTCCGGGACGCTCACGTTCCAGCGCTCGGCGATGGCGCTCAAGGTGTCACCGCGGCGCACCACGTGTGCCGCCTCGTAGCCCGGCGTCGCCGAAGGGATCTGCAGATGCTGGCCCGGCATCAGGCGATCGGGGTCGGTGCGCTCGCGCGAGACGCGTCCGTCGGCCAGCGCGGGATCCATGCCGTTGGCGCGCATCAAGGCTTCGGCGTCCACGCCGTGCCGCTCGGCCAGCGCGCCGAGGGTGTCGCCGGAGCGTACGGTGAGCGAGGCGGATTGAATCATGGCAGTGTCCTTGGCGAGAGAAGTGACCCGACTGTCGCGCGCTGGCGGTGCGCGCCGCAACTCGGTAGGCTCCCCAGCCAGGGTCGTCCCCAGCTGGGGTTGGCGGCAGCGGTGAACCGGGCCGGCGGTGCCGTCACGGGGGTCGCAATCGGAAACATCTGCGCGGCCCTTCGTCACCATTCGGCCCGCGAGCCCGTGGCATGCTCGCGCCGCACGATGGAAGCGCGGCCGCCGCCCGGTGCGGCTCGAACAGCTCAAGGAGGAAGGTATGGCTGTCATCCCCCGCCTGCACCGCAGCCTGCTGGCCGGTGCCCTGCTCGCCGCCTGCGCCGCGGCGCAGGCTTTCGACTTCGCGCCGCCGCCGCCGCCGATGTTCCAGGGCCTGATCGTGCCGCTGCACCCTCAGGGCACCATGGCCACGGCGCCGGGCAGCGGGCGCTCACCGCCCACGGCCAGGGCAACGACCGGCGCGCGCGCGCCGGCCACGCTGGCCCCCGCAGGCAACCAGCTCGGCGACAACGCGCGACAGCTGGCCACCGCCTTCCCGGCCGCGCAGCGCTCGCAGATGACCGACGCCTACCTGCAGTCCTTCGAGACGTACCGCAAGCTGGAGCACAAGCTGGGTGTGCCCAGCAACGACGTGGCCGGCGCGATGGCGGCCTACATCGCCGGCAACTACATGGCCTTGCACAACGTGGAAGTGCCGGACGCGCACTTCCAGCGCCTGGTGGCGCAGATGCGCGAAGCGCTGGGCGGGCAGGACAGCTTCGTCAGTGCAAGCGCGCGCCAGAAGCGCCAGATGTACGAACAACTGGCGATGGTGGGCACCTTCATGGCGGTGGCCCGCCAGGCCTTCCTGCAAAACCCCAACCCGGCCTCGGAGCAGAACTTCCGCAACGCCGCGCGCGCGAATCTGGAGGCGGCGCTGAAGCAGCCGGCCGACGGGCTGCGCCTCGGCGCACAGGGGCTGAGCCTGCGCTGAAAGGACAAGGGCGACGCTGCCGTGCCGGCAGCGCCGCCCTTGGGGTACGCCGCGCTGCGGCTTCAGCCGACGGCGCGGGCCAGCGTCAGGTGAAAGCGCAGCGTGTCGAGCAGCGCGTGCGACGCGGCGGCAGCGGTCTGCGGTGCGGGCTCGCGCTGCCCGCCGTGGCCGCGGCCATGGCCATCGGCTGGCCTGGGGAAGGGCTCCGTGCGGCCACCGCCCTCGTTGCCTTGGCTGCCGCCCTGCTGGCGCCCGGCGAGCGCGCCCAGGAACAGACCGGCGAAGCTGATGCTGACCAGGCCGCCCAGCAGGCGGAAGGCATCCTTGAACTGCGCCTGCAGCCTGTCGGCGGCACCGCCTTGCGGCCTGTCGGCGCCGCCGCCCTTCAGCAGGTCGGTCTGGTTGATGTACTGCTGGTCGACCGGGCGCACGCTGCCGTTGTGATCCCTGGCCACGAAGCCGCTGCCGTGGGCGTTTTCGCTCAGGCGGTTGCCGTCGTTGACGGCCCAGTCCAGGGTCTTCCCCCATCCCTCGGCCTGATGGATCTTGAGATCGCCGGTCTGGTTGGTGTCGATGCCGCTGATCTGCACGCCGTAGTCGCCGTTGGTGATGGTGACGCGGCTGCTCAAGGTCATCGAGGGGTCTTGCGCCCAAGGGGTGGTCTCTATCGTGACCTTGGTGCCGTCCTCGAGCTTGAAGGTGGTCGTGCCCCAGAAGTCGAAAGCGTGCTGGCCGTCGATCTTCATGTGGGGGTCGCCCCAGGCCTCGTAGGTCTCGCCGGTCTCCTTGTTCTTGATGTGGACGGTGTTGTTGTCGCCCATCGTGATGCGGTAGCTGTCGTTCTCGAACACCGCCTGGCCGCCCTGCATCGTCGTGCTGGCGTTGCTCGGGTTGGCCGGGTCCACGCTCGAGCCTGGCGGGCAGGAGGGGGCCGTGGAGGTGGTGGATGTCGGAAAGTAGGTCATGGGTTGAGCTCCCGGTTCGTGGATGCGCCACATCGGACGCGTAAGGGTTTTGGGGCACGAATCGCCCAGCCATTGAAGCGGCGCGGCGCCCGGCCCGCCAGCCGGGTCCGTCGGCAACTGCGGGCGGCCCCAGGCCCGTTGGGGGCGGCCCCAGCTAGGGACGGCGGCAGTGGCCGCTGGCGGGCTGCCGCGCTATCGTCCCAACCTCAGCCATGCGGCTTCGAGCCTGCATGCGGCCCCGACCCCCACCCGCCGCGCGCCACCCGCCACCTCGACCATGAACCCGTTGTTCGGCCCCCATCTCGCACCGCCCTCCTCCTCCTCGGCCGTCGCCGACGCGAGGCAGGCGGCCGGATCGGGTGCGCCCTGGCAGGCCGGGCGCTGGTGGGACGGCCTGGATGCACCGTCCGGATCCATGATCGTCGCGGAGCTGTCGCTGGGCGGCACCGGCCTGAGCGCGACCGAACACGCGCAGCGCGTGCTGGCCCATCTGCTCGACGACAGCAGCCAGCCCTGAGCGACACGCCCGTGCAAGCCGCCCTGCTCGCCGAGCCGCGCTGGCGCGAGGCCGCGCGCGCGCTCGTCAACGGCTGCGCGGACTTGCAGCAGCATCCTGGCGAGGCGGTTCAGTTGCTGGAGCGTGTCTGCAGCGGTCTTGGCGACGAGCTGTATCCGGCCCTGCTGCGCGTGCTGTGCGAAGTGGGCCGGCATGCCGACCACGGTGCGCGCGCCGCCGTCGCGCTGGCGCTGGTGCAGGCGCTGCGCACCGGGCGCCTGCCGAGTGGGCGCCGCGCCGCCTGGGGCGCCAGCCAGCGCAGCGCCGGACTGCGCACCGGGCGCAGCCTGGGTCCGCTGGAGTACTTGTGCGCCTGCGCGGGAGACCCGGACGCGCGCTCGACCATGCCGGGAATGCACTTCGACAGCACCGCGCAGGCCTTGATGGCCGTGATCTCGGCCAGCGACGAAGCGCGGCTGCTGTATTGCGAACAACTGCTGGCCCAGGCCCGCGACCCGATGGAGGGCGTGCTGTCGCGCGGCGCGCGCCAAGCCATGCGGGCCCTGGCCGACACCTGGGCCAGCCAGGCCGACCCGGTGCTGGCCAGCGCGCATTTCCTCGCCGCACTCAAGCCGGCCGGCGCGTCGGCGGCCTGGCCGCCCGCACCCCGCTGCTGACCGCCGGCAGGAGCAAGAGCGTCCGGTCGTCCTCGACCCTCGAGTGAAGCAGAACTGGCAAGCGCGGCAAATCGGGAAGCCCGGACTCACCTTCGGCTGTCGGCAGCGATACCGTGAAGACGCTGCCCGTGCCGGGGCGGCTGGCGACTTCGATGCGCCCACCCACCTGCTCGACGGCGGACTTCGCGATCACCAAGCCCAGCCCGGTGCCGGGTCTATCGCCGGCGCGGTGCAGACGCCTGAAAGGCTGGAACAGCTCCTTGATCTGCTCGGGCGTCAGACCCAGGCCCTGGTCCTGCAGATCCACCATCACCCCGTCGCCGCCAAAGCGGTAACTCACGCTCAAGCGGCCCTGAGGTCGGTTGTACTTGCAGCCGTTGGAGAGCAGGTTGACGAAGACCTGGCGCAGCCGTTGCTCATTGCCGAGCACCCTCACGGCCGATGGCGGCCTCTCGTGGTGAACCGTGACGCCGGCCGCGATCTGCTGGTGCTCGACCATCGCCAGGCTGCTGTCGATGACCATCGCCAGATCGAGCAGCCGGTGCTCGGCGCCGGTGTCGCCCGCTTGCATGGCCGTCAGGTCCAGCAGATCGTCGACCAGGCCGAGCAGATGCCCGGCCGCCGTCTCGATGTGTCGCAGGTGGGCGCGATCGGGCGCCTTGCGCTGGTCCAAGGCCAGCGCGAGCAGCTGGGAGAAGCCCATCACCGCGTTCAGCGGAGTGCGCAACTCGTGGCTCACGCGGGAGAGCAACTGCGCGCGGTGGCGTTCGGCGGCCTCCGCCGCGAGCTTCTCGGCCTCCAGCCGGCGGAATTCGACCTCGCGGCTGACATCGCGCACGATGCCGACCATCCGGGCCGGCGCCTTGCGGCTGCCTGCGCCTTCATCGGCATCGAAGCGACCCGTGACCTCGATGTGGCGCACACCGCCTCCCGGCAACAAGATGCGGTAGGCGTGCTTGTAGTCGTCGCCCGTCAGCAGGCAGCGCTCGACCGTGGCGCGCACCTCGGGCAGGTCGTCGGGGTGGACCACGCGGCGCAGCTCCTTGCGCCGCAGCGCCAGGCCGCCGCCGGGCCGCGGCGCCAAGCCGTAGAGCGCGCAGGCCTGGGTGTCCAGTTCCACCGTATCGCCGACCAGCGACCACTCGACCATGCCCAGGCCATCGGCCGCCGTGGCCAGTGCCCAGCGCCGGTTCGCCGCGCGCACACGCTCCTCGTTGCACCGATTCAGGGCGATGGCCCGCAGCGCAAAGGCGCTGCCGCTCCACGCGAGGATCGCGCCGAGCAAGCCAATGCCGGCGGAGCACAGCAGCACCGCCAGGCGCGAACTCTCGCCCAGGCTCTGGCTGAATTGCCGCTCGGCGGCCAGCAAGCGGCCCTCGATGCTCCGCAACTGCGGCTCGAAGCTGTCGCCGGCGGGCCTGCCGGCGCGAGCCTGGGCCTGCGTCATCTCGGTGGCTACTTCCGCCAGTTCGGCCAGCAACTGGTCGCCCCGCTCCCATTGGGTCACGGCCGGGCGCATCAGCGGGGTGTGCTGGAAAACGCGGAACATCACCACCATGGCCGGGATGTCCGCGACATGCACGCCGCCCTGCTGGAAGCCGCGCCGTATCACCTCATCGTCGGGACTGTCGGCCTGCAACGCCAGGCGCGCGCGCTGGTCACCGCGCGGGACGGCCAGCGCGGCGTCCAAGGCGCGCAATTGCTCGGGCTCGCCCGTCCTGGCGTAGCGCCGCAGATGCTCGATCGCCAGCGAGCGCGCCTTGGACCAATGACTCTCGCCGCCCACGTAGGCACGCGTGGCCGAGAGCATCAGGCAGCAAGCGATCGCGAAAGCGGTGAGGAGCAGCAGGCCGGCGACAAAGGGCGCGACGATGCGCGCAGCCGGGCGCGGGGCTCTGCCACCGCCTGCTGGGTTGTACTGCTCGTTTCCCATGAACCCTTGAGGCGTACCGAAGACGAGCCCTCTATCGGCAGGCCTGCGGCCGAGTTGCGCATGGCCATCGAAATTTTTTTGTATGTAAGAGCCGGTGTAACCGTGCAGTCTTCAGGCGGGGAGAGCCGGCACCTCGGGCACCCGCCACGCATCGCGGCCCCCTAGGATGAGGAAGGGTCCTTGCGGCGAAGACCTTGCCGGGTGGGCTGGGTGCGGCGCATGATCCGCCCACCGTCCGTGGCGGTAGGAGCAGGAGGCTGGCATGAAGAGGCGATGGATCAGTCACCTGGTGCTGGCGCTGAGCGCCGGTGCCGCCCACGCGGCCCCCAACGACTACTGGAAACTGGAGTTGCTGCACTCCTTCGACGGTGGTGCGGGCGGCTACCTGCCCTATGCGGGGCTGGTCGAGTCCAGCAAGGGTGTCTTTTGGGGCACGACGTCGCTGGGCGGCGTGCGCGATGGCTCGGGAACGGTATTCAAGTTCGTGCCGGGGGCGGCGCCCACGGTCATGCACACCTTTGCCAACGACGGCGCCGCCGGGGGCCGGCCCATGGCGGCCCTGCTGCCCGTGGGCCGGGTGTTGTATGGCACCACCGCCCTCGGAGGCAGCCAGCAGAAGGGCACCCTGTTCAAGATGTCCACGCTGGGCAGCTTCACGCTGCTCCATTCGATGGCCGGGACCGCCGGCAACGAAGGCAGCGAGCCGCGTGCGCCCTTGATACGCGGCAGCGACGGCAAGTTCTATGGCACCACCCGCTATGGCGGGGCCCACCAGAAGGGCACCGTCTTCAGGATGGAGAGTTCCGGCGCGGTGACCACGCTGCGGTCCTTCGGTTCGCCGCTGGGGGCCGGCAACGACGGTGAGATGCCGATGGCACCGCTGCTGCAGCGCGCCGACGGCCTTCTCTACGGCAGCACGGCGCTGGGTGGCGCGAACGACGGGGGTGTGCTGTTCAGGATGGGCACCACCGGTGCCTCCTTCACGCTGCTGGCGTCGTTGGGCGCCCCGGGCAGCCCGCGCACCGGGGGCTGCACACCGCAGGCCGGCCTGGTCCCGGCCACGGGCACCAGCATGGCCGGCACGACGACCGGCTGCGGCAGTGCGGGGAGCGGCGCGATCTTCAGCCTGACGACGGGTGGCGCGGTGAGCTGGCTGCACTCCTTCGTGCCCGCCACCAACGGCGCCCCGCCGGGCGGCGAACTGGTGCAGCGCAGCGACGGCCGCTTCTACGGGGTGACCCAGGACGGCGCGATCGGCTGCGGCTCGGTGTACTCGAAGAACCTGTCGGGCTCGTTTGCGCGCATCGCGGCCTTCCCGGCCGATGGCAGCCTCGGTTGTGGACCGGTGGGAGCGTTGACGAACGCCCAGGATGGCGCGCTCTACGGTGTCACGATGGCCGGCGGCGCCTTCAACAAGGGGGTGATCTTCCGGGTGCGCCACATCGTCTCGCTGCCCGACTGAACGGGCGGTGCGAGGGCTTGGCGTCGCTGCAGGGCTCAACGACGAGACACAGGGGTCGCGAGATAGGGCGCCGACGAGCCGTCCCTGAAAAAGGCGATGAAGGCCAGCTGACCCGCATCGTTGAGGCCCTCCCGGGAGAACGCGAGGCCATCGACGACACGCCCCTGGAGGATGTCGCCGGTTCCAATGACGCGGTCCCCGACAAGGTCCGGGCCGGTGACCAGGATCCGGTTGCCGAAGGTCGGCTCCACGACGAACGCCACCTGGCCCACGTTGTTCAACGAAGGTGTACCCAACGACAGGAACTCCGCGAAGCCGCCCTGGACCACGGCGCTCAACCTGCCCCCCGCGTACAGGAAGATGCCGGTGCCCGTCGATGCGCCGTTGTCGTCAAAGTCCGGGTTGGTGCCTGCCTGGAAGGCCACCTCTCCCTTGTCGTTCAGCGACGGATCGCTGAAACCGACGATGCCGGTGAGGGGGCCGGTGTCGTCCGCGACGCGCACGAGGTCGTTGCCGCCCGTGCCCAGGAACAGGCCGCCGACGCCGTTGCGAAGGGTGGCGAGGAAGGCGACGGTGCCGCTGTCGTTGATGGCAGGGTTCCCGGTGAAATCGCGGAAGGGTCCGGTCACGTCGTAGACGGCCTGCACGGGGCCCCCGTTGCCGGTGTAGACGCCGTCGATGAAAGCGCCGCCGACGATGCGCTCTCCGATGAAGGCCACTTGGCCGCTGGCGTTGACCGACGGGCCTGAGTTGACGAAGTCGAAGTCGCCGGCATCCCTCGTGCCGGCAATCTGAACGATCGAACTGCCGTCGCCGCGGAAGATGCCTTCGCCGGTGACCTTCTCCAGGCTGGCCTCGAATGCCACCTCGCCTCTTGCGCCGATCGACAGGCTGCCAAAGCGGCTGAAGCGCTTGTCCCCGGCGATGACGGTGGGCCGGATGCCTGCGTCGGTCCTCAAGACGCGGGAGCCCAGGCGGACGAGCGTGGCAGCGATCGCCGCTCGGCCGTCATCGGCGAGCGCGGGCACGGCCAGCTCAGGCGTGTCGGCCAATGCCGGCGGCCGGATCAGCGGAGTGAAGTGGTACGCACCGGCGTCCGCCCAGGAGGACGCGGCTGCGGCGAGTGCCAGCGTGGCTAGCGAGTTGCGAATCAACGGCTTCATGTCAGTCTCCGCTATGGAAAGCCCGACGCCGTGCTCACATCGGACAGGACCTGGCGCAGACGGCCGCCCCGCCAGCACGCGCCACCCGCTTTGCGGAACCGCATGTCGGTTTGCGGCTTGCACAGAGCGCAGTGCCCGACAGAGGCGGCACACGAACGCCTGATACGTCCGCCGATCACGGCCCGGACATCGCCACCAGGCGCGCATGCCGCAGCGCCGACACTGCGCCCGGTGCCAGCACCGTGACCCTATCGCCATGGTCGCGATGGTGCCACGGCATTGCCTCGGAACGGGCTACGCGCCGCGGCGGCGACGGCCCGGGCTTGCGACGGCCGCATCGCCCCTTTGCATCAGCGTCGAGAGCTCGGCCGCTTCCTGCTTGATCCAATGCACCACGGCGGCCACGTCGCGGTGTGGCTCCGCCGCCGCGGTGACGAGCCAATACCCGGCCTCGGCATCGCACTCCGCTCGGAAAGGCGCAAGCGCCACGAGACTGCCGTCGGAAAGCATGGGCCCGACCAATGCCTGCCGGCCAAGCGCGATACCTTGCCCTGCCACGGCTGCCTGGATGACCTGCTCGTACTGGTTGAATCGCATGATCGAGCGCGGCCGAACCGCCGCCAGGCCCACGGACCGGAGCATGCCGGCCCACAACAGCCAGGGGCGTCGCGGCTCGTCGAACTCCAACAGCACGCTCTGCCGGATCACGTCGGCGGGGTCGGCACCGGGCACCACCAGCGACGGACGACAGACCGCCAGCAGTCGCTCGCCAAACAGACGCGACGCGCCGGCCGGGGCGCGGGACTCCGGGCAATAGCGGATCGCGATGTCGATGCCCTCGGCCTTCAGGTCCAGCACCTTGTTGCTGGCGGCGATCCGGAGGTCGATGCCACGATGCCTGGCCTGCAGCTGGCTCAATCGGGGCAGCAACCACAACGCAGCGACACTGGTGCTCATGGTGACCGTCACGGGCCGACGCTGTTGCCGCGTGTCGAGCGCGCCGATCACGTCCTGCAGTTGCTGCACCGACACGTCGGCGATGCGGAACAGGCGTTCACCTTCGGCGGTCAGCTGGATCGAGCGGTATCCGCGATGGAAGAGTTTGACGCCGAGCACCGCCTCGAGCGCATGGACCTGGCGGCTGACGGCTGACTGCGTCAGGCAAAGGTCATCCGCCGCGAGCGTGATGCTCATCCGCCGGCCGACTGCCACGAAACCACGGACGAGATCGAGCGATGGAAGACGGGCCAAAGACGCCGACATGTGCAGTCCTGCAAATCGAGTTGGGCTCACGGCAGGATAGCCGCCCACCCGTCAGCAGCAAAGTGTGGCTCGCGTCGTCGACCGCCCGGGCAGCGCGGCGCTTGCAGGTGCACCGCCGGAGATCGACGCGGCTGCGGACCTCATTCGATGCGCAGTTCGCAAAACGGCATGCCGTTGATGAACATTCGCGCCCGCTTGGGCGCGCAGTGAACCTGGCCGGCTTCCAGCACGACATCGCGGATGTCCGCATCCGTCGTAATCCATGCCGTTCCCGACAGGCACAGCACCCGCACGTCGGTTGGGCATATGAAGCGGGCAGGACGGTCCCACCTCGCCGCGATGGACAAGGCCTCGAAGCGCCGAGGCGGGCGCCCGCGGCCGAAGAAGCGCGACAACGCTGTCCAGTACATGGGCTGCGGTCGCGGCGAAGACTCGTGGCATGGCATGACACGCATTCGACGCCGGGAGAGCTCAGGCCTCAAGCAATCGTTTTGCAGCGTTCGCATGAGCCCTGGTCATGTGAAGCAAGGACGTGGTCCGCGATGACGGTCTGCGTGCACAGGTCCCCGTCGGGGTCAAGCTCTCACCGAGGAAGGGCTTGTGCGATCACGAAGCTGGCCCGGGTCAGCGCCACGAGGCGCCCGTCGCAAACAATGGCCGCGGTCACCACGCAAATCCGCTTGCCTATGCGGATCCGGTCCGTCTCCGACTGGAGCCACTCGCCGGCGCTGGCGCCCGAGACGAAGTCCACCGACAGGCTCGAGGTCGCGAACTGCACCGTGGGGCTCAGCCTGGGTGCCAGGCTGTAGCCGGCCCAGACATCGGCCAGTGTCGAGATGAACCCGCCATGGGCGGTGCGGCGCCCGTTGCAATGATCGCGCTCGACCCTGACGCCGAAGACCGGCGCGTCCGCGCTCCCGCGCACGAACACCTTGGCGATGGCGTCGAGGAACGGCCCTTTCGCGGGCCACGGCGCGAAGCCCGCAGGGACATCCACCGCGGGCTTCGCAGCCATCACGCGGTGCCGGCCGCGAACGCCAAAGCGTCGTCGAGCCGGTCATTGCCCCAGAACATCTCGCCCCGGGCAAAGAACGTCGGAGCGCCGAAGATGCCTCGGGCTTGCGCCTCGGCCGTCGCTTCCCGCAGACAGTTCTTCCCGGCACCCGAAAACGCTTCATCGATGATGACCGGAGCGTCGAGGCCGAGCCCGGCGAGCACTTCGCCGACCTGTTCCCCGGTGTTGATGTCTTCGTCCAGGGCGAAGTTCTTGGTCATGAAGATTCGGCAGTACCGGCCTATCCAGTCGGCCTGGGCGTGGGCGGCGGCCACTTTCATGGGCAGCGTCGCCGCACGCGGAAACACCGAAGGCCTGTGCCACGGAATGCCGTACCTGATGCACTGGCGCTCCATGTCCCTCCAGACATAGGCGCCCTTCTCCTTCTGCAGCGCGAACGGCGAATTGGTCCAGCCGAAGGATCGGAAGATCGGTCCGAGCAGGAACGGCCTCCAGCGCACGACCACGCCGCGCTGGGTTGCCGCCTCTTCGATGCGCATCGCGCTCAGATAGCTGTAGTTGCTGCCGAACTCGAACCAGAATTCGATGGACGGCGGCTGGTTGCTGGTGATGTCGTCGCTCATGCTTCTTCTCTCGCTCGTCACTCGTTCAGTCGAACAGCACCAGGCATCGCACTTCGATGCTCTCGCGCAGCGGAGCATCGTCGGGGATGCCAGGCAAATCGAAGGCCGCATGGGGGGTGAATCGTGCGACCCCGCTGACCTGCGAGTCGTACTGCTTGAAGACGAGCGCCTCGTCGCGATCCATCCCGGGGTAGTAGTACCAGCGATGCTGGCCCGAGTGCTCGAAGAGGTAGATCTCGCCGGTCCGGTCCGTGTAGCGAATCTCACTCGCCACCATGTCGCGAACCGAGACGGTTCGTGCGTCGCATACCGCCAGCGGCGTGTCGACGATGGGGCCCTTGACCGACCGCCAGATGTTGACGACGCAGTAGCGCCGCACACGCGCGGCGAGTTCAGGATCGCGCAGCACGAGGCCGAGGCGGCGCCGACCGGACTCGTCGGTGTAGTCGTTGTGCACGCGACCGACGCTTCCGGGTTGGGTGCCATCACCCCTGCGCCCGAACGTCAGCGGCGGCCTGCCCGCCTCGCGCTTGCGCAGCAGGTGATCGAAGACGATCGCCGAGGCTCCGCCGGTTGCTGCACAGGCCAGTTCAATGCACTCCGGGTAGTAGGTCCTGGTGATCGCCTCCGGGTCATGGAAGCGCTCGATCGCCGATGCTGCACTCCAGAGTTCGAAGCCCTCGCTGTGCACGGATGTCGGTCCTGCCAGGCCGCGGGCATCCTCGATCCGCACGTCGCGGAAGTCGTACTCGCAACTCTCCTGGCTCACCCCTTCCGGTGGGTCGTACATGTAGTTGACGGGGCGCTCCACGGGCGAGGCGATATACCCGAGGCGCGCTGACACCGCGGGAAGCGGTCGCCGCCAGGCGTGCAGCGGTGGAGCCGGGGGACGGGCGAGCGTTTGGTTCATGCGATGGTCCGATCTGTGGTGGTTCCGGGAAACGTGGCCGGTGAATTGCAGCGCATGGCATGCGCCGCTTCAAGCCAGAGTTGCGCCTGCATCGCATGCGCGGCATGCATGTGGCGGGCGCTGCGCGGCATTCACCAGGCGAATGCCGGGAGTCCCAAAGATCGGTTGAGCGCGGGGCGACATCGCCAGCACATTGGACACTTCCATGTGCCACCCTTCCCTGTCGCGGCCTTGGCTGCACGGTTTCGCCGCACAGTCGGCCGATAGAGGACACTCCACTCGATGCTTGACTTCACCATCCTGGCGCTTGAAGGCGCCTACCCGACCAGTGTGGCTGCGACGCTCGGCCTCCTCGTCGCGGCCCGAAGCATGGCGCCGCGCGTGGGCGCACCGGCTCCAGCATGGAAGCTTGTTTCGGTCGAAGGGGGCGCCCTCGCTTTGCAGGACGGGATCAGCGTCGACACGGCGAAGCTGCCCCGAAGCACCGCAGGCGACCGCTCGACGTGGATAGTGCCCGGCCTCGGACTGAACAGTCCCCGTGCAATACGGGACCGCTTCGAGCAGCTGGACGCGAAGGCTGCGGTCGCGGCGGTTCGGCGCCACGCGCAGGCCGGTGGGTCTGTCGCCGCGTCCTGCTCGGGCGTCTTTTTGCTCCAGGCCGCAGGGTTGCTGCATGGCCGGCGCGCGACGACGGCGTGGTGGCTCGCGCCGGAACTCAAGCGGCTGGAGCCCGGCTGCCATGTCGATGCCGACCGCATGGTCTGCGCGGATGGCCCGGTCGTAACGGCAGGCGCCGCCTTCGCACAGACCGACCTGATGCTGCATCTGCTGCGCACCTTGTCGGGAAAGGCGTTGGCCGATGCCGTGTCGCGGGTGCTGATCATCGATGGCCGCCAGGCCCAGGCGCCCTTCATCGTCCCCGAAGCATTCTCCATCGGTGACGACCTCATCGGCCGCCTGGCCGCACGGGTCGAAGCGGCCTTGCCCGACCTGCCCAGCGTGGGAGACCTCGCGCAGGAGTTCTGCATGTCCGAGCGCACGCTGGCACGGCATGTCAAGCGCGCCACAGGCAAGAGCACACTGGCGCTGCTGCAGAGCGTCAGGCAACGCCGGGCTCGCGCACTGCTGGAGTCCAGCCGGCTGACGGTCGAGCAGGTTGCAGCGGCCGTCGGGTACCAGGATGCCACGGCGCTGCGCCGGCTGATGAGACGGGTCGCCGGAGCCAGCCCCAGCCGGTTCAGGCCTGCCGCCACGACCGCCATGCCTTGACCTGCGGCGTTGCGAGACAAGGCAAGGTCTCTACTGCAGCCGCTCTCGGAAAAACGCAAGAATCTCGTCCCGCGCGGCGATCGTGGGCTGACCCGCCTCGTCGATGAGGTGCGCGGTGACCACGCTGTGCGGACTGGCGACGACCTGCTCGAAGAACGGCGAGAGCCCGGTCGTGTTCGCTGCCGTGTCCGGGAGCATGCGGGCGACGAACCGGTCGCCCAAGGCGGCGGAGTAAGCAGCGAACCGCTCCGCGCGGCAGTGCCGATCCCCCTCGAAGCGAAAAGCGAGGACCGTGAGGTCTTCGTCATCCATGCGTTTGCGCACTGCGCTCAACTCGTCCGGCCCGATCTCCAGCCCCGCCGGATCGTCGAAGGGCAGCGAGGGTTGCGACAGCACCGGCGCCAACATGGCCGGCTCGAGCATCATCGTCAGCGCGAAGTTGCCGGTGAAGCACATGCCGATGGCGCCCACGCCCGGGCCGCCGCACTCGGCGTGCGCGAGCCTGGCCAGCGCACGCAACCAGCCGGTGACCGGGCTGGACTTGTTCGGCCCCTTCTTGTTCGCGAAGGCGCGAAACTCAGCGCTGACACAGGCGCGCTGCATGACCTGTGTCCCCTCTTCCGCGCCAGGCACGGCGCCGTCGCGCCCGAACAGCGACGGCATGTACACGGTGAAGCCCGCATCCCGGACCCAGCGGGCAAAGCGTGCAACGTGCGGGCTGATGCCCGGCATCTCGGTCATCACGATCACGGCGGGGCCCGTGCCCGCCACATGGACGGCCTTGGTCGTCGCCTCCAGCGTGATCTCCCTGCGTTGGAAGTCTTCCAAGGGATCGTTCTCGGTCAGGGGGCGATCGGGCATCCGCGGCTCCAGCGTCTTGGGTGCCTCATTGCACCGCGGCGATGGCCCAGCCACCAGTGTCCGATCGGACTTCCTTGCGGCTTTTTCTCCTGGTCCTCGAACGAGAGAAGGCAGGCCGCAAAGGGTAGCGGGCGAATGCGATTTCGTGAGGGCTCATTGGGCCGACGGCAGCTTCGATCGGCACTTGGCCGAATCCGCCTCGGAAGCGTCGCTTCGGGCACTTGCGAGGTGTGGCGCGAGCGATTCGAATCGAGGGCAAGCAAAGATCCCGGGAGAGTGGATGAACGATGAAACCAAGGGTCGGCACTCGATGTGGATCGGCGCCTGCTGCGGGCTGGCCGTGGCGCTCATCTGGTCGAGCTGGACCGTGGCCACGCGTATCGGAGTGACCCACGCCCTCGGGCCAGCGGACCTCACCTTCCTGCGCTTCGGCGTCTCCGGCCTGCTGCTGTGGCCGGTGCTGGCGCGCCGGGGCCTGGGCCTGCGCAAGTTGGGCTGGCCGCGCACCATCGTCATGCTGGCGGGCGCCGGCTTGCCCTTCATGCTCGTGGCATCGACCGGGACACGCTTCGCGCCGGCCTCGCACTTGGCCACGCTCATGATCGGCGTGATGCCGATCTTCGTGGCCTTGCTCTCGGTGCTGCTGTACCGCGAGCGCCTGGCGCCGCTGCAGATCCTGGGCCTGATGGCCGTCATGGCCGGGGTGGGCAGCATCGGCGGCCATGCACTGCTGATGAACCGCGCCTCCGGCGAGTGGCGAGGCGACCTGCTCTTTCTGCTGGGCGGCCTCCTCTTCGCGAGCTACACGCTGGCGCAGCGCCGCTCCGGCCTCAGTTCCTGGCAGGCGACGGCTTTGATCAACGTCACCTCGGGGCTCATCTTCACGCCGATCTACTTCGGCTTCCTGCAGCCCAGGTTGCTGTCCGCACCCGTCGTCGACGTCATCGTGCAGGTTCTCGCGCAAGGCATCGGCGTCGCGATCCTGGGGCTCTTCTTCTTTGCCGAGGCCACGCGTCGCCTGGGAGCCACGCGGGCCGCGATATTCGGCTCGCTGACGCCGGCGCTGTCGGTCGTCCTGAGCATCCCGCTCCTGGGCGAATCACCCTCGCGTATCGTCTTGCTGGGCGTTGTCCTGATCACCGTGGGCGTCTTGACGGTGGTCGCCGGCAAACAGTCATGACAGGGTCCTGGACTTCGACGTGCACACCGGTCTCTGCAGAGATCAACAACAACCTCGTCACCTGAGTGACGCATCATCGGAGATCAAGTGGAATACGTGCTCATCATTCACGCAGTGAAGGACTACAAGGCCTGGAAGCAGGTCTTCGACGACGCGGCGTCGATACGCAAGAACGCCGGCGAACAGAGCTACTACGTTCTGCGCGACGAGAACGATGCCAACAGAGTCGTTCACTTTTCCAAGTGGGCGTCCATCGCGCAGGCCAAGGCCTTCTTCGAGTCCCCCAGACTGGTTGAGATCCGTCGCCTGGCAGGCGTCGAAGCCCCGGAGTTCAACTATCTGCACAGCCTGGAGCAAGGCACCCTCTGAATCAGGGAGAAGCGTACGCTGCGCCTGAGCGCGAGACGTTTCTGGCCGGTCGGTGTCGCCTGGCAGCGAGTTGAAGAGCGATCCGGACCCGGAGGTGCGGCCTGTGTTCGAAGAGCTCTGGCGGCCAGCCGTGATCGGGCGGTTCGGGCGGGCCCACCTGGGGTGGACGTAGGCACGCACTGTGCCGCGCAATCCTTCACGCATCTTGGGGCCAACTGGGTGGCAGGCATGGCTACAGTGCGCACACGCGCAGCCCACCCGGGTGAAAGGGAAGTACCAATGTCGTTTGCTGAATCGGTCGCGGTGATGTGTGCATGCGCCGCAGCCATTTTTCTGGTCGGTCTGGTCGCTGTGCACTTCAGCGTGCCCAGAAGCTTCCGCGGAAGCCTCTGGCAGACCTTCTGGTTGGCAGCGGTGCGGGGCGACCGCCAGGGCTTGGAGTCGCCGCCCACCTCGACTGCACGCGCCGGCGAGCCTTCGCAGTTTCAGACTCTCGCGCCACCGATGTGACAAGCTGCGGGCCGCCATATGAGAAACCCGCAATCCTCCCCACTGGCGGCGACCCGGTTCGTGAACTGACTCGCTGCGGCGCAAGGTTCACCGCCCTACCTGCACGATGGGTGCCTGCTGACGCTCGAAGACACGGTCGAGTTTTTCCGACTGGTCATGCAGACCAAGCTGGCGGCGCAGGAGAAGGTCGACATCGTTCTCGGCATGAGGGTGGCCTGTGCGAAACTGAGTCATTCCAACCAAAGCCCTATACCACCATGAAGTTTGTTCAGCTCACAGCCACAAGAGACGGCACGCCCAAACCTGTTTGGGTGAACGCGGCCCTGATCGCTCGCATGTCCGCGAATGAAAACGGCGGCACCGCTGTCCACTTCGCCCTCACCGATGAGAAGGGGACCCTCATCAAGATCAACGTGCAGGAAACGCCGGAACAGATCGTCGCAGCGGCACAAGCCGGATAGGCCCACCAGGCGGCTCCTTCGAAGCACCCGCACCGACGGCAGCCGCAGCCCCGGTACCTCCATCGAGGCCCAGCCGTCGTGCAGCGCATCCTGGAGGGCATGGGCCTGGAAGTGCATGCCGTCGATGACGGCGTAGATGCGCTTGCTGCGCTCGAGGCTGTCACCGGTCGGCCGTTCGACGCTGTGCTGATGGATCTGCACATGCCGGTCATGGCCGGGCTTGAGGCGACGCGGCGCATCCGCGAACGCGGGGCCTGGGCTTCGCTGCCGGTGATCGCCAAGACGGCCGCCGCGCTGCCGGAGGACCGCGCGCAATGCGACTGTTGAATCTCGTACGCCGCGAACCACGCGGTGACGGGCTCCCTGCACAACGGCGTGCAATCGAGTCCCTGCTCGACGCCTCTGCCATCGTGCCATCGCGCCAGGTCCCGCCTGACGTTGTGACGATGTACTCGCAGGCTCTGTTGCAGGACCTCCAGACCAGCCAGCGCATCATGCTGACGCTGTGCTACCCCGCGGATGCCGAACCCGCCGCGGGCTTCGTGTCGGTGTTGTCGCCCGTCGGCGGCAGTCTGCTGGGCCTGCGGGTCGGCAGCCTGGCGCGCTGGGCCTCGCCGGCAGGCGGCCGGATGGCGGCCGAGATCCTGCGCATCCTCTTCCAGCCTGAGTCCAGCGGCGACTACTCGATGTAGCCGCCGCGTGCAGCCTCAGCGCTGCACGGTCCGCACCTGCGTGCGACGACGAGCCGGACGTGTCGATCCCAGGGCGATGGATCGCGCGCCGCAGGCATGGCACGTCCGGCGCATCTCGGAGCAATCCTGATCATGAAGGCAACACTGATGACCCCGTTCTCGTCCATCCTGGTGGCAACCGACTTCTCTGTCGATGGCAACAACGCCGTGCGTCGCGCAGCGCTGCTGGCGCACGAGCACGGAACACGCCCGCACATCCTGCACGTGCTGGATGCCGCTGGCTGCAAGCCGCTGCGCGAGTGGTTCTCGCCGACGATAGACATCGACCTCAAGGCTGCGCAGGCACGTGCCGCGCTGCGCCGCGTCGCCGTCAAGACGCCGGTCGAACAGCGGTACCGGTGTGTGCTGATGCCGGTCGACTTCACGGCGTCTTCGGACGCGGCCGTTCAGTTCGCGGCGCCCTTGGCGCATGCGCCGGAAGCTCGCCCGAATCGGCCTGGACACTCAGAACACGAATCGGGGCGATGGCAGTATTGCCGATGTCGGCTAGAGGCTGGCGAAGGGCCGAGACCTGCTGGCCATGCACGGCTTGTCGCTCGGCCGATCACGATCCGGTGCTGGCGGGGTGAAGCTGACGGCGCGGCCACAGATGGCCGCGCCGATCCAGCGCGCGCCGCGGCGGCGCTGACAGGAGCGCGACCGCCGCGACGGCGCTGGGGTCCTCGCACATCCGCAGCCGCGGATCAGGGCACGCAGTTCCCCGGCACGAGCTGGATCAGCCCCAGTGCAGGCGTGCCGGCGGCGGCGCCTTTGTGCAGCGTCGCCTCGATGTAGTAGGCCGAGGTGTCGAAGTCCCAGTCGACGAGCACGCACTCGCCCTGCGTCTGGTAGATAGCCGAGGCCGGGTAGTCGTCGCTGTCGAAGGTGGCCTGCACGCTGTTGAGGCCGTTGGTCTGGTAGCGCCGCAGATCCAGCCGCACGTTGGCGCCGGCGCCGTTGTCGCGGAAGCGGGTCCGCATCACATACTGGCCCGGGCCGGAGAAGCCGGGCAGCGAGACAACGTTGTAGCGCAGGTTGAGCATAGCCCCCACCACGGCGGTGCTGCGCATGCGGGCTTCGCCGGCCACGAAGTCGACGATGCCGGTATCGGCGTCATCGACGACGCCGGCCGAACCGACCGAGGTCCACGGGTTCGATTGCGCCTGCGCGGCACCGGCTGCCAGGATGGCAGCAACGGCCAACAGTGGGCGGCGGAACGATTTGGAAGAGAAGAAAGACATGATGTTTCCTTTGCAAGGGCTTGGATTGAAGAGACCGTCGGCACCGCCCTCGAGGCGCTGTCGGTCCAGGTAGAAATCAGCAGCACGGTCTCGCCGCGCGGCCCCCGGTCAAGACCGTGCATCGGCGGTCTCGGTCCGGCCAGCGCGTCGCACTACGGGATGGGCTCGGCTTGCGGCGGCAAAGGCACGGGGTCCGAGCCATAGGCCGCCTGCTTCATCGCGTCGGCCAACACCCCGTAAGCCACCGTCCAGGCGGTGCGCAGTTCGGCGGAGAACGCCGGGCCGAGGCCTTGCTCCAGCGTCCATAGCAGCGCCACGCCGACGCTGTCGTAATGCGCGGGTCGCACGCCGTAGCTCACGTGGCGCCGGGCGAGCGCCTGCGCCGTCGGCAGCAGTTCGCCGAGCTGGCTCAAGCCGGTCACGACGGCATCGAGCATTGCCATCAGCATCGCGCCCTGCGCATGCACGTCACGCCGGAACAGCGTGCGGACCTCCGGCGCCACTTCGAACAGCCGGGCATAGAACAGGTCGGCGGCGGTGAAGCGGATCGGCAGCACCTGCTGCCAGCTCGACTGGACAAGAGCGATTTGTTGCGGTGTCATGGTGAGGTGCTCCGGCGTTGGTGTTCTCGTTTGCGATGGCCAGAGTGTTCCGCCGACACCCCGGCATCGGCCTTCAGCCGTTCTTCAAAGTTGTTAAAGCCGCCCGGCGCTGTTGCCCTTTAGACTGGCAGCGCCACAGCAGTCCAGCCGCCATGCCGACACCGCCCGAACCCGCCGCGCCGCTGCCTGCCAGCCTGTGTTTCGGCCGCTTCGAGCTGCGCCCGCGCGAAGGCCGGCTGCTCGATGCTGGCGTGCCGGTGCCGCTGGGCGGGCGGGCTTTCGATCTGCTCATCGCACTGGTGGAACGCGCCGGCGAGCTGGTCAGCCGCAACGAGCTGATCGAGCGCGTCTGGGCCGGGCGCATCGTGGAGGAGAACAATCTCAGCGTGCAGGTCAACGCCCTGCGCAAGGCCCTCGGCGGCGAGTGGCTGAAGACCGTGCCGGGCCGTGGCTACCGGCTGGCCATGGAGCATCCGGCAGCACCCGCTGCTGCCGTACCACCGCCCGACGTGCATGGCGCCGCCGCGCAGGCCGTCGCTCCTTCGGACCCACACCCGGCGCTGATCCAGCAACCGGTGCTGATCGGCCGGGGCGAAGAACTGGCGGCGCTGGCCACCCTGATCGATCAGCACCGCCTGGTGACGGTGTCCGGTGCCGGCGGCATCGGCAAGACGCGGCTCGCGCAGACGCTGCTGCATCTGCGCGCCAGCGCCTATCCGCACGGCGTGGGTTGGGTGGAGTTGGGCCAACTGGCCGATCCGGCGGCGCTGCCGGCGGCGGTGGCCGTGGCGCTGGGCCTGCGGCCCGCCCCCGGCGAACCGCTGGCCGCGCTGGCGCAAGCGGCCGCGCCGTTGCGCATGCTCGTCGCGCTGGACAATGCGGAGCATCTGGTCGACGCGGTGGCCGCCCTGGCATCGGCGCTGCTGCGCGCGGCACCCGGCCTGCACCTGCTGGTGACGACACAGGTGCCGCTGCGGCTGGCGGCCGAGCGCGTGATGCGCCTCGCGCCGCTGGCCGTGCCGCAAGGGCCGCTGCCGGCGCACGATGCGCAAGCCTTCGGCGCCGTGGCCTTGTTCGTCGAACGCGCGCTGGCCGCCGACAGCCGCTACCGGATGGCCGACGAGCAGGCGCCTGCGGTCATCGAGCTGTGCCGCCGGCTCGACGGCTTGCCGCTCGCCATCGAGCTGGCTGCCGCGCGCGCGCCGGTGCTCGGCGTGACCGGCCTGCTGTCAGCGCTGGAAGACCGCCTGCACGGGCTGCGCGTGCTCGGCAGCAACCGCGACCGCGAAGCGCCATCGCGCCAGCAGACGCTGCGCGCGGCGCTGCAATGGAGCCATGGCTTGCTCGGGCCGCGCGAGCAGGCGATGTTCCGCCGCCTGGGCGTGCTGGCCGGCCCGGCGACGCTCTCGCTGCTGCGGGCCTGCACGGCCGACGAAACCACGGTTGCCAACGGCCTGGACGAGTGGGGCGTGGTCGATTCGCTGGACGTGCTGGTGCAGCACTCGCTGGTGGACGTGCAGCCCGATGCCGCCGGCGCGGAGCCGCGCTACCGTCTGCTGGAATCGGCGCGTGCGCTGGCGCTGGAGCTGCTCGCCGCCGGCGATGAGTGGCTGCGGCTGCGCGAGCGCCACGCGCACGCTGTGCTGGCCGAGCTGCGGCGCAGCGATGCCGCGCTGTGGGTCGGCGCGATCGGTGTGAGCGCCTGGCAGCAGCAAGCCGAGGCACTGCTGAGCCAGGCGAGGGAAGCGCTGGCCTGGGCCAGAGCCGATGGTGCCGCCGATCTCGCGCTGGCGCTGGCGACGGCCTTGCTGACGCGGCTTCCCGCCCCCTTGCACGACGAGCGCCTGCAACTGGCGGACGCCTGCGAGGCGGGATTGCGCAGCAGCGCCGATGCGGTGGCGCGCCAGCATGCCTGGGCGGCGATCAGCACGGCGCTGGGCAACATGCGGCCGCAGCGCTCCCGCGCGGCAGCTTGCCAGGCGCTGGCGCTGGCGCGCACGCTGCACGCTGAGGGCGGCGACGCCGAAGGGGCCATGCTGTACCACGCGCTGTGCGAAGCGGCCGATGTGGTGACCGACGCGGCCGATGCCGATGCCGCCGAACCCCTGCTGCGCGAAGCGCAGGCGATCGTGCATCCGCGCTGGCCGCCGGTGCGGCTGCGGGCGATGGTGCGCGTGGAGGCGAGCATCGCTGCGGCCCGCGGCCGCGTCGACGAGTCGCTGCGGCTGTACCGCCGCCTGCTCGACTTGAGCCGCGCGGCGGGCGACCCGAGCCTGATGACGCAGGCCAACCTGATCGACGTGCTGCTCGCCGCCGGCCAGCCCGAGGCTGCAGCCGATGCGGGCCGCTCACTCGTTGCCCGGCTGGCTCACGCGCGGGACGAAGGGCATCTGGCGTACGCCCGCATCAACCTCGTCGCCGCGCTGCTGGCGCTGCAGCGCGGCGACGAAGCTCGCGAGCAGCTGCGTCGTGCATGGCCCTCGGCGGTTCGTGTCGAGCGCCAGGCCTGGTGTGCGGACTACCTGGCGTTGCTGGCCGCGTTGGAGGGCCGGCCGGAAGCGGCCGCGCAACTTGCCGGTGCGGCGGACCGACGCTACGACGAGACCGAGGACGCGCGGCAGACCAATGAGGCGGCCGCGCGAGCGCGGGCCTGGGCGATGGCCGAATCGAGCCTGGGCGCAGATGAAGCACGGCGGCTGCACGCCATCGGGCGTGGGTTGGACGACGACAGTGTCGCGGCGCTTGCGTTCGGATCGGCAGC
>DATHWJ010000341.1:0-15969 GCA_035460745.1 Ideonella sp. | reverse complement strand
AGAGAAGCCGCCCGCGTCTGGTCATGCGAGCCGGTGCCGGGCAGGCCCTTCAGCGGCTGAATCTCCCCGCGTGGCGAACGCCAGAACGACGCGAACCGGTCCTCGCTGTCGACCCAGGAGCCGCCTATGGCCGCACCCGTGTCGTTCACGTCGCTGGCTTGCGCCAGGTAGGGCACCGCCTGACGGACCACCTTTCCGCTCGGGCGGACCAGAAAAGCGCCGTCGCTGCCGTCGATCACCCCGTCCACCAGCACGGCTCCGCGTTCGGTCGCGGCCAGCGGCGTCACTCTGATCGGGCCTGACATGCCTGGTGGCCTGGTCAGGATCTGGCCGTCAGGGCGGATCGACGCGACGCCGGTGAAATCCGGCCCGGCCGCCATCGAGGCCACGGCCGAGCCCTTGCCGCTCAGGCCTATCAGCCCGGTCAAGACTTCGCCCGACACGAACCGCGCCTGGCCAAAGACACCCGACGCTTCCGACCAGAATGCGACGCCGTCGGCCGGCTGGCTGTCGGAGCTGGTGTCGCGGAAGGCGAATGCCAGGTTCGCTGCGTCGTTGAGGACCGGGCAACCGGCTCGCAAGGCGCCGGTCTCCACCTCCACCAGCGTGTAGGCCGGCGACGCCGCACTCGCCGCGCAGGCCGTTGCCCACAACGCCACCGTCGCCATCCACTGACGCGGGGTTCCCGAGTTTTCGCACATGAGCTGCATCTCCAGTTCCTTCGGTTGTAATCCCGCGCGCTTCGCGCAGCACCCGGCCCCTGCCGGTGAAGCAAGACAAGGGTCCCGGGCCCCGGATTGTTTTCACGTGGCACCGGCAGCGCCATACGCGCAAGTGTGTAGACGGCCACCTCCCAGGGCCGGCCAGCAGGACTGGTCCCTCTGCACGAGTCGGACCTCGAGTGCACAGTACAAACCGGGGAACACCAGCCACCGGCACACCCGATCTTCAGCATCCATGCGGCCCGCAAAGGGAAGTACCATTCCCTCCGGATTTTTGGCAAGGACCTGCAACATGAGCGCCAGCTACGAACTGCGCGGCCCCGTGGCCGTGATCACCTTGAACAACCCGCCCGTCAACGGGCTGGGTGCCGAAACCCGGCAGGGCCTGTCGCGAGGCCTGGCGCGCGCGCAAGCCGACGCCAACGTGAAGGCGGTGGTGCTGGTCGGCGCAGGCAAGGGCTTCAGTTCCGGGCTCGACGTCAAGGAATACGGCACCCCCCTCGCGCAGGCCGAACCCGGGCCTGGCGCGTTGGTCTCGCAGCTCGAAGCCAGCGCCAAGCCGGTGGTGGCCGCCCTGCACGGCCCTTGCCTCGGCAGTGGCCTCGAACTGGCGCTGGCCTGCCATTACCGCGTCGCTGCGCCCGGCACCACGCTGGGCCTGCCAGAGATCAAGCTCGGCCTGACGCCCGCCTCCGGCAGCGCGACGCGGCTCGTGCGCTTGCTGGACGCGCAGAGCGCGCTGAACCTGCTGGTCAGCGGTGACGCATTGCAGGCCGAGGCGCTCGCCGGGCTGGCGGGCCAGCGGCTGGTCGACCGCATCGCCGAAGGCGACCTGCTGGAAGCGGCCGTCGCGTTCGCGGGCGAGGTGGCCGGAACCCGGCCGCTGCCGCGCGCCCGCGACCTGCCGGTGCTGCAACACGACGCCGCCGCCTGGTTGCACGAGGCGCGCAGCACGGTGGCGGCCATGCCCAAGGTGACGCCGGCGATGCTGCGGGCGGTGGACGCGCTGGAGTCGGCATTGACGACGGACGCCGACGCCGCACTGCAAGGCGAGCAGGCCGTCTTCGAAGCACTGGCCGCCGTGCCCGAAACGCGGGCCGCGCGCCACGTCCAGCTGGCCGAGCGCGCCGTGGCCCGCCTGCTCGGCGTGCCCGAGGACACGCCTGCGCGGCCGCTGGCCAAGGTCGCGGTGATCGGCACCGGCACCATGGGCAGCGGCATCGCGATGGCCTTCATGAACGCCGGCATCCCGGTGGTGCTGCTGGCGCGCCGGCAGGTCTCGCTGGACCGCTGTGTCGCCGAGATCCGCAAGACCTACGAAGACCAGGTCGAGAAGGGCCAGATGAAGGCCTCGCGCTACGAGCAGCGCATGGCCCAGCTCGTCACCACGATGGACTACGCCGACATCGCGGATGCCGACATCGCGATCGAAGCGGTGTCCGAGGACATGGCGCTCAAGCGGGAAGTCTTCGAGAAGCTGGACGCCGTGATGAAGCCCGGCGCCATCCTGGCCAGCAACACCTCGATGCTCGACCTGAACCAGATCGCCGCCTTCACGAAGCGGCCGCAGGACGTGATCGGGCTGCACTTCTTCAGCCCGGCTCACTTGATGCGCCTGCTGGAAGTGGTGCGCGGCGCGCAGACCGCCGACGACGTGCTGGCCAGCGCGATGCAGGTGGGGCGCAAGCTGCGCAAGACCTGCGTGGTGGCGGCCGTGTGCGACGGTTTCATCGGCAACCGGATGATCGAACAGTACTCGCGCCAGGCCTGCTTCCTGCTGGACGAAGGCTGCACGCCCGAGCAGGTGGACGCGGCGATGGAGAAGTTCGGCTTCGCGATGGGCCCGTTCCGCATGAACGACCTGGCCGGCAACGACGTGGGCTGGTACGTGCGCAAGCGCCGCGCGGTGGAGCGCCCGGGCATGCGCTACAGCCGCACCGCCGACCTGCTGTGCGAGATGGGCCGCTTCGGCCACAAGACCGGCGGCGGCTGGTACGCCTACCCCACCGGCGGCTACGAGCCCGTCACCAGCCCGGTGGTGCAGCAGATGATCGTGCAGCACCGCGAAGCGTCGGGCATCGCGCCGCGCGAGATCGGCGACGAAGAGATCGTGCAGCGGCTGGTCTACGCGCTGGTCAACGAAGCGGCGCAACTGCTCGACGAGGGCGTGGCGAGCCGCGCCTCGGACGTCGACCTGGTCTACCTGGCGGGCTACGGCTTTCCGGTCCACAGCGGCGGGCCCCTGTGCCATGCCGACATGGTCGGGCTGCCGAAGGTGATAGCGGCGATGCAGCGTTTTGCGACCAATCCGCTCGACGACGCGGCGTTCTGGCAGCCTGCGCCGTTGCTCGTGCGGCTGGCCGCCGAGGGCCGCAGTTTCAGCTGAACCGGGTGGACGGCGGGTCGAAGCCCTGTTCCCTCCAGGTCCGGGCGACCTCCCGGGTCGGCCCCATCAATGCCGCGTCACCGAGCCCGGCGGCAGGTGCACGTTCAGCAGCGTAAACGCCGCGTCGCAGATGGCCGCGCTGCGGCACAGGAACATGATCGCCGCGCCGTCCTCCACCACCTCGAAGATCTCGCGCATGCGGTCGCCCGCGCGGTCGGCGCGGCCGATCTCGGCGAAATGCACCGAGGCGTCGGGGTCGACCTGCTGGCTTCGCTCGGCCAGGTGGCGCAGGCACTCCCCGCCCTCCAGGCCGAACTCCACGTTGCCGCCCTCGACGCGCCCCTGCGCGACCGCGACCAGGTAGCTGCGGTCATCGACCACCGTGTTGAAGACCAGGCCGAAGGCGGCGCAGGGTTGCTGCCGCATCGCGGCGGTGCTGACGACATGCATGCCAAGTCTCCTTCGTATCCTTAGCGTTGAACTGCCGGGCCCAGCATAAAGCCGGGCTGGGCCGGGCCGGCGGGATGGACGCCGCAGCTTGGCGTCGGCGTTGTCCGACAGCGCCGCTTGAGATTTGCGCCCGCACCCCGAAGTGACCAAGAATCGGCCCTTTCCTGCCGACAAGCCCAACGCCTGTGCCCCTGCAAGACTTCCACCCCGCCGTCGCCGGCTGGTTCAGCCGCAGCTTCTCCGCGCCGACGCCTGCGCAGGTGGCCGCCTGGCCGGCGATACGGGCCGGGCGCGACACGCTGGTCGCCGCGCCCACCGGCTCCGGCAAGACGCTGACGGCGTTCCTGGCCGCGCTGGACGCGCTGGTGCGCCAGGGCCTGGCCGGCGGCGGGCTGCCGGACGAGACCGTGGTGGTCTACGTCTCGCCGCTGAAGGCGCTCTCCAACGACATCCGCCTCAATCTCGAGACGCCGCTGGCCGGCATCCGCGAGGAGCTGGCGCGCCTGGGCCTGCCGGACGTGGAGATACGCACCGCCGTGCGCACGGGCGACACGCCGCAGCGCGAGCGCCAGCAGAGCCTGCGCCGGCCGCCGCACGTCATCGTGACCACGCCCGAGTCGCTCTACGTGCTGCTGGGCTCGGTCTCGGGGCGCAAGATGCTGGCCACCGTGCGCAGCGTGATCGTCGACGAGATCCACGCGCTGGCGGCCAGCAAGCGCGGCAGCCACCTGGCGCTCTCGCTGGAGCGGCTGCAGGCGCTCTGCCCGGCCCGGCTGACGCGCATCGGCCTGTCGGCCACGCAGAAGCCGGTCGGCGAGGTGGCGCGTTTCCTGGTCGGCGCAGGCCGCACGCGGGGCGGCGTGGCCGAGTGCGAGATCGTCGACATCGGCTACGCCAAGCAGCGCGACCTCGCGCTGGAGCTGCCGCCCACGCCGCTGGCGGCGGTGATGTCCGGCGAGCAGTGGGAGCAGGTCTACGAGCGCATCGTCGAGCTGGTGGCGCAGCACCGCACCACGCTGGTCTTCGTCAACACCCGGCGCATGGCCGAGCGGGCGGCGCGCCACCTGGGCGAGCTGCTGGGCAAGGCCGCGGTGGCGGCGCACCACGGCAGCCTGGCCAAGGAGACCCGGCTGGCCGCCGAGCAGCGGCTCAAGCGCGGCGAGCTGAAGGTGCTGGTGGCCACCGCCTCGCTGGAGCTGGGGCTGGACATCGGCGATGTCGACCTGGTCTGCCAGCTCGGCTCGCCGCGCTCCATCGCCAGCTTCCTGCAGCGCGCGGGCCGGGCCGGCCATGCGGTGGGCGGCGTGCCCAAGGCCAGGCTGTTCCCGCAGTCGCGCGACGAGCTGGTGGAGTGCGCCGCGCTGCTGGACTGCGTGCGCCGCGGCGAGCTCGACGCGCTGCACGTGCCGCCCGCGCCGCTGGACGTGCTGGCACAGCAGATCGTCGCCGAGACCGCCAGCCGCGAGTGGGACGAAGACGCGCTGTTCGAGCTGCTGCGGCAGGCCTGGCCCTATGCGCAGCTGACGCGCTCGGCCTACGGCGAGGTCGTGCGCATGCTGGCCGAGGGCTTCACCACCCGCCAAGGCCCGCGCGCCGCCTACGTGCACCGCGACGCCGTGCACCACCTGCTGCGCGAGCGCAAGGGCGCGCGCCTCACCGCCCTCACCTCCGGCGGCACCATCCCCGAGACCGGCGACTACACGGTGGTGCTGGAGCCCCAGGCCGACAAGATCGGCAGCGTCAACGAAGACTTCGCGGTCGAGAGCCTGGCCGGCGACGTCTTCCAGCTCGGCAACACCAGCTACCGCATCCTGCGGATAGAGCCCGGCCGCGTGCGGGTCGAGGACGCCCACGGCGCGGCGCCCAACATCCCCTTCTGGCTGGGCGAAGCGCCCGGCCGCAGCGACGAGCTCTCGTTCGGCGTGGCCCGCCTGCGCGAAGAGGTGGAGGCGCAGCTCAAGGCGCACGGCCTGCAGGCCACCGTCGGCTGGCTGGCCGAGACGATGGGCCTGGCCGACACCGCGGCACGCCAGGTCGCCGACTACCTGGCCAGCAGCATCAACGCGCTGGGTGCACTGCCGACGCAGGCGCGCATCGTCATCGAGCGCTTCTTCGACGCCTCGGGCGGCATGCAGCTGGTGATCCACTCGCCCTTCGGCAGCCGGCTCAACCGTGCCTGGGGCCTGGCGCTGCGCAAGCGCTTTTGCCGCAGCTTCAACTTCGAGCTGCAGGCCGCGGCCACCGAAGACGCGATCGTGCTCTCGCTGTCCACCAGCCACAGCTTCCCGCTGGACGAGGTCAGCCGCTACCTGCATTCGGCGACCGCGCTGGACGTGCTGGTGCAGGCCCTGCTCGACGCGCCGCTGTTCGGCGTGCGCTGGCGCTGGAACGCGACCACCTCGCTGGCGCTGCCGCGCTTCCAGGGCGGCCGCAAGGTGGCGCCCCAGTTGCAGCGCATGAAATCCGAGGACCTGCTGGCCGCGGTCTTCCCCGACCAGGTCGCCTGCGCCGAAAACCTGGCGGGCGACCGCGAGGTGCCCGACCACCCGCTGGTCGCGCAGACGATGCACGACTGCCTCTACGACGCGATGGACGCCGAAGGCTGGCTGCGGCTGCTGCGCCGCATCGAGGCCGGCGAGGTGGCGATGCTGGCGCGCGACCTGCCGGCCCCCTCGCCGCTCGCCGCCGAGGTGCTCAACGCGCGCCCCTACGCCTTCCTGGACGACGCGCCGCTCGAGGAGCGCCGCACACAGGCCGTGCAGAGCCGCCGCTACACCGACCCCGAGAGCGCCGACGACCTGGGCCAGCTCGACGCCGACGCGATCGCCAGCGTGCGCGAGGAGGCCTGGCCCAGCCCGCGCAACGCCGACGAGATGCACGAGGCGCTCACCAGCCTGGGCCTGCTGGGCGAGGCCGAAGCCGCCCGCCAGCCCGACTGGGACGACTGGCTGGCCGCGCTGGCCCGCAGCGGGCGCGCGACACGGCTGCTACCGGCGGCATCGCCGAGCGCGGCCGGCAGCGGCCCCACGGGCCTGTGGCTCGCCGCCGAGCGGCTGGCCGCCTTCTCCGTGCTCTACCCCGGCGCCGCGATGCAGCCGGCCATCACGGCGCCGGCCGGCTACGAGCAAGTGCCGTCCGATCGCGGCGACGCGCTGCGCGAGCTGCTGCGCTCGCGCCTGGGCGCCCTGGGGCCGAGCACGGTGGAGGCGCTCGCCGCGCCGCTGCAGTTGCCGCCGGCCGAGGTGGCGCAGGCGCTGCTGGCGCTGCAGGCCGAGGGCAGCGTGCTGCAGGGCCGCTTCACGCCCGGCACGGCGCACACCGAGTGGTGCGAGCGCCACCTGCTGGCGCGCATCCACCGCTACACGCTGAAGCGGCTGCGGCGCGAGATCGAGCCGGTGGAGCCGCGCGACTTCGTGCGCTTTCTCTTCGAGTGGCAGCACGTGGCCGGCACCAGCCGGGTCAGCGGGCCGGAGGCCTTGCCGGGCGTGCTGGCCCAGCTCGAAGGCTACGAGGCCCCCGCCGCGATGTGGGAGGCCGAGCTGCTGCCGGCCCGTGTCACCGACTACAGCAGCGCCTGGCTCGACGACCTCTGCACCGCCGGCCGCACGCTGTGGACGCGGCTGCGGCCGATGGCGGCCGAGACGGCCGGGCGCGGCGGCGGCCTGTCGCTGCGCGGCACGCCCATCGTGCTGCTGCCGCGCCGCTCGGCAGCGCTGTGGTCCCGCCTTGCCCCGGCCCCCGCCGACGACGCCGCGCTGGGCGCCCGGGCCCAGCGCCTGGCCGGCTTCCTGGCCCGGCACGGCGCCTCGTTCTTCGACGAGATGCTGGACGGCACCCGCCTGCTGCGCAGCGAGCTGGAAGATGCACTGAGCGAGCTGGTGATGCGCGGCCGGGTGCACTGCGACAGCTACGCCGGCCTGCGCGCGCTGCTGGTGCCGGCCTCCAAGCGCTCGGCCTCGCCTTCGCGCCACCGCCGGCGCGCCGCCCTCTTCGGCATCGAGGACGCCGGCCGCTGGACGCTGATACGGCCGCCGGTGGCAGCCGGCGCCGCCGATGACGGCGCAGCGGCAGGAACGCCGGCTGCCCCCGTCACCCTGCCCTCAGAGGACATCGAGCTGCTCGCCCGCACGCTGCTACGCCGCTATGGCGTGGTCTGCTGGCGGCTGCTGGAGCGCGAAGCCGCCTGGCTGCCGCCCTGGCGCGAGCTGGTGCGCTGCTACCGGCGGCTGGAGGCGCGTGGCGAGCTGCGCGGCGGGCGCTTCATCGCCGGGCTGTCGGGCGAGCAGTTTGCGCTGCCCGAGGCCATCGTGCTGATGCGCCAGGTGCGGCGCCAGCCGGCCGACGCCCAGCTGATCTGCCTCGCCGCGACCGACCCGGCCAACCTGCTGGGCACCCTGCTGCCCGGCCCCCGGCTGCCGCGCGTGGCCGGCTCGCGCGTGCTCTACCGCGACGGCCTGGCCATTGGCACCAGCGTGGCCGGCAAGATCGAGCTGCTGGCAGCGATGGCGCCCGCCGAAGCGCAGGCCGCCACCCGGGCCCTGGCGCTGGACCCGGGCCTGCGCTTCCTGGAGCCCGCGGCGCAGATCGCCCCCTGACCGCCGCGGCGCCCGCAGCCGCGCCGTTGTCCTACCCCGCACGCCGCCCTCGCCTACAGACGCGCCGCCAGGCCGCTCCTACGCTGGTGCCACGCGCCACAACCAGAGCAGGAGCCAACCATGGCACACAGCAGCATCCTCGGCGGCGAAACCGCCGCCGAACACGCCTCGGGCAAGGACACCGACGCCCTCGGCCCGAGCGACAGCTCCGACAGCGGCAGCGACGTGCAGGGCGAGCGCGCCATGCCGACCCGCCCCGACCGCGCAGACGAACTCGGCGCCGTGACGGTGGACGGCGGCAGCGACAGCGACGCCCTGGGCACCGGCGAACGCGGCTCGGCCGAGGGCAACGACGGCCCCGCCGGTGCCGACATCCTGCCCAACCGCATCATCGACGGCCTGGATGAGCTCGGCGCCTCGGACGAATCGGACGGCATTGACCCGCAGGTTCTCGCCGACGGGCCGGGTGGCAACGAACGCAACCGCGACGTCGAGCGCCTGGAGGACGATGAGGACGACGAAGATGCCGAAGGCGACCCGCCCGAAGACCCCTCGGACGAGGACGGTCCGGACCCTGGCAATACAGCAGTGGGCAGGGAGACCGATCGTCTCAGGCAAACGCTGAACGGGCCGCTGGCAGCCTGAACTGGAGTCTTCGTTCGACGGGGTTGGGTTGAGAGCGCCGAGGCTGCCGGGTGGCCAACGCCGCTCGTGTCCCCCGACGCCGGACCCTCCCGGGTCCGGCGCCGGGGGACACGAAGGGAGCAGCACGCCCCAGCGGCGTGATCCCGCTCCGTCACCACCAAGACGCCCCCGTATCAGCTCCCAAACTCGATCAACACACTCTTGAAGCGCATGTTCGCCTCCACCGCCTGCCGGCCGAGGTCCTTGCCAATGCCTGAGCTGCCATAGCCGCCGGTCGGGATCACGTAGTCGGCGCTGCGGCCGTAGCGGTTGACCCACACCGTGCCCGCCTTGAGCCGCCGCACGGCCCGCAGCGCCTTGCCCACGTCTGCCGTGTGCACGCCGGCTGCCAGGCCGTAGGTGGGGTGCGCTGCGAGGGCCAGGCCTTCGTCTTCGCCGTCGAAGGCCTGCACCGTGAGCACCGGGCCGAAGACCTCTTCGCGCACGGCCTCCATCTCCGAGGAGACGCCGACCAGGATGGTGGGTTCGTAGAAGGCGCCGTTCTCGATGGCGGCAAGACGGCGCCCTCCCGTGAAGAGCTGCCCGCCCTCGCCCAGCGTGCGCTGCACGATGCCGTCGATGCGCGCCAACTGGCCGGCGGAGACGATGGGGGCATAGGAGGTGGCGGACGACCAGGTCGGGCCGGGGCGCACCGCCTGCGTGAGCCGGGCGAGCCGCTCCAGCAGCGCGGCCTGCACGCTTCGCTCCACGATCAGGCGCGAGCCGGCGACGCAGACCTGGCCGGCATTGCCCAGGATGGAGAGGGCAATGCTGCGGGCAACCTTGTCGAGGTCGGGCGCGTCGGCAAAGACCAGTTGCGGGCTCTTGCCGCCCAGCTCCAGCGTCACCGGCTTGATGCCGCTTTGGGCGCTGGCGGTCATGATGGCCGCACCGGTCTGGGTCGAGCCGGTGAACGAGATCTTGCCGACCGCCGGGTGGCGGCACAGCGCATCGCCCGTCACCGACCCCGTGCCCTGCACGATGTTGAAGATGCCGGGCGGCATGCCGGCCTCGATGGCGAGCTGCGCCAGGCGCAGCACCGAGAAGGGCGTCATCTCCGAGGGCTTCAGCACCACGGCGTTGCCCGCGGCCAAGGCCGGCCCTATCTTGGTCACCGCCTGGGTGATGGGGAAGTTCCAGGGCGCGATGGTGGCCACCACGCCATAGGGCTCGCCGATCACCAGCCCCAGGTGATCGCTGCGCGTCGCCGCGACGTCGCCGCCCAGCTTGTCGGCGTACTCGGCAAAAAAGCGCAGGCAGTCGGCCGCATAGGGGATGTCGACCGCCAGCACCTCGGCGATGGGCCGGGTGGAGCCCAGGGCTTCGAGCTGGGCGAGCTCGGCGGCGCGGGCCTCGATGAGGTCGGCCCAGCGCCGCATCACGCGGGCGCGGGCGCGCGGTGCGCCCGAGGCCCAGGCCGAGGTCTCGAAGGCCCGCTGCGCGCTCGTCACGGCGCGGTCGACGACCTCGGCCGAGGCGATGGGCAGCTCCGCATAGACCTGGCCGTCCGACGGGCGGCGAACCGCGAGCGCGTCCCCGGCTCCGCCCACCAGCGCGCCGTCGATGAAGTGGCCCTGGGGGATGGCGATGTGGTCGGGATTGAAGTCCGGCATGGGGGTCAAGGTTTGGGCTTGGGCTGGAACAGGCTCTCGTAGAAGCCGGCGGTGCGCACCTTGATGGTCAGGTCCTTCTCGCTGCGATTGCGCCAGTACCAGCCGTGCTGGCCGTCGAAGGGCGCCGTGAAGGCCCCCTGCCCGGCCGACAGGTCCGACTCCATCCAGTAGCGCGTGAATTCGTCGCCGGCGTTCGGCGGCTCGCCGTGCATGTCCATCTTGACCGGCGCGCTGGCCTCCCAGCGGAAGATCAGGTGGTCGCCCGTTTTCATGTGCGCCTTCACCTCGACACCGGTGTGGGGCTTGACGACGAGGGTCATCTCGTCCGAGCGCATGGTCGTGGCCTTCGCGATCGTCTCTTTGCCCTGCGGGGCCACGGCCCCTGCAGCGGCGCTTGCGGCTGCCAAGGCCGGCGCCGCCGCCTCGGCAGCGGGTGCCTCCGCCCCGCGCATCTGCGCGAGGCCGAGCTTCGCGCCCATGCCGGTCGGGTCGATGCCGCGCTCGGCGGGCAACACGAACAAGACGAGTATCAGCGCCGCGACGGCGAAGGCCGACGCGCAGGCCACGGCCAGCGTGCGGGACGAAGCCGCATAGGGGATGCCGCCGCCGACGGTCTCGATCACAGTGCTCATGTCGTGGGGGAGGTGAAGTAGCCCGAAAGCTGGTAGCCGATCAGCACGAAGCCGGCGCACATCAAGGCCGTGTTGGCCAGCACCACGCTGCGCTGGAAGCTCGCGCCGCGGCGCCACAGCGTCATCAGGATCAGGATCAGCGCAAGCGCCAGGAACTGCCCGATCTCGACCCCGACGTTGAAGCTGACGAGGTTGGCCAGCAGGCCGTCGGGCGAGATCGCCATCTCCTGGATCTTGGTCGCCAGCCCGAAGCCGTGGAAAAAGCCGAACACCAGCACCGCGGCCTGCTGGTTGGGCTCGAAGCCCAGCAGCTTCTTCAGCCCGCCCAGGTTGTCCAGCGCCTTGTAGACCACCGACAGGCCGATGATCGCGTCGATCAGATAGGCGCTGGCGTGGATGTTGGCCAGCACGCCCAGCAGCAAGGTGGTGCTGTGGCCGACCGCGAAGAGCGTGACGTAGCGGCCCACGTCCCTCAGGCGGTAGAGGAAGAAGATCACCCCGAACAGGAACAGCAGGTGGTCGTAGCCCGTCACCATGTGCTTCGCACCCAGGTAGATGTAGGGGATGACGTGGACGCCCGGGTTGCCCTCGATGAAGCTCTTGTCGTCGTCGGACACGCCATGCGCGAGGGCCTCGGTGCCTGCCAGCAGGCCCGCGGCCAGCAGCGTGGCCGGCAGCCACAAACCCGAAGCGGCCCGCCGCAGGCGCAAGGCTGCCGCCCCGGCCGCAGCCGCCGGGCCAAGTCGCATCGCGTCCATCGGTCAGTCGATCGAGAAGCTGGCCGAGGTCCTGGTCTGCGTCGTGGTGTTGGTGAGCATCACGCCCACCTTGGCGCCGCTGGCGATCTTCACGCCCTTGCCCTCGAACTTGTTGCCGGCAGCGGGCTGCAGCGTCACTTCCGATTTCGCGCCCTTGTAGGTGATGGTCAGCTTGGCGCTCATGCCGCTGCTGGCCAGTTCTTCGTCGTCTTCCTTGACGTAGAGCGCCACCGAGTCGGGCTTGACGGCCAGCTCGAACAAGGTCTCACCCGACATCTGCACCACGCCGCCGTGCTCGGGCTTGGTGCTGCCGTGGGCGAGGGCCGAGGCGTTGAAGAACAAGGTCGCAGCGGCCAGCGTCAACAGCGCGGCGGGCTTCTTCCAGTGCGGGGCATGGGTCATGGGAACTCCTCGCTCGAGGTCAAATGGGGAAAGGGCGGGAGGCCTTGTCGATCACTCCGGTGCGTGTGGCAGCACGAACGACAGGGTCGCGAGGTGCTCGATCTTGTCGACCTTGACGGGGTCGTCGGCCGGGCCGTTGAAGGTCGCGGCGACCACGTTGAGACCCTGGTTGCGCACGTTGATCGTGACGGTGCCATCGGCCGCGCTCTTGATGCCCTCGTTGTCGGGGTCGTTGACGTAGTCGGCCAGCACCACGGCGCCGGCGACAGGCTTGCCCTTGAACAGCACCCGCAGCTTCAGCGGCTTGTTCAGCAGCACCGGCAAGGCGTCGGCCGGCACTACCTGCAGCGTCTGCTCGGGCAAGGCGGGCAGCGGGGTCGAGAGCGGGCCGCGTATCGCCACTGCGTACTTCATGGTCCTCTCGCTGAGCGTGGCGTTCGGCACTTCGTCGCGGCCCTTCTTGTGCCACTCGCCATCGGGCGTCTTGCTCCAGGTGCCGTTGTCGAGCACCGCGGCGACCACGTTGGGCGCGCTTTCGCTGTCCACCAGCAGCAGCGGCCCAGCGGCCCGGAACTTGGTGGGAATGGCCTTCCAGTCGGCGTCGTAGCCGGCAATGCTCTTGATCAGCGGCAAGCGCTTGACCGCGTCGAGATCGTCGGCGCCCACGCCGTAGATCAAGGCCAACTGGGTCGAGCGCTGCGCAAACCAGATGCCGTGGGCCTGCACGCCGCTCGAGGCGGCGGCGCCTGCCAGCAGGGCGGCGGCCGCGAGAAGCTTGGAAGGGTTCATCTGAAACTCCGACGCTGAGTTGCTAGGGTAAGTACTGGATCCCAAGCATAGGGAAAGCCCAAGAAGCAAGCTGCCGAATCGGCACCGCCTCGGCGAACTTCCTGCTGAAGATCGCCCTCAAACCGCAGCGCGCGGGGAGCTCGCCAGCACGCGCTCCGCCATCGCGCAAAACCAGGCCACGCCGTGGCCCAGCGCCGCATCGTTGAAGTCATAGCTCGGGTGGTGCAAGGGCGCATCGTTGCCCTCGCGCCGCTGGCCCAGCCAGAGGTAGGCGCCCGGCCGCTGCTGCAGCATGAACGCGAAGTCTTCTGAAGTGAAAGCGGGTGCCGGCGCCACGCTGGCGGCCAGGCCCACCGCGCGCGCGCCGGCCAGCGCCAGATCGGCCTCGGCGGCGCTGTTCACCGTGGCCGGGTAGTAGCGCAGGTAGTCCACCTCGATCTGCGTGCCGCTGGCCAGCGCCACGCCCTGCGCCACCTGGCGCAGCGCAGCTTCCAGCGTGTCCTGCACGTCGGCATCGAAAGTGCGCACCGTGCCGGTCAGCGCGACCGACGCGGGCAGCACGTTGTGCGACTGGCCGCCTTCGATGCGGGTGATGGAGAGCACCGCCGAGCGGGTGGGGTCGATGCGGCGCGAGACCAGCGTGTGCAGTTGCGTGACCAGCTCCCCGGCCGCCAGGATGGCGTCGGGCGTGCGGTGCGGCTGTGCGGCGTGGCCGCCCTTGCCGCGCACGGTGATGTCGAAGCGGTCGGCCGCCGCCATGATGGGCCCCGGCCGGGTCTGCGCGCTGCCCAGCGGCAGATCGGGCCAGTTGTGCAGCGCGTAGACGGCGTCGCACGGGAAGCGCTCGAACAAGCCCTCGGCCACCATCGCGCGGGCGCCGCCGCGGCCCTCTTCGGCAGGCTGGAAGATGAAGTTCACGCTGCCGTCGAAGCGGCGCGTGCGGGCCAGGTGGCGGGCCGCGCCGAGCAGCATGCTGGTGTGGCCGTCGTGGCCGCAGCCGTGGTGCACGCCGTGGGCCGTGCTGGTGTGGGCCACGCCGCTGGCCTCGACGATGGGCAGCGCGTCCATGTCGGCCCGCAGGCCGACGCTGCCCCTGCCGCTGCCGTTGCGCAGCACCCCCACCACGCCGGTGCCGCCGATGCCGGTATGCACCTCCAGCCCGAGCTCGGTCAGCGCCTGCGCCACGATGGCGGCCGTGCGGTGCTCGGCGAACGCCAGCTCGGGGTGGGCGTGCAGGTCGTGCCGCAGGGCCACCAGGTCGGGCAGCAGATCGGCGATGTCGGCGAGCGTGGACATGGATCAGGGCTCCGGGGATGAAGCGGGCGCGGCGGCGAAACGGCGGATGTGGAACTCATCGATGGGCATGGCCGTGCGCCCGGTGGAGATCCACTCGGCCATGGTTTCGCCCACGCCCGGGGCGATCGCGAAGCCCTCGCCGCAAAAGCCGAAGGCGTAGTGCAGGCCGGGCACCCGAGCGCTGGGCCCGAGCACGGGCTTGCCATCGGCGAGATAGCCTTCGATGCCGCTCCAGACGCGTATCAACTGCGCGCCGCCCAGCGCCGGTGCCAGGCGGCGCAGCTCGCGCAGCTGGCGCAGCGTGTTGTCCGGCTTCACATGGGCCCGCAGCCGGTCGGCAAAGGCCGGGCCTTTGCAACCACCGCCGAAGACGATGTTGCCGCGCGTGATCTGGCGAAAGTAGACGCCCTCTTCGACGAGGGGCGACGAGACGCCCACCGTCGCTTCGATGCGGTAGGGCAGCGGCTCGGTCACGCCCATCTGCGGCCCATGGGCCACCAGCGGCACCGGCTCGCCGAAGGCCGACGCCAGCCGGTCGCCCCACGCCCCCGTGCACACCAGCACCACGGGTGCGCGGCACTGCAGGCCACCGGCCGCCTGCACGAGGAAGTCTTCTCCGCTGCGCTCGACGTGCAGCACCTCGGTGTTCTCGCGCACCACCACGCCTTCGCGGGCTGCCGCTCGCGCAAAGGCCGGCGCCGCCAGCCGCGGGTTGGCGTGCCCGTCCACCGCCGACCACGAGCCGGCGACCACCTGCGGCCCGAAGAAGCCGAAGCGTCGCTTCAGGCCTGCCGCATTGAAGAGTTCCAGCTCCAGCCCATAGGCCTTGGCGTCCTGCGCGTAGCGCTCGAAGCTGTCGGCTTGCACCCCGGTGTAGCAGACGCGCACGTGGCCCCGCGGCAGGAACTCGGCGTCGTCGCCTATCAGCGCCTTCATGCGGCCCCAGACATCGCGCGCCCGGTTCGCCAGCGGCAGTTGCGCGAGCAGGCGGCCCTGGCGGCGCACGTTGCCGAAGTTGGTGCCGCTGGCCTGCTGGCCCACCAGGCCGCGCTCCAGCAGCAGCACCGAGTGGCCGCGGCGGCGCAGGAAGAAGGCCGCCGTCGCACCGACCAGGCCGCCGCCGATCACGGCGACATCGGCCCTCAGCGTCCGGGTCACTGTCTGGGTCTGCCTCATGCCTCGCCCAGCGGCCGCTCGGCCGTGTTCATCATCAAGGGCTTGACGGGGGCCTGCGCACGCAGCCGGCCCACCTGCTCGACAGGGATGGCCGCCGCGTGGGCCACCACCTCGGCCGCCGCATGGCCGCAGAAGCGGCCCTGGCAGCGGCCCATGCCGACGCGGCTGAAGGCCTTGGCCCGGTTGAGCTCCTGGCTGCCCATCTCGCGCACGCAACGGCGCAGCTCGCCTGCCGTCACCGTCTCGCAGCGGCACAGCACCGCGTCGTCGGGCAGCGCGGCCGCGCGCTCGTGCGGCCAGGGGAAGGCCTGGGCCAGCCCGCGGCGGAAGCGCTCCATGGTCGCCAGGCGACGCCGCAGCGTGTCGCGCTCGGCGGCGTAGCGCGCGCTGCCTGCGCCGTGCCGGCGTGAAAGTGCTGCAGGGCGTGACGCCGCTCTGCATCGACGGCGATGACGGCGCGGGCGTG
>DATHWJ010000340.1:0-15383 GCA_035460745.1 Ideonella sp. | reverse complement strand
CAGGCGCTGCTGCTGGAGCGCCAGCGCCTGATGCGCGACATGCACGACGGCCTGGGCTCGACGCTGATGTCCTCGCTGGTGCTGGTAGAGCAGGGCAAGCTCGACAGCGCCGCGGTGGCGCTGCTGCTGCGCGAGTGCGTCGACGACTTGCGGCTGGTGATCGACTCGCTGGAGCCGATAGGCCACGACCTGGTCACGCTGCTGGCGTCGCTGCGCCATCGCCTGGGCAGCCGGCTCGAGTCGGCCGGGCTGCGCATGCTCTGGGAGGTCGAAGACCTGCCGCCGCTGGAGTGGCTGCACCCGCCCGATGCCTTGCACGTGCTGCGCATCGTGCAGGAGGTGCTGACCAATGTGCTCAAGCACGCCCGCGCCGGCGAGGTGCGGGTCGCGACGCTGCAGACCGAGGGCGGCGTGCGTGTCGTGATCGCCGACGACGGGGTCGGCTTCGACAGCGCCACCGCCCTGCACGGCCGCGGCCTGCGCCACCTGCGCCAGCGCGCCGGCCGGCTGGGCGGCCAGATCGAGATCGAGAGCCGGCCGGGGCAGGGCACGCGGGTGTTGCTGGACCTGCCGCTGGTGCGGGGCGCGGTGCGCTGAACCGCGCCAACCCGGCCGCCGCGGGAAGGCCTATGCCGCGGCGGCCCCGAACACGTGCGCCCGCCCCAGCACGCTGATCGAGACGCTGTCGCCCACCGCCGGCACATGCACCGCCGGGCTGCGCACCAGGATGGGCGCCGCCGAGCCGGGCTGGTCTCCCAGCAGCCGCACCGCCACGCCGCAGACCGAGCCGCCGAAGTCGACCTCGGTCACCACGCCGCGGCAGGCACCGGCGCCGCTGGCGGCCGCGGCGTCCTCGCCGTGGCCGGACACCGGCTGCAGCTGCAACTGCTCGGGCCTGAGCATGATCTGTACCGCGCCCTGGCCGCGCGGGTCGTCGGTGGCGATGCGGCCCAGCGCGCAGTCGGCCCAGCCTTGCTGCAGCTGCGCCGGCAGGATCACGGTGTCGCCGAGGAAGCTGGCGGTCTCGGGGTCCTGGGGCTGCAGGTAGAGCTCCAGCGGCCGGCCGACCTGTACCAGCCGCCCCGCGCGCATCACGGCCACCTGGTCGGCGAAGGACAAGGCCTCGGCCTGGTCGTGGGTGACCAGGATGGTGGTGATGCCGGCGCCGCCCAGCAGCTCGGCGACGGCCTTGCGGGTGCTGGCGCGCAGGCCGGTGTCGAGCGCGGAGAAGGGCTCGTCCAGCAGCATCAGCTGCGGCCGCTGGGCCAGCGCGCGGGCCAGCGCGACGCGCTGCTGCTGGCCGCCGGAGAGCTCGTGCGGGCGGCGCGCGAGCATGGCCTGCGGCAGCGCCACCATCTCCATCAGCTCGGCGATGCGCTGGGCGCGGCCGGGTGCGTTGCGCGGCAGGCCGAAGCCGATGTTGTCGGCCACGCTGAGGTGGGGGAAGAGCGCACCGTCCTGCGGCACGAAGCCGATGCCGCGGCGGTGCGCCGGCAGCGCGTCGGCGCCGTCGGCCAGCGTCTGCCCGGCCAGCACGATGCGGCCGCTGTCGGGCAGCTCGAAGCCGGCGATCAGGCGCAGCAGCGTGGTCTTGCCCGAGCCCGAGGGGCCGACGATGACGGTGCGGCTGCCAGAGGCCACGTCGAGATCGACGTGGTCCAGCACCTGGGCGCGGCCATAACGTTTGCAGGCGGCCTGCACTTCCAGAAAACTCATCGTCCTGCGACCCGTTTTGATTGCACGTGGAGCAGCCAGGTCATGGGCAGCGAGAGCGCCACCATCAAGACCGCGTAGGGCGCGGCGGCTGCGTAGTCGATCTCGCTGCTGTAGGCCCAGAAGGCGGTGGCCAGCGTCTGGGTGCCGTTGGGCGCCAGCATCAGCGTGGCGGTGAGCTCGGTGGTGATGCCGAGGAAGACCAGCGCCGCGCCGGCCGCCGCGCCCGGCGCCGCCAGCCGGATGGTGACGGCCCACAAGGCCTGCGCCGGCGTGCGGCCCAGGCTGCGCGCCACCTGCTCCAGCTCCACCGGGGCCTGGGCGATGCCGGCGCGCAGGCTGATCAGCGCGCGCGGCAAGAACAGCATGGCATAGGCCAGCAGCACGGTGACGGCGGTCTGGTAGATGGAGGGCGTGACCCGCACGGTGACGGTCACCAGCGCCAGCGCGACGACCACGCCGGGCAGCGAGCCTATCAGGTAGTTGCAGCCCTCGAGCAGGCGCTGCAGCCGGCTGGGCGCGCGTATCGCGAGCCAGGCCATGGGCACCGCGGCCGGCACCGTGAGCAGGCTGCCGCCCAGCGCCAGCAGCAGCGTCTGGCCCAGGGCAGGGCCCAGCTCGCCCAGGCGCCAGATGCCGGCGCCGCCCGCCAGCAGCCAGCGGCCCAGCGTGATCAGCGGCACGCCCAGCGCCAGCGCGGTCGTCAGCACCGGCAGCAGCAGCGCCAGCGCGGTGAGCTTGCCGAGGCGGCGGCGCGGCAGCAGGCGGGCGGCGCCCGAGCCGACGCGGGCATAACGCTCGCGCCCGCGCAGCAGCGCCTCCAGCCCCAGCAGGCCGAAGCAGGCCACCACCAGCACGCCGGCCAGCATGTTGGCGGCCGGGCCGTTGTAGCTGGACTGGAACTGGTCGACGATGGCGGTGGTGAAGGTGTCGAAGCGGATCATCACGTACAGGCCGTACTCGGCCAGCAGGTGAAGCCCGATCAGCAGCGCGCCGCCGCACAGCGCCAGCCGCAGCTGCGGCAGCACGACGCGCAGAAAGACCTGCCAGGGGCTCAGCCCCAGCGAAGCGGCGGCGTCCTCGATGGCCGGGTCGAGCCGCCGCAGCGACGACGCGATCGGCAGGTAGAGGAACGGGAAGTAGGCGATCACCGAGACCCAGACCCCGCCGAACAGGCCGTGCAGCGAGGGCCACAGGCTGATCCACGCATAGCTGTGCACGAAGGCCGGCACCGCCAGCGGCGCCACGGCCAGCCAGGCCCACCAGCGGGCACCGGGCAGGTCGCTGCGCTCGGTCAGCCAGGCCAGCGCCAGCGCCAGCGTCGCGCACACCGGCACGGTGATGCCGACCAGCAGCGCGGTGTTGACCAGCAGCTCGCCGACCCGCGGCCGGAAGATCAGCGCCGAGGCGGTGGCCCAGCCGGTCTGGAACGCCACCCAGGCGATGAAGCCCAGCGGCAGCAGCGCCAGCAGCGTGACCACCAGCGCCAGGCCGGTCATCCACGGCATGCGAACACCGGCCGCAACGCGGCCGCCTCGCGCCGGCTCTCCGACGGCCGGCACGGCCTCGGGTGCGATGCAGGCGCGTGTCATCTCGGCAACCTGGGTGGTCGGCATCAGCGCCCTGCGCCGCACCGCGGCTCCTCGCTGCGCACGCCTCGACCAAAGCCCAGGGCGTGCGCGGATCCGGCTCCGCCGGTCCGCCGCGCGAGCCCCCTCGGGGGGCAGCGACCGGAGGGAGCGTGGGGGCTCACAGAATGCCGGCCTGTGTCATCAGTTCGCTGACCTTCTTGCTGTTGAGCTTGGAGGGTTCGACCTTGGGAGCGTGCAAGTCGGCCAGCGGCACCAGCTTGGCGTTGGACGCCGCGCCGACGCCGACGGCGTATTCATACGAGTCGCCGGTCTTCAGGATCTCCTGGCCGCCCTTGCCGGCGATCCACTTGACGAAGGCCTGCGCCTCGGCCTTGTGCTCGCTGGAGGCCAGCACGCCGCCGCCGGAGATGCTGACGAAGGCGCCCGGGTCTTCGTTGCGGAAGTAGTGCAGCTCGGTGTTGTTGCTGTTCTCGCCGGTCTTGGCCTGGTCGCCGAAGCGGTAGTAGTGGTAGATCACGCCGCCGTCGATCTCGCCGGCATTGACGGCCTTCAGCACCACGCTGTTGCCGCGGTAGGCGGTGGCGTTGGCCTTCATGCCCTTGAGCCAGGCGGCCGTGGCGGCTTCGCCCTTGAGCTCCAGCAGCGCGCTGACGATGGCCTGGAAGTCGGCGCCGGCGGGCGAGGCGGCCCAGCGGCCCTTCCACGACGGGCCGGCCAGGTCCAGCAGCGACTTCGGCAACTGGGCCGGCGCGAGCTTGCTCTTGTTGTAGACGAAGACGGTGGTGCGCGCCGCCAGGCCGGTCCAGCGGCCGTGCGACGGGCGGAAGTTGGCGGGGATCTGGGCCAGCGTGTCGGCGTCCAGCGGCGCGAAGAGGCCGGCGTTGTCCACCAGCGCCATCGCGGGCGAGTTCTCGGTCAGGAACACGTCGGCCGGCGAGCCCTTGCCTTCTTGCACCAGTTGGTTGCCCAACTCGGTGTCGCTGCCCTGGCGCAGCGTGACCTTGATGCCGGTCTCCTTGGTGAAGGCACCGGCCCAGGCCTTGGTCAGGCTGGCGTGCTGCGCGTTGTAGACCACGATGCCTTCGGCAGAGGGCTTGACCGCAGCGGTCTGGGCCTGCGAGGCCGCGGCCAGGCCGGCGATGCCAGCGGCCAGGGCGATCGCGCGGGCGAGCGACGAGAAGGACATTTTCAAGGGAGCACCTGTGGTGAAACGCTGTGATGACCGGGGTGGGGCGGGCACAGCAATTGCGAATTACTCTTATTCGCAGTGTATCAAGTTGCCGCATGGCGTTGCGCAGCCCGGCAATGGCCCTTAGCGTTTGAAGCGTCACTCGGCGGCCGGCCCACCGGCATGGCGGCGGCTGGCGGACAATCGCGGCGGGCCGCATGCGGTCAACGCCGCTTGACCGGCCCTCGTTAGGCCTCGCAGTCCGACCTACGCCGCACCCCATGCTCAAACAACGCACCCTCAAGTCCCTCACCCGCGCCGTCGGCGTGGGCCTGCACAGCGGCCAGAAGGTCGAGATGACGCTGCGGCCCGCCGCGCCGGACACCGGCATCGTGTTCCGCCGCATCGACCTGCCGGTGCCGGTCGATATCCCGGTGCGCTTCGACTCGGTCAGCGAGACCCGCATGGCCTCCACCATCTCGCCGGGCGGCGATCCCGGCGGCCCCAAGGTGCAGACCATCGAGCACCTGATGTCGGCCTGCGCCGGCCTGGGCCTGGACAACCTCTATGTCGACATCACGGCCGACGAGGTGCCCATCCTCGACGGCTCGTCGGCCAGCTTCGTGTTCCTGCTGCAAAGCGCGGGCATCGAGCAGCAGAACGCCGCCAAGCGCTTCCTGCGCGTCAAGAAGAAGGTCGAAGTGCGCGAGGGCGAGGGCGCCAAGCTGCTGTGGGCCCGGCTGGAGCCCTACCACGGCTACAAGCTCACCTTCGAGATCGACTTCAACCACCCGGCCGTCGATGCCACGGGCCAGCAGGTCACCTTCGACATGGGCTCGGGCCGCTACAAGCAGGAGATCGCGCGGGCCCGCACCTTCGGCTTCACCAAGGACGTCGAGGCGATGCGCTCGCGCGGCCTGACGCTGGGCGGCAGCATGGACAACGCGATCGTGATCGACGACTACCGCGTGCTCAACAGCGACGGCCTGCGCTACGACGACGAGATCGCCAAGCACAAGATCCTGGATGCGATCGGCGACCTCTACATCGCCGGCAGCCCGCTGCTGGCCGCCTACACCTCGTTCAAGGGCGGCCACGCGCTGAACAACAAGCTGCTGCGCACGCTGCTGGCCGACGCCGAGGCGTATGAGTACGTGACCTTCGAGGACGAAGAGCGCGCCCCGGCCGGGTTTGCTGCCCTCGCTCCCGCCTGGTGATCGAGATCAGATCTCGCTGATGCTCGTCTTCCGCCTCGTCTTCGGCCTGCTGTTGCTGGCGGGCATCCTCTGTTTCGGCGCCTACATTGGCACGCGCGACCCGCGCTGGCGCCTGCGCGGCATCGTGATCGTCAAGTGGACGGTGCTGGCCGGGCTGGGCTTTTTTGCGGTGATCTTGCTGGAGCGGCTGGCGCTGCTGCTGTAGGGGCCGTGAGGCCGGCGAGGTAGGCCGTCACCGCGATGCGGCCGGTGCTCACCAGGTCGAACTGCTCGGGCAGCAGCACCCAGTGCCGCATCAGCCCATCGACCAGCGCGAACAAGCCCATCGCGGCCGCTCGCGGCGGTATGCCGGCGACCAGCAACTGGCGGCTCGCCGCGCGCTCGAACAAGACCGCCATCTCGTTCAGGTAGTGGTCAATAGAGTCGACCTGGTGCTGGCGCACGGGCGCGAAGTCGTCGATGTACTCGGTGAAGTGCATCGCGATGCGAAACACCTGCTGGATGTGGACCGAGGCCTGCAGCCGCTCCAGCGGGTCGGTGGCCAAGAAGGCCAGCGTCTCCAGCGGCCTGTCTATCGGCGCGGCGGACAGCAGCGCTTCGTGCGCCTCCTCCCAGGGCAGCACCACGCGGTCCATCATGGCCGTGAAGAGGTCGGCCTTGTCCTTGAAGTGCCAGTAGATGGCGCCGCGCGTCAGGCCGGCGGCGGCGGCCACGTCCTGCAAGGAGGTGCGCGAAACGCCTTGCTCGCGGAACACCTGCTCGGCGGCGTCCAGCAGCTGGTGGCGTGTTTCCTGCGCTTCGGCTTTGGTTTTTCGGGCCATGGGTGACGGTGGGTAAAGCTCTGCTTACACGGATGCTGCCGTGCAACATACATTCAAGATTGTATGTATACTGCCCCTCGTTCACAACCAGGCCCCGACATACCCCGGGGATCTGCACCCGCCGCAGCGTGAGGTCAACAAGGCGCCAGTCACCACGGGCGCTTGCACGCGCGGCCCCGTCCGGGCCTTGCCGCCCGCGGCGTGGCGGTGCGATCTTTCGAGCGGTGTGGCGCGCACGCTTGCAGGCGCGCGATGGCGGGTTGGTCCCGATCCTGAAGGAACCCCATGCTCGCTGCGCCCATGCACTCTGCCGACCCGTCGTTGTCTCTTTCTTCCGCCGTCGGCGCGCCGTCGCGGCGCAGCCGCCTCGCCGCGCCCGCCACGCTGCTGCTGGCCGTCGCCTCGGCGGCGATGCTGGTGGCCTGCGGCAAGGGCGACGCCCAGGCCCAGGGCGGCCAGAAGCCGCCCCCGCCGCAAGTCGGCGTGGTCACCGTCGAGCCCACTTCGGTCGCGCTCACCACCGAGCTGCCGGGCCGGCTCGAGGCCTTGCGCACCGCGCAGGTCCGCGCCCGGGTCACCGGCGTGGTGCAAAAGCGTTTGTTCGCCGAGGGCAGCAAGGTGAAGTCCGGCCAGAGCCTGTTCGCGATCGACGCCGCGCCCTACCGCGCGCAGCTCGACAGCAGCCTGGCCGCGCAGGCCCGCGCCGAGGCCACGCTGGCCAATGCGCAGGCCACCTACGACCGCTACAAGCCGCTCGCCGAGGCCCGCGCCATCAGCCAGCAGGACTGGGTGGCCGCGCAGGCTGCGCAGAAGCAGGCCATCGCCGACGTGGCCTCGGCCAAGGCGGCGGTGCAGCAGTCGCGCCTGAGCGTGGACTACGCATCGGTCACGGCGCCCATCTCCGGCCGCATCGGCCGCGCCGAGGTCACCGAGGGCGCGCTGGTCAGCTCGACCGAGGCCACCCTGCTGGCCACCATCCAGCAGGTCGACACGCTGTATGTCAACTTCACCCAGTCCGCCACCGAAGCGCTGCGGCTGAAGCGCGCGATGGAAGCCGGCAAGCTGCAGTCCAGCGGCGACAGCCAGATCAAGGTCGTGCTCGACGACGGCACCGAGTACCCGCTGCCCGGCAAGCTGCTGTTCACCGACCTGACGGTCGATGCCACCTCCGGCCAGGTCACGCTGCGCGCCGAGCTGCCCAACCCCAAGGGCGAGCTGCTGCCCGGCCTGTATGTGCGGGTGCGCCTGTCGCAGGCCCGCAGCGCGGGCGCGATCCTGGTGCCGCAGCAGGCCGTCACACGCGGTACCTCGGGCGACACGGTGCTGGTCGTCGGCGCCGACAAGACGCCGCAAAGCCGCCCGGTGCAGCTCGGCGGCTCGCGTGACGGCCAGTGGGTGGTGCTCGGAGGGCTGAAGGCCGGCGAGCAGGTGGTGGTCGATGGCTTCCAGAAGATCCAGCCCAAGTCGCCGGTGACGCCGGTGCCCTGGGCGCCGCCCGCCGCCGCTTCGGCAACGGCGCCGGCCTCGGCCGCCAGCCGCTGAAGCCGGGGAGCGCCCACAACATGTCTTCCCGCTTTTTCATCGACCGGCCCATCTTCGCGTGGGTCATCGCGCTGTTCATCCTCGTCATCGGCGCGGCCTCGATCACGCGGCTGCCGGTGGCGCAGTACCCCACCGTCGCGCCGCCGGCCATCGTCATCAACGCCACCTATCCCGGCGCCTCGGCGCAGGTGCTGGAGGACAGCGTGCTGGCGGTCATCGAGCAGGAGCTCAACGGCTCGCCGGGCCTGATCTACATGGAGTCCAGCGCCGAGGCCACCGGCTCGGGCACCATCACCGTGACCTTCGAGCCCGGGACCGACATCTCGATCGCCCAGGTCGAGGTGCAGAACCGGCTGAGCCGGGCCACGCCGCGCCTGCCCAGCTCGGTCACGCAGCAGGGCGTGCGCGTCGACAAGTCGCGCTCGAACTTCCTGCTGTTCGTGATGCTGACCTCCACCAACAAGGCCTACGACCCGGTGGCCCTCGGCGACTACGCGGCGCGCAACATCGTGCCCGAGCTGCTGCGCGTGCCCGGCGTGGGCCAGGCCCAGCTCTTCGGCACCGAGCGGGCGATGCGCATCTGGATCGACCCGGCCAAGCTGGTCGGCTACGGCCTGTCGGCGGCCAACGTGACCAGCGCGATCGCCGCGCAGAACCTGCAGGTCTCCGCCGGCAGCATAGGCGCGCTGCCCAACACCGATTCGCAGGCGATCTACGCCTCGATCAACGTCAACGGCCAGCTGACCACGGTCGAGCAATTCGGCGCCATCCAGCTGCGCGCCAATGCCGACGGCTCCAGCGTGCGGCTGAAGGACGTGGCCCGCGTCGAGCTGGGCGCCCAGACCTACGCCAGCTCGTCGCGGCTGAACGGCGTCACCGCCACCGGCATCGGCGTCCAGCTCTCGCCCAGCGGCAACGCGCTCGGCACGGCCAAGGCCATCCGTGCGCGCATGGCGGACCTGAAGAAGTTCATGCCCGAAGGCGTGAGCTACGACGTGCCCTACGACAGCTCCAAGTTCGTCAGCATCTCGATCGAGGAGGTCGTCAAGACCCTGGTCGAGGCGATCGCGCTGGTGTTCGTCGTGATGCTGGTCTTCCTGCAGAACTTCCGCTACACGCTGATCCCGACCATCGTCGTGCCGGTGGCGCTGACCGGCACCTTCGCGGTGATGCTGGTGCTCGGCTTCTCGATCAACGTGCTGACGCTGTTCGGCATGGTGCTGGCGATCGGCATCCTGGTGGACGATGCCATCGTGGTCGTCGAGAACGTCGAACGCATCATGTCCGAGGAGGGCCTGGGGCCGGTGGAGGCCACGCGCAAGGCGATGGGCCAGATCACCGGCGCCATCATCGGCATCACCGTGGTGCTGGTCGCGGTGTTCCTGCCCATGGCCTTCTTCAGCGGCTCGGTGGGCAACATCTACCGCCAGTTCTCGCTGTCGATGGCGGTGTCCATCCTGTTCTCGGCCTTCCTCGCGCTCTCGCTGACCCCCGCGCTGTGCGCCACGCTGCTCAAGCCCGTGTCGGCCGGGCACCATGAGCGCAAGGGCTTCTTCGGCTGGTTCAACCGGGGCTTCCGGCGCACCGCCAAGAGCTATGAGTCGGTGGTCGCGCGCATCATCCCGCGCGCCGGCCGCTACCTGGTGATCTACGCCGTCATCGTCGCCGCCGTGGGCCTGCTCTACACGAGGCTGCCGACCTCCTTCCTGCCCAACGAAGACCAGGGCTACCTGATCGTCAACGTGCAGTTGCCGCCCGGCGCGGCGCAGTCGCGCACCGAGGCCGTGCTGCAGCAGGTCGAGAAGTTCTTCCTCGCGCAGCCCGAGGTCGACAAGGTCGTCGGCGTGCTGGGCTTCAGCTTCTCGGGCTCCGGCCAGAACGCCGCGCTGGCCTTCGTGCCGCTGAAGGACTGGTCCGAGCGCAAGGGCAAGGAGCACAGCGCACAGGCGCTGGCCGGCCGTGCCTTCGGCGCGCTGTATGGCGGCGTGCGCGATGCCTTCATCTTCCCGCTGAGCCCGCCGCCCATCCCCGAGCTGGGCACCGCCACCGGCTTCAACTTCCGCCTGCAGGACCGCGCCGGCCAGGGCCACGCCGCGCTGCTTGCCGCGCGCAACCAGCTGCTGGGCATGGCCGGCCAGAGCAAGATCCTGCAGGGCATCCGGCCCGACGGGCTGGAAGACGCGCCGCAGCTGCAGCTGGACATCGACCGCGAGCGCGCCGCGGCGCTGGGCGTGCCCTTCAGCACCATAGGCACGCTGCTGTCCACGGCGATGGGCTCCTCCTATGTCAACGACTTCCCGAACGCCGGCCGCCTGCAGCGCGTGGTGGTGCAGGCCGACGCGGCGGCGCGCATGCAGCCCGAAGACATCCTGAAGATGCAGGTCACCAACTCCCAGGGCCAGCAGGTGCCGCTGTCGGCCTTCGCATCGACGCGCTGGGTCACCGGCCCGATCCAGACCGTGCGCTACAACGGCTACCCGGCGATGAAGATCAGCGGCGACGCCGCCGCCGGCCACTCCACCGGCGAAGCGATGGCCGAGATGGAGCGCCTGGCCGGCCAGCTGCCCCTGGGCTTCGCCTTCGAGTGGACCGGCCAATCGCGCGAGGAGAAGCTGTCCGGCTCGCAGGCGACCATCCTGCTCGCCTTCTCGATGCTCGCGGTGTTCCTCTGCCTGGCTGCGCTGTACGAGAGCTGGAGCATCCCGGCCGCCGTGCTGCTGGTGGTGCCGCTGGGTGTGCTCGGTGCGCTGCTCGGCGTGTGGTTCCGCGACATGCCCAACGACGTGTACTTCAAGGTCGGCCTGATCACCATCATCGGCCTCTCGGCGAAGAACGCGATCCTGATCATCGAGTTCGCGAAGGACCTGCAGGCCGAGGGCAAGGGCCTGCTCGAGGCCACGCTGCAGGCCTGCCACCTGCGCTTCCGCCCGATCATCATGACCTCGTTCGCCTTCATCCTCGGCGTGCTGCCGCTGGCGATCTCCAGCGGCGCTGGCTCGGCCAGCCAGCGCGCGATCGGTACCGGCGTGATGGGCGGCATGATCACCGCGACCGTGCTGGCCGTGCTGCTGGTGCCGGTGTTCTACGTGGTGATACGGCGCCTGTTCCCGGGGGGCCACGTGGCGCCGCACCACGGCACGATCAGCTCGCCGGCGACCGAAGCCGCAGCGGCCGTGGCCCAACACAAGGAGGGCCGTTGATGCGCCCGCAGATGTCTCTCAAGTCCCTGGCGCTCGTGAGCGCGCTGGCCCTGGCCGGCTGCGTCAACCTGGCCCCCGGCTACCAGCGCCCTGCGGCACCGGTGCCGGCGCAGTTGCCGGCCGCGGACGCGGCCGCCACGACGGCGCTGCCGGCCTGGTCGGCCCTGGTGCGCGACGACCGCACCCGCCAGGTCGTCGAGCGCGCGCTCGCCAACAACCGCGACCTGCGGGTCGCGATGCTCAATGTCGAGCTGAGCCGCGCGCAGCTGCGCATCACCGATGCCGACCGCTGGCCGACGGTGAACCTGGCCGCGGGCGCCACGCGCGAGCCCAACTCCGACGGCAAGATGGCCACCACGCTGCAGGCGGGCTTCTCGGTCAGCTCCTACGAGGTGGATCTGCTCAGCCGCCTGCGCAACCTCAGCGACGCCGCCGCGGCCAACCTGCTGGCCACCGAGTCGGCCAGCCGCAGCGCCAGGCTCTCGCTGGTCTCCCAGGTGGTGACCGCCTACCTGACGCTGGCCGCGGACGAGGAGCTGCTGGCGCTGGCCCGCGACACGCTGCGCACCCGGGCCGAGACGCTGCGCCTGACCACGCTGCGCGCCTCGGTGGGCGCCGCCTCCGACCTCGACCTGCGCACGGCCCAGACGCTCGGCGCCCAGGCCGAGGCCTCGCTGGCGCAAGCCGAGCGCCAGCGTGCGCTGGACGTGAACGCGCTGAACCTGGTGGTCGGCGAGCCGCTGGCGGCCGAGCTGCTGCCGCCGGCCGGCGCCCGCCTGGCGGCCGCCGACTGGCTGGCGCCGGTGCCGGTCGGCCTGCCGTCCGACGTGCTGCTGGCCCGGCCCGATGTCATGCAGGCCGAGCAGCTGCTGATCGCCGCCAACGCCAACATCGGGGCCGCACGGGCCGCGATGTTCCCGCGCATCACGCTGAGCAGCAGCGCCGGCGTGGTCAGCGACACGCTCAAGGGCCTGGTTAACTCGGGCACCTTCGCGTGGAGCCTGGCCGGGCAGGCCGCGGTGGCCATCTTCGACGCGGGCCGCAACCGGGCCAACGTGAAGGTCAGCGAAGTCAACCGCGACATCGCCGTGGCGCAGTATGAAAAGGCCTTGCAGACGGCTTTCAAGGAAGCTGCCGACGGCCTGGTCTCGCAGGGCTCCTGGACGCGGCAGGTGCGTGCGCAGCAAGACTTGCTGGCCGCCGAGAGCGAGCGCACGCGGCTGACGCGGCTGAAGCTGCAGCAGGGTGCGGCCAGCCTGCTCGACACCCTGGACGCGGAGCGTTCGCTGGTCAGCGCCAACCAGGCGCTGGTGCAGGCGCGCTTGTCCGAGCTGCTGAACCGGCTTGCGCTCTACCAGGCGCTGGGCGGCGACGAGACGCTGCCGCAGGCCACTGCCGCAGCGCCGCGCTGAGGGCGGCTCACCAGCGCAGCGCCGGCGCGTGCACCGGCGCGTCCCACAGGCCGGTGAGCTCGTCGTCGAGCAGCGTGACGGTGAGCGACGCGCCGGCCATGTCGAGCGAGGTCGTGTAGTTGCCCACCAGCGAGCGCGCGATCACCAGCCCGTCGCTCTCCAGCCGCTGCTGCGCCAGGTGATGCAGCAGGTAGAGCTCCATCAGCGGCGTGCCGCCCAGCCCGTTCACGTGCAGCAGCAGCCGCTGCCCGCGGGTGGGGCGCAGGTCGGCCAGCACGGCGCCCAGCAGGTCGTCGACGATGGCGCTGGCGGGCTTGAAGGCCTCGCGGCGCCGGCCGGGCTCGCCGTGGATGCCGATGCCGGTCTCCATCTCGCCGGCACCGATCTCGAAGGTGGGCACGCCCGCGGCCGGCACGGTGCAGCTGGTGAAGGCCACGCCCATCGAGGCGGTGCAGGCGTTGACGCGGTCGCCGAGCTGCTTGCACTCGAAGAGGTCGGCACCGCCCTCGGCGGCCGCGCCCACCATCTTCTCCACCATCAAGGTGCCGGCCACGCCGCGCCGGCCTATGGTGTGGGTGGAGTTCTCGACCGCCACGTCGTCGTTGACCAGCACGGTCATGTTCTCGATGTCCAGCATCTCGGTCGCGATCTGGAAGTTCATCGTGTCGCCGGCGTAGTTCTTCACGATGAAGAGCACGCCGCGGCCGCTGTCCACCGCCTGCGCCGCGGCCAGCATCTGGTCGGGCGTGGGCGAGGTGAAGACCTGGCCCGGGCAGGCGGCGTCCAGCAGCCCGCGCCCCACCATGCCGGCATGCAGCGGCTCATGGCCCGAGCCACCGCCGGAGACCAGCGCCACCTTGTTGACCGCGGGCTGGCGGCGCGCCACGTAGGTGGGCTCGAAGGCCACCCGCACCAAGTCGGCATGCACCGAGGCGTAGCCAGCCAGGCTGTCGCGCAGCAGGCTGTGGGCATCGTTGATGAATTTCTTCATGGCACGGTCTCCAGTACGTCGTTGTGCCTCGGCTCTCAGTCTCTCAGGCCAGGTTCTCGGCGGTTGCGATCTCGACCCGCGGGCTGCTGACCGACAGCGCGCCGCGCACCCCGTCGCACAGCGAGCGCAGCACACGGGCCGCGGCCAGCACCGCGTAGTGCACGTCCTGGTGCAGCACGTAGCCCAGCGCGCCCGAGACCAGCAGCGTGCGGTGCAGCTCCAGCAGATCATGCGCCGCAACGCCCACCGGCCGGGCCGGGTGCAGCTCGGCCAGCGCCTTGGTCACGCCATGGGCCCCGGCGCCCACCAGGTACACCGCGTCCACCGCCGAGCCCAGCGCCGTGTCGGCCAGCGCCTCGCGGGCGAACCTGAAGGCCGCCTCCTCCGACTCCGGCAGCTCGCTCAGGCTGCTCAGCGCCACCTGCGGGAAGCGCTCCTCCAGCACATGCGCCAGCCCGATGCCGCGGTCGATCTCGGCCGCATAGCGGGTCGCGGCGCCCAGCAGCACGCAGCGCGAGGGCCGGTCGTGCGGCAGCCCGCGCCCGAGCAGCAGCCCGGCCGTGCGCCCGGCGGCCCGGTTGTCCGCACCGATGAAGGTCTCGCGCATCGAGCCCGGCACATCGGAGAAGAGGGTCACCACGTGCACGCCCGCCCGCACCAGCTCGTTGATCGCCAGCTTCACGGCCGGCACGTCCGGCGCCAGCACCGCGACGCCGTCGAGGTCGTTCAGCGCGGCCAGCTCGGCGGCAAATGCGGCCGGGTCGTTGGCGCTCAGGCGGTGCGTCACCTCGGTGATGTGCTGGTGCCGGAAGTCGCCCGCGGCCTGCGCGATCACCCGGTCCACCAGGTCGAAGAAGCCGCGCCGGGTGGACGGCAGCACGAACGCAAAGCGGTAGTTCGAAGCCGCCCGCGGCCGGCCCCGCAGCGGCGTGCCGGTGCCCAGCGACTGCATCGCCGCGCGCACCTTCTTCTCGGTCACCGGATTGACGCCGGGCCGGTTGTTCAACACCCGGTCGACGGTGGCGGTACTGACCCCGGCGGCTTCGGCGATCTGGGTGATGGTGACGGGCGTGGTGGCCATGGGTGTGCGGCGGCTGCGGCGATGGTGCGGGCGGCGAAAAGTAAATCCATCGGTAGTTTCGCTGGTCTGCGGGCGAGCCCGCCGGCAGGCTGCCCGAAGGAATTGGGGTCAGAGTCAATTTCCTGTGGTCGGTATGCGGAGAACGGCGCGAGCAGAGCCGGCCCTGCGTTGTGCGGCGGCTGGGTTCGGCGGTCGGCTGCGCCGACTGCTCTCGGTGCTCGGCGGGCTGGCCGCGTCGCCGAACTCGCTCCGCGCGCTGCGCGCACTGCGCTCAAACAGTGGCGCCGAGTTTGATGTTGAAGCGCGCTGCGCGCGCCGGCCAGCCCACCTCCGCGCCTCGACGCCTCTCACAGCCGCCGCACAGCGCAGGGCCGGCTCAGCAGTCACCGGTTGTGGCCCGCGGGGCGAGTTTTCGTGCCCGGCTACCGATGGTGGAGGCCGCTGCCGGGTGCCCTGCCGGCGCCCTGTTGGCGGCGCTGAGGATTGCAAGGGGGCCGGCCGGCGAGCGCAGCGAGCATCAACAACTAACTCGGCGCCATCGATCGAAGCGAGCTTGCGAGCGAAGAGGAGTCGGCGACGCGGCCGGCCCCCTTGCAATCCGAAGGCAGTCGGAGCGCCAGCGAAGACCGCCGCCACCAGGGCGCCG
>DATHWJ010000339.1:0-2337 GCA_035460745.1 Ideonella sp. | reverse complement strand
CGCCGCCGGCATGCTGCTGGGCCAGATGCTGGCCGGCGAGCCGCTGCTGCGCGAGCGCGACCCGATGCGGGCGCTGGCGCGCGTGCAGAGCGAAGACATGGCCTTGCCCACCACGCTGACGCAGCCGGTGGACGATGCGCTGCGCGCCATCCTGATGCGCGCCCTGGCCCGCGACCCGGCCCAGCGCCATGCCGACGCGGCGTCGTTCCATGCCGCGCTGGCCGCCTGGCTGACGCCGGCGGACTCGCACGACGCAGCCGCCAGCAGCGGCACGCTGGAGTTCCTGCTGCGGCGCATGAAGCACAAGACCGACTTCCCGGCGCTGTCGGACTCGGTCGGCCGCATCCAGCGCGTGGCCAACGCCGAAAACGTCAGCATCGCCAGCCTCTCCGGCGAGATCCTGAAGGACGTGGCGCTGACCAACAAGCTGCTGCGCATGGTCAACACGGCCCACTACAGCGCGGCCGGCGGGCCGGTGAGCACCGTCTCGCGCGCCGTCGCGCTGGTCGGCTTCGCCGGCATCCGCAACATGGCGCTCTCGCTGGTGCTGCTGGAGCACATGAAGGACAAGGCCCATGCCCAGCGGCTGAAGGAGGAGTTCCTGCGCTCGCTGATGGCCGGCACGCTGGCCGATGAGCTGGCCCGCGGCTCGCGCGACTGCGAGGAGGCCTTTCTCTCGGCGATGTTCCAGGGCCTGGGCCGCTTGTTGACCGAGTTCTACTTCGCCGAAGAGGCCCAGCAGATCCGCACCTTGACCCACCCCGCCGCAGGCGCCGCCACGCCGGAAGGCATCGCATCGCAGCGCGTGCTGGGCATCAGCTTCGAAGAGCTGGGCCTGGGGGTCGCACGCGCCTGGGGCTTCCCGGACAACCTGCAAAAGGCCATGCGCTCACCGGCCGGCGAGGTCGCCACGCGGGCGGCCGAGGCCGGTGTCGAGCGGCTGCGCTGGCTGGGCCTGGCCGCCAACGAAGTGGCCGACGCCTTGCTGCACGCCGCCAACCCGGCCAAGCGCATCACCGAGATCGGCCAGCGCCACGCCCGTGCGCTGGCGATCACGCCGCGCGAGCTGACGCTGGCCGCCGAGCGTGCCCAGCAGCGTCTGGCCCAGCTGGCCCAGGCCATGCACCTGGAGGTCGGCGCCCATTCGCCGGCGCGCCGGCTGCTCGCCCCCGCCGCGCCGCAAGCCCACACCGACTCGCTCTCGCCGCACCAGCTGCAAGCCGCGCACGGCGAACACGTCGCCACGCTGGTGCAGGAGCGCTCCGCCCATGCCCCCACCGAGGAGGCCGCCGCCGACCTGCTGGCCGCCGGCATCCAGGACGTGACCCAGCACATGGTCTCGGAGGGCTTCCGGCTCAACGAGGTGCTGCGCATCATCCTGGAGACCATGTACCGCGCCCTGGGCTTTCGCCGCGTGGTGTTTTGCCTGCGCGACCCCAAGACCGAGACCCTGACCGGCCGCTTCGGCCTGGGCGACGACGTGGAACGTGTCGCCGCGGCCCTCAAGGTGCCGCTGCGCCCCGCGGCGGGCATGCCGCCCGACCTGTTCACAGCAATCTGCCTGAAGGGCGCCGACACGCTGATCGCCGACACCGGCGCCGCCAACATCGCGGCCCGCCTGCCCGCCTGGTTCAACCAGCAGATCCACGCCCCGACCTTCTTGCTGCTGCCGCTGGTGCTCAAGCAGGCGCCCTTCGGCCTGATCTACGCCGACAAGGCGGCGGCCGGTGGCATCGTGCTGGGGGAGAAGGAGCTGAACCTGCTGCGCACGCTGCGCAACCAGGCGGTGATGGCGTTTCGGCAGATCAGCTGAAGAAGAGAGGCTGGGATACATTCGCCGCACTCAACAAATCCCACCGCACATGAAAGAAGCACTTGCCGTCGCATTCTTCGGTCTCACTTTGGGCGGTTGCGCGACCGGACTCGCCACACCGGAGGCAATCCGGCAAGACCAATCGGTGATCACCACGGTCTGCTCGCCTTTGCCGCAGGCAGTGGCCGTGTCTAGACTGAAGCAAGCCTGGGAGACGTGCAAGGTCGGGTCCAGCACCTCGAAGATCTGGGTCCCGGTGGGAGGCGTTGCAACGCCGATTTCCGTCAACAACGCGTCCATGCAGGTTGTTGTCGAGGACAGCTCCGCGCAGGCGGCGGTCGTTCTTCGCAGTTCGAGCACCAGGGTTCTCGCACTTGCTGACTTCAAGCCGAGCACGGGGGCCACTTGCAAAACCGTCGTGACGGTGCGGGGCTGGAACACGTTCTGGGAGAAGTTTGCGCAACACACTTCGGTGTGGCTGAATGATCCCGGCGCCGCAGGCCCCCAAGGGTCGTGTCTCTGAG
>DATHWJ010000338.1:0-25479 GCA_035460745.1 Ideonella sp. | reverse complement strand
TCCGCGCTGCGGAAAATGACTCTGACCCCTTTTTTTGGTTTCGTCAGGCGTTCAAGGCCTTCGCATGGTGAGCGATGTGCTCCTCCATGAAGCTGGCGATGAAGAAATAGCCGTGGTCGTAGCCCTCGTGGCGGCGCAGGTTCAGCGGCTGGCCCGCATCGCGGCAGGCGGCATCGAACAGGTGCGGGTGCAACTGCTCGGCCAGGAACTTGTCGCCCAGGCCCTGGTCGATCAGCAGGCTGGGAGCACGGGCGCCGGCCTTGACCAGTTCGGTCGCGTCGTGCGCGGCCCAGGCCGCGCGGTCTTCGCCCAGATAGCCGCCGAAGGCCTTGACGCCCCAGGGGCACTGTGACGGCGCGGCGATGGGCGCAAAGGCGGAGACGCTCTGGTACAGGCCGGGGTTCTTCAGCGCCAGCGTCAAGGCACCGTGGCCGCCCATCGAGTGGCCGAACAGGCCCACGCGCTCGGGCATGGCCTCGAACTGCTCGCACACCAGCTCGCGCAGCTCCTGCGTGATGTAGGAGCCCATGCGCCAGCGCTCGCGCCAGGGCGCCTGCGTGGCATCGAGGTAGAAGCCGGCACCGGTGCCGAAGTCCCAGGCGGCATCGGCCCCCTCGACGCCGGTGTTGCGCGGGCTGGTGTCCGGCGTCACCAGCATCAGGCCGTGCTGCGCGGCGTAGCGCTGGGCGCCGGCCTTGATCGCGAAGGTTTCTTCGTTGCAGGTGAGGCCGGCCAGGTAGAACAGCACCGGCACCGGGCCCGCCTTGGCCTGCGGCGGCTGGTAGACGCCGAAGCGCATGGGCAGGCCGATCACGCTGGAGTCGTGCTGGTAGAAGCCCTGGACGCCGCCGAAGCAGCTGTGCTCGCTGAGGGTGGTGAGGGCAGACAACATGGCCTCCCGCTCAGTACAGCACGACCGAGCGGATGGACTCGCCGCTCTTCATCAGGTCGAAGCCGGTGTTGATGTCCTCGAGCTTCAGGCGGTGGGTGATCAGGTCGTCGATGTTGAGCTTGCCGTCCATGTACCAGTCGACGATCCTGGGCACGTCGGTGCGGCCGCGCGCGCCGCCGAAGGCCGAGCCCTCCCACTTGCGGCCCGTGACGAGCTGGAACGGCCGGGTGCTGATCTCGGCGCCCGCCTCCGCCACGCCGATGATGATGCTGCGGCCCCAGCCCTTGTGGGTGCACTCCAGCGCCTGGCGCATCACCTTGGTATTGCCTATGCACTCGAAGCTGTAGTCGGCGCCGCCGTCGGTCAGCTGCACGATCGCGTCGACCACGTTCTCGGTGTCTTTCGGGTTGATGAAGTGCGTCATGCCGAACTGGCGCGCCATCGCCTCGCGCTCGGGGTTGAGGTCGACGCCGATGATCTTGTCGGCGCCCACCATCTTGGCGCCCTGGATCACGTTCAGCCCGATGCCGCCCAGGCCGAAGACGACCACGTTGGCACCCGCCTCGACCTTGGCCGTGAACAGCACCGCGCCCACCCCGGTGGTGACGCCGCAGCCGATGTAGCAGACCTTGTCGAACGGTGCGTCCGAGCGGATCTTGGCCAGCGCGATCTCGGGCACCACGATGTAGTTGCTGAAGGTGCTGGTGCCCATGTAGTGCAGGATGGGCTTGCCGTCGAGGCTGAAGCGCGAGGTCGCGTCCGGCATCAGGCCCTTGCCCTGGGTGCCGCGGATCAGCTGGCACAGGTTGGTCTTGCGCGAGAGGCAGAACTTGCAACTGCGGCACTCGGGCGTGTAGAGCGGGATCACGTGGTCGTCCCGGCGCAGGCTGGTGACGCCCGGGCCCACGTCCACCACCACGCCGGCGCCCTCGTGCCCCAGGATGGCCGGGAACAGGCCCTCGGGGTCGGCGCCGGACAGCGTGTAGTAGTCGGTATGGCAGATGCCGGTGGCCTTGATCTCCACCAGCACCTCGCCGGCCTTCGGGCCCTCCAGGTCGACGGTTTCGATGGACAAAGGCTGGCCGGCCTTCCAGGCCACGGCGGCGCGTGTTTTCATGGGGTCTTGCTCGATTGAAGAAGGAGGGTGAAGCGGCCATCGGCCGCCAGATTCGCAGTCATCTTAGTGCGCCCTGCCGGGTACGCCCGAGCGCAAGCCGATCTCACCCCAGCCGCGCCAGCAGCCGCGGCACCGACGACACCAGCAGCGCGACGCCCGAGGCGGTCAGCAGGCCCAGCACCACCCTGCGGAAGCTGGCCTCGCTGATGCCGGTGTACACCCGCGCGCCAAGCAGCGAGGGGATCAGCATCGCCGGAGCGACCACCGCGAACATCGGCCACATCTCGCGTGTCACGACGCCGGTGGCCAGGTAGCTCGCCATCGTGACCGCGAGCATCGCGAGGTTGAAGTTCTGTATCACTGCGCGCTGGGTGTCCTTCTCGTAGCCGCGCAGCGTGCACCAGAGCGTCGGGATCACGCCGGTGAAGCCGCCGAGCGGGCCCAGCATGCCGCCGAACGCACCGGCCAGGCCATCGGCCAGCCGGCCGCCGTGCGTGATGCGCGGCAGGCTGCCGGCCAGCAGCATCGCCGGGCACCACACCACCAGCAGGGCGCCCAGCGAAGCCTTGAACACCTGCACGTCGAGGTGGGGCAACAGCAGCAGGCCGAACGGCAGGCCGGCCAGCCCGCCGAGCACGAAGGGCAGCAGCCGCGCCAGCTCGAAACCGCGCCGCACCGTGACCGCGGCGACGATCTGCCCGGTCAGGCCGCCGAACACCGCCAGCCCCGCCGCCAGCCGCGGCTCCACCGTCCAGGCCCAGAACGACATCGCGACCATGCTGAACGCAAAGCCCGACAAACCCTGCACGAAGCCCGCGACGGCGGCACCGAGCACCACGACCAGCAACAATGAATCCATCCCGCGAGTGTCGCGCGCTCCGCCGCCCCGACCGCTCCGGCCGCCGCCAGCGTGATCTGCTTCTCGGATGACAGGGAGAGCCCCGCCCCCGGCGTGTCGGCGAAACTGCTGCGGGCGGCGTTGGACACACGACCCGCAAATTGCGCCTTACGAAAAGGATCAAAAGTGAACAAACGTATCTTCGCCGCCGCGCTGCTCGCAGCCACCGCCGCCGCGCCCGCCATGGCCGCCGATGTGGGCGTCTCGATCAGCGTCGGCCAGCCCGGCTTCTACGGCCGCATCAACATCGGCGACTTTCCACGCCCGGAGTTGGTCTACGCCCAGCCGGTCGTGATACAGCCCGCGCCGGTCGCCGTGGTGCGCCAGCCCATCTACCTGCGCGTGCCTCCGGGCCACGAGAAGAACTGGTCCAAGCACTGCGGCCGCTACGGCGCCTGCGGCCAGCCGGTCTATTTCGTGCGTGACAACTGGTACCGCGACGTCTACGTGCCCCACTACCACCCACGCCCGGTCGTGCGGCCGGTCGTCGTGCGGCCGGCAGTGGTGGTGCACGTTCCCCCGCGCCACATCGGCCGCCCCGAGCCCCGCCGCGACGACCGGCATGACGATCGCCGTGATGACCGCGGGAACGGACATGGCAACGGGAACGGCAAAGGCCATGGGCCGGACAAGGATCACCGCAAGGATTGACCTACGCCACGGCCGCGCCCCTGTCCACCAACAGCATGCGCAGCAACGAGCGGTGGCACTGGGCTTCGTCCTGGCAGTAGCAGCCCACCGAGAAGTTCGCGCCGTGCGAGAGCGCAGCCAGGGTGTCGAGCACGCGTGACGCGTCGGGCTGGTTCATCTCGTTGCGGTAGTGGCGGGTGAAGGCGGCCCAGGCGGGCTCGGTCGTGGCCTGCTGGCCGAGCTTCATGGTCTCAGCCGACGGGGCCAGGTTGGGCAGCCAGACGTCGTACCAGTCTTGCGCGGCGTAGTCGGCCTTCAGCACACCCCGCGGCGGGCGGCGCACGGTGCCCAGGCGCACGCCTTCGTCTTTGGCGCGCGCGCTGCCCAGGCGGACGATTCGGATGGCCATGGCTCAGGCGGTCCAGTGGCGGGCAAACACGGGCGCCACGGCAGGCAGCGCCTCTATCCGTTGCAGCAGCTCGGAGAACGCCGGGCGGGCCTGCGCCAGGTGCGCCCGGCTGCCCGACCACTTGGAAACCACCGCGGCGAAGTAGTCCAGCGCGCCGGGCTCGGCACCGCTGAGCCAGGGCCTGGCGGGGAACTGGTCGGCGAAGGTGTCCCAGTACAGGTGCAGCCGTGCGCGGGCGCCGAGGCGGACGTTGTCGCTGACGGCGTCGCCGGGCTGGGCGCACCAGCGCTCCGGGTAGTCGATGACGCCGATCGCGGCGTAGCAGTTGGCGGCGATGTAGACCAGGCCGCGGATGCACTGCGCCCGCGCCGCCGGCTCGGTGGGCAGCAGGCCGCAAGCGGGGTGGCTCAGGCCCAGGTGGATCAGGATGGCCGCGCTCTCGCTCAGCACGCCGCCTTCGGGCAGCACCAGCGTCGGGATCTGGCCCAGCGGGTTGGCCTGCTTCAGCTCGGCCAGCGCCGACTCGGGCTCCCAGGTGGCGGCGTTGACGATGCGGTAGGGAATATCGGCCACGCCCAGCGCCACTTCGATGGCGGCGGAGCCTGAGCCGGCGGAACCGAACAGGGTGTACATGAGAGGTCTCCGGGGTGGGGTGACGGGGTGGCGGATGCTCGTTGCGATCGCCCGCCGTGACTGCAGCGTACCGGGTCCGGCCCGTTGTTCAACCCGTCGTGCCGTCCTGCCCCCAATGTCGCCGGCTGCCGCCGCGCAGGCGGTCGGCCTGCACGTCCAGCGCCTGCTGCTGGTTGACCTGCGCGGCGTGCACCGTCAGACGCTGCAGCGCTTCGTCCAGCGCAGCGAGCAATTTGGCGTCCAGGGTGGACAAGACCTGGCGATTGATCTCCGCGACCTGGGGAAAAAGCTCATCGTACAAGCGCCGGCCGGTCTCGCTCAAGGTGACCACGGCGCGCCGCCCATCGCCCGGCTTGGGCACCCGATCGGCCAGCCGCTTGGCCACCAGCGAACCTATGGCCTTGGAGGTGCGTGCACGGTCCAGGTCGCCGCGATCGGCCAGCTCCGACGGCGAGAGCGCACCGTGCGCGGCCAGCAGCGCCAGCAGCCGCCACTCGCGCCGCGCGATGCCGTAGCGGCCCTCGCACAGGCGTATCACCGGCGCGCCGCTGACGGCGAGCAGCCGCATCAGCCGGTAGTTCAGCAGGTCGTCCAGGTCGCGCGGGTTGCCTAGGGTCATCACCAGGATGGATTGATTTCAACAATCGATTGTGCAGCGGCTACCGTGGCAGCGAGAACCGAGCCCCCTGCCCTGACGGAGACCGCATGAAGACCCACCGCACGACCCCGGCCGCACCGTCCCGCCGCGAGGCCCTGGTTTCACTCTCGGCGCTCGGTGCGCTCACAGCCGTCGGCGCCTGGCCGCGCAGCGCCCGGGCCGCCACGCTCGATGGCCCGCTGACGCTGGTGGTCGGCTACGCCCCCGGCGGCGCCACCGACCAGGTCACCCGGCTGGTCGGCGAGCGGCTGCAGGCCAGGCTGGGCGTCAGCGTGGTGGTGGAGAACCGCACCGGTGCCGGCGGCCGCATCGCGGCCCAGCAGGCCAAGCGCACGCCGGCCGGCCAGAACCTGCTGATGCTAGGCAACCCCGCGGTGATGGTGGTGGCGCCGGTCGTCTTCAAGGACGCCGGCTACGACCCGGAGACCGACTTCGTGCCGGTCAGCAACGTCAACCAGTACGACTTCGGCATCGCGGTGGGCCGCGAGGTGCCGGTACGCGAGCTCTCGCACCTGGTGGCCTGGCTGCGCGCCAACCCGGCGCAGGCCAACTTCGGCGTGCCGGCCACCGGCAGCCTGCCGCACTTCTTCGGGCTGATGCTGGGCGAAGCGGTCAAGCTGCAGCCGCAGATCGTCGGCTACCGCGGCTCGGCACCGCTCACCACCGACCTGATCGGCGGCTCGCTGCCGGTGGCGATCGACACCTTCGAGACCCTGCTGCCGCAGCACCGGGCCGGCAAGATCAAGGTGCTGGCGATGTCGGGCACCCGCCGGGCAACATTTGCGCCGGAGGTGCCGACCTTTCGCGAGGCGGGTTTCGACCTCGCCGCGAGCGGCTGGAACGCCTTTTTCGCGCCCGCCACCATGCCGGCCGCCAAGGTGCAGCTGCTGGCCGGCGCGATCCGCGATGTGATGAAGGATCCGGCCCTGCAAGCCCGCTTCGCCGAGCTCAACATGACGCCGGTGGCCAGCACCCAGGCCGAGACCCAGGCCATGCTCAAGGCCTACCGCGCGCAATGGCTACCGGTGGTCAAGCGCTCCAACTTCCAGCCCTGAACGGCGGCCCGCGATGAACGTGCTCTTCATCATGGCCGACCAGTTGCGCTGGGACCACCTGTCCTGCGCCGGTCACCCCTACCTCACCACGCCCCACCTCGACGCGCTGGCGCGCCGCGGCGTGCGCTTCGACCACGCCTTCGTCAACAGCGGCGTCTGCGGCCCCAGCCGCATGAGCTACTACACCGGGCGCTATCCCATCAGCCACGGCGCCACCTGGAACCGCGTGCCGCTGTCGGTGGGTGAGGTGACGCTGGGCGAGTACCTGAAACAAGGCCACCGCACGCTGGCGCTGGCCGGCAAGACCCACGTGATGCCCGACGAGGCCGGCATGCAGCGCCTGGCGCTGGAGGGCCAGGCCGAGCTGGCCGAGTTCCTGCGTCGCGGCGGCTTCGAGGAGATCGACCGCTACGACGGCCACCACACGCCCGGCGGCGAGTCCGGCTACCCGGCCTACCTGCGCGAGCACGGCTACGACAGCGCCGACCCCTGGACCGACTACGTGATCGCCGGCATCGACGCCTCGGGCCAGCTGCAAAGCGGCTGGCACATGCGCAACGTGGGCCTGCCGGCGCGCGTTGCCGAGGCGCACTCGGAGACCGCCTTCATGACCGACCAGGCGATCAACTTCATGCGCCGCCAGGGCAGCCGGCCCTGGGTGCTGCACCTGAGCTATGTGAAGCCGCACTGGCCCTACATGGCGCCCGCGCCCTACCACGCGATGTACACCGCCGAGCAGTGCCTGCCGGTGGTGCGCAGCGAGGCCGAGCTGGAGAACGCCCACCCGGTGCTGGCCGCCTACCGCCAGCACGAGGAGAGCCGCAGCTTCCAGCGCGACGAGTGCATACGCACCGTGCGGCCGGCCTACCAGGGCCTGATCAAGCAGCTCGACGACCACCTGGGCCGATTGTTCGACCACATGGAGGGCCAGGGCCTGATGAAGGACACGCTGGTGATCTTCACGGCCGACCACGGCGACTTCCTCGGCGATCACTGGCTGGGCGAAAAGGAGCTCTTCTACGACACCGTGCAGAAGGTGCCTTTCATCGTGATGGACCCGCGCGCGGCGGCCGACGCCACCCGCGGCACGGTGGAGTCGCGCTTCGTCGAGTCGGTCGACGTGGTGCCCACCGTGCTCGACACGCTGGGCCTGCCCGGCGCCTCGCAGCGCATCGAGGGCCGCAGCCTGAAACCCCTGCTCGAAGGGCGGGAGACCGACTGGCGCGGCTTCACCTACTCCGAGCTCGACTATGGCTTCCGCGAGGCCCGGCTGCTGCTCGGCAAGACGCCGCAGCAGGCGCGGGCCTTCTCGATCCGCGATCGGCGCTGGCGCTACGTCTACTGGCTGGACGCGCCCGAGCAGCTCTACGACCTGGCCGCCGACCCCGAGCAGATGTGCGACCTGGGCACCGACGCGTCGCTCGAAGCGACCCGGTCCGAACTGCGCCAGACCCTGCTCGACTTCCTCGCCCGGCGAAAGCACCGCACCACGGTCAGCGACGAGTTCGTCGCGCAGCGCACCGCCACCCACAAGAAGGCCGGCGTCTTCTACGGTCAATGGTGACCGAGAAGATCGCCGCCTGCCGCCTCCCCCGTTCTCTCTGACCTCGCACCACCCGACATGCCTTACCCCGCTCTCACCCGCCGGCAACTCGCCCTCTGCCTTGCCGCCCTCGCCCTCGCCGGCAGCGCGGCCGCCCAGACCCCTGCCTGGCCCGCCAAGCCGCTGCGCATCGTGCTGACCTCCACGCCCGGCGCGCCCAGCGACATCGTGATGCGCATCGCCGGCGAGAAGCTGCAGGCCTCGCTGAAGCAGACGGTCGTGATCGAGAACAAGGGCGGCGCGGGCGGCAACCTGGCCAGCGCGGACGTCGCAAGGGCCGCGCCGGACGGCCTGACCTGGCTGTGGACCACCGACAACACGCTGACCGTGAACCCCCATGTCTACAAGACATTGGGCTTCAAGCCCGAGGACCTGACGCCCGTCAGCGTTGGCAGCGTGTTCAGCCAGACGCTGGTGTGCAACCCGTCGCTGGGCGTCAAGACGCTGGCCGAGTTCGTCAAGAAGGCCAAGGCGAGCAAGCTGGCCTATGCCTCGGGCGGCGCGGGCGTGCCGGGCCACCTGGCGATGGAGCTGCTGGCCTCGGCGGCCGACATCGAGATGGAGCACATCCCCTACAAGGGCCCGGCCCCGGCCGCGCAGGACGTGCTGGGCGGCCAGGTGGCATGCGGCTTCCTGGCCGGGCCGACGGTGCTGCCGCATGTGCGCAGCGGCCGCCTGGTGGCGCTGGCCGTCTCGGGCACGCATCGCTCGCCGGTGCTGCCGGAGGTGCCGACCGTCGCCGAGGCTGGCTTCCCGGGCTACGACGCCAGCTTCCTGCTGGTGATGATGGCGCCCAAGGGCACGCCGGCGAACATCGTCGCGGCGATGAACAAGGCGCTGGTCGAGGCCCTGAAGAGCCCGGACGTGGTCGAGAAGCTGAAGGCCACCGACCAGACCGTGGTCGCCGACACGCCAGCGCAGGCCGCGGCGCGCCTGGCCGGCTTGTCGAAGCAGTGGGGCGCGGTGGCCAGGAAGATCCAGCTCTCGCTGGATTGAACCCGATTTCTGCGGGCGCTCAGGCCGCGCCGGCCGCCTGCGTCTGGGCGCCGGTGCGTATGGTCTGCTTGAGCTCGGTGCTGGAGACGCCCAGCGTGCGCGGCAGGTAGAGCACCTCGCAGAGGGGTTTGAGCTCGTCGAAGCGGCCGGTCCAGTCGTCGCCCATCACGAAGAGATCGACCCCGAAGGCGCGGATGTCGCGCGGCTTCTGGGCCCAGCCCTCTTCGGCGATGACTTCATCGACGTGGCGGCAGGCCTTGACCATCGCCACCCGGTCGGCGAAGGCGACCACCGAGCGCTTGCCCTTGACGGCGTTGAACTCGTCGGTCGAGACCGCGACGATCAGCCGGTCGCAGCGCTGCTTGATGCGCTCGAACAGCCGCACGTGGCCGATGTGGAACAGGTCGAAAGTGCCGTAGGTGAGCGCCAGCACCGGCGGCTGCAGCTGCCCGCCGGCACTGCCGGGCAAGGCATCGAGAGGGAGGGCGCGGGGCGGCGCGGCTCCGGTGGCGAGTGGCGTCATGGGGTCGTTCCTGGGGCGGCCGTCGGGCCGCCGGGGTTGAGCGCCAGGACGATCTCTTCCAGCAGCAGCGCGCTCAGGCGCTCGCCCGAGTGGCCGTCGTGCCGGTCGAAGAGGCGGCTGCGCAGTGCCTGGCGGGTCTGCGCATGGGTCCTGCCGTGGGCGTCGGGCTGGCGCAGCAGCTTCAGCAGCTCGCGCGCGTCGTCCACCAGCGGCCCCGGGCGCTCGGCCAGCTTGTCCTCGAACAGGCGGCGCGAGCGGGCGACGTACTCGGCATGGTCGGGCCGGAACAGCACGATGGGCTTGTCCAGCAGCAGGTAGTCGAACATCACCGACGAGTAGTCGGTGATCAGCAACGAGGTCTGGGCCAGCAGCGGGTAGATGTCGGTGCGCGGCGCGACGAAGCGCGCGGTGGGCGCCGCCTCGCGCAACTGCGGGATCTGCGGCTGCTCCACCGGGTGCAGGTTGACGATCAGCAGGTCGCCGCGCTCGGCCAGCTCGCGCGCGATGCGCTCCAGCCCGGCTTCGATGATCCAGCTGCCGCGCTTGGCGTCGCGGAAGGTGGGGGCGTAGAGCACCACCCGGCGGCCTGCGGCCTGCGCGGCCTGCGCTTCGGCCAGCATGGCCGTGTCGACGTTGAGCAGGTCGCCCGCGTCCGGCTCGCGGAACAGCACGTCGTTGCGCGGGTAACCGATGGGGGCATAACGATCGAAGGCAAACCAGCGCCGCCACTCGGCCTCGGCCGACGCGGCCGTGCCGACCAGCTTCGCAAACGGTCCGCAGGTGGCGAGCACCCGCGCGAAGCGGGGCGACATCTGCTTCAGCGGCGGCAGGTTGCGCAGGCCGATCTCCTTGATCGACACGCCGTGCCAGAGCTGCACGTGGCGCGCACCGGCCAGCAGCGCTGCAGCATAGGGGTTGGGGTTGAGCAGGTGGTCGCAGGTGACGACGACCGCCGCCGACAAGGCGGTGTGGAAGTGATCCGGCGTCCACTCCGAGGCATTGACCGGGAAGCAGTTTTCGCCCAGCCCGGCCACCAGCCGCTGCTGCAGCGGGTTTTGCGGCAGGAACCAGGCGGTGACGCCCTCGCGCCGCGCTGCCTCGCGGAAGGCCAGCCAGGCGTACTTGACGTTGCAGCCGAAGAAGGTCGTGCCGACGAACACCACGCTGCGGTCCTTGGGATGCATGCGCGAGACATGCTCCAGGTCGCGGCAGCAGCGCTCCAGCGCGCTCTGCTGCTCGAGATCGTGCAGCTTGGCCTGCAGCGCCTGCAGCGCGGCGGGCCCGGCGGTGTCGGCCACCGGGGCCGGTGGCGGCAGCTCGCGCAGGCCGACGACCGCATCGACCAGTTGCTCGATGGCCTCGCTGGTCTGGCCTCCGAGCTGCTCCAGCGCGGCCAGGCGCTGCTCCAGCACGAGGGCGGCGGCTCCGGCAGGCGCGGGCTGCGCTGGCTCGATCCCGCTCGCCAGGCCGGCCAGCAGCTCGGGCAGGGCCAGCGCGGGCGGGGTCGCAAGGTGGGTGCTCATCATGGTGGGGGCGGGTGCGTCGGCCATCGGTTTTGTCTGACCGCCACTCTAGGCAGCTCAAGCCCCGGCGAAGGCGCGATAAAGGCAGGCTTGCGGCGGCTGTTTCGGCGCTGTGGGACGCCGCGGCCGCGGGAACTGGCGCCGCTGCCCGCCAGAGCTGCCGGACCGCCCGCAAACACCCTGGCGCAGGCCCTTCGATCGGCCAAAAAAACAGGTGCTTCCGGCTCTGTGTAGGAAATTGCCTTACACGGCTGACAGACAAACCCGGACTCAAGCCGCAGAAGTAAACCGATGTTTCCGTTTTGTTCTCAAACCTAAAGTTCACTCCACGCCAACACCGATCCCTTCCCTCTTCAACGACATCCCAGGAGCTGCACACATGGACACCAACCAAATCCTCGCCGAGATCCGCGAAGCCAACCTCTCCTACCTGATGCTGGCGCAGAGCCTGATCCGCTCGGACCGCGAACAAGCGCTGTTCCGCCTGGGCGTCTCGGAAGAAACCGCCAACCTGATCACCACGCTGACCCCGGCGCAGATGATGAAGATCGCCACCGGCAACACGCTGCTGTGCCGCTTCCGCATGGACGACGACCTGGTCTGGGGCCTGCTGACCAGCCATGGCAAGTCGGCCGCCAACGACAGCGTCTCCCGCCTGCACGCCTCGATCCTGATGGCCGGCCGCCACCAAGAAGCAGCCTGACCACGCTGCTGACCACGCTGAACATCAAATAGAAATCAGGACGGAGAAAACACCATGGCCCGCACCAAGAGCATCCTCACCGAAGCCCGCCAGATCGAACGTGCCGTCACGCTCATCAATCTCGGCGCCCGCTTGCAGGTTCTGGAGTCGGAAACCGATCTTTCCTACGAGCGCCTGCTGCGCCTGTACAAGGAAGTCTCGGGCCGCAGCCCTTCAAAAGGCCAGTTGCCGTTTTCCACCGACTGGTTCATGACCTGGCAGCCCAACATCCATGCCAGCCTCTTCCTCAACATCCACGAGTACCTGAACAAGACCTCGGAGATGGAAGAGATCGACACCGTCATCAAGGCCTACCAGCTCTACCTCGAGCAGACCGCCTCCCAGGGCCTGGAGCCCATGCTCTCGGTGACCCGCGCCTGGCGCCTCGTCAAGTTCGTCGACAACGGCATGCTGACGATGACCAAGTGCAACAAGTGCGCCGGCCACTACGTGAGCCACCCGCACGAGATCGCCAAGCACTATGTGTGCGGCCTGTGCAACCCGCCGGCACGCGCCGGCAAGGGCCGCCAGAGCGGCGCGCTGCAGTTGCCCAACGCGGCCGCACGCGCGGCAGAGGCCGCCGTGGCCGCTGCGCTCTGAGCGCCACGAGCCATCCCTTCTTCTGCACCCGTTTCCTGCCGTTTTTGGTGAACTTGCACCCCGGCTCTCGCGAATAAGCTCAACTTCATCGCACAAGCGCCGAAACCAAGACCGTACCGTTAGTTTCGTGTTCATGTTTGTCTCCTCCTAGCACAACCCCTGTGCTTTGTGGGCGGACTCTGCGGAGTCCGCCCTTTTTTCTTTGGGGCGACCGACAAGACGAGCTGAACACCGGCGACCCGGCTTTTCGGCAGACCGGTGCATTCAAGCGGACACGGGGCCCCGCCGATAAGTTCGCAAAGGACGGCCGCCTTGCGGCGTCGCTTGCATACGAACATCGCGCACCGCAGGCCGGCTGCGCAGTAATGGGAACGGAAGAACCATGTTTGTGATCGTCGGTTGGCTGCTCGCGCTGGGCTGCATCTTCGGTGTGTACATCGTGCACGGCGGGAATATCGGCGTGATCCTGAAGGCCTTGCCGTTCGAGATGATCACCATCTTGGGTGCGGCGCTGGGCGCCTTCCTGGCCAACAACCAGATGAAGGTCGTCAAGGCCTCGCTGAGGGGCCTGGGCCAGTGCTTCAAGGGCAGCAAGTTCAGCAAGGCGCGCTACATGGAACTGCTGGCGCTGATGTACGACATCCTGCAGAAGGCCCGCAAGGAGGGCCTGATGGCGATCGAAAAAGACGTCGAGGACCCGCACAGCTCGCCGCTGTTCCAGAAGTACCCGACCGTCGGCTCCGACCACCACATCACCGAATTCATCACCGACTACCTGCGCATGATGGTCTCGGGCAACCTGAACGCCCACGAGATCGAAAGCCTGATGGACAGCGAGATCGAAACGCACCACCAGGAAGAGCACGCCGCGGTCGCCGCCATCGCCCGCCTCGCGGGCGGCCTGCCCGCCTTCGGCATCGTCGCGGCGGTGCTGGGCGTCGTCAACACCATGGGCTCGGTCGGCCAGCCGCCGGCGGTGCTGGGCGGGATGATCGGCTCGGCGCTGGTCGGCACCTTCCTCGGCATCCTGCTGGCCTACGGCTTCGTGGAGCCGCTCGGCGGCCTGCTGGAGCAGAAGGTCGAAGACGCCGGCAAGGAGTTCCAGTGCATCAAGACCACGCTGCTGGCCAGCATGCAGGGCTACGCGCCGCAGGTCGCGATCGAGTTCGGCCGCAAGGTGCTGTTCTCGGGCGACCGCCCGAGCTTCACCGAGCTCGAAACCCACGTGAAGAAGAAATAGGGGGCTGTCATGGCCGGTGACGCGAAAAAACTCCAACCGATCATCATCAAGAGGATCAAGAAGGGCGGGCACGGGGTTCACGGTGGTGCATGGAAGATCGCCTACGCCGACTTCGTGACGGCGATGATGGCCTTCTTCCTGCTGATGTGGCTGCTGGGCTCCACCACCGAGGGCGACAAGAAGGGCATTGCCGACTATTTCGGTGCGCCGCTGAAGGTGGCGATGAGCGGCGGCTCCGGCTCGGGCGATTCCTCGCACGTGATACGCGGCGGCGGCGAAGACCTCACCCGCAGCGGCGGCCAGGTCCGCCGCGGCGAGGTCGAAGCGCCCAAGCGCAGCTTCAACCTGCAGGCGCTGAAGGCCGAGCAGGCCCGCGCCGAAGCGGCGCGCCTGCAGGAGCTCAAGAACACGCTCGAAGAAAAGCTCGCCGCCACCGAGAAGCTGCGGGCGCTGAGCTCGCAGATCCGGCTCGACATGACGCGCGACGGACTGCGCATCCAGATCGTCGATGACCAGAACCGGCCGATGTTCGACTCCGGCAGCGCCGTCGTGAAGCCCTACATGCGCGACCTGCTGCGATCGATAGGCGAGATCCTGACCGAGGTGCCCAACCTGCTCACGCTGGAAGGCCACACCGACGCCCAGGCCTTCTCCGGCGGCGAGCGCGGCTACAGCAACTGGGAGCTCTCGGCCGACCGCGCCAACGCCTCGCGGCGCGAGCTGATGGTCGGCGGCCTGGAGGAAAACCGCGTGCTGCGGGTGCAGGGCCTGGCCTACAGCCAGCCCTTCGACCGCGCGCAGCCGACCAGCCCGAGCAACCGGCGCATCAGCATCATCGTGATGAACCGCGAAGCCGAAGACCGCGTCTTCAAGACCGCACCCGACCCCATTCCCGAGACCGAGCCGGCCACCGAACAAAGCCCCTCAAGCCCATCCACCCACTGACCGATATCGCCTCAATACTTGCAGAGGACCGCCATGAGCAACCCCAGTGATCTGAAATTTCTTGTCGTCGACGACTTCTCCACCATGCGCCGCATCGTGCGCGGCCTGCTCAAGGAGATGGGCTGCAACAACTGCGAAGAGGCGGAAGACGGCCAGATCGCCTTGAACATGCTGAAGGGCGCGAAGTTCGACTTCGTCGTCAGCGACATCAACATGCCCAACATGAACGGCTTCGACCTGCTGAAGGCCGTCAAGGCCGACGACAGCCTGAAGCACCTGCCGGTGCTGATGGTGACCGCCGAGGCCCGCAAGGAAGACATCGTGCTGGCCGCTCAGAGCGGCGCCGCCGGCTACATCGTCAAGCCTTTCACCAAGGCCACGCTGGAAGAAAAGGTCCAGAAGATCCTGCAGAAGCTGGCCGCCACCGCGTGACCGAACAACAAGGGAACCCGACATGAAGATGGAAGACTTGAGCGCCGTCATACCGAATGACTCCTTGCTGGTGTCGCCGGAGGTGTTTCAACAACTCGGCAACATCACCCGCGTCTTGCACGACACCATGCGCCAGCTGGGCGTGATGCCCAAGCTGCAGACGGCCACCGACGGCCTGCCCGACGCGCGCAGCCGGCTGACCTACATCGCCAACAAGACGGCCGACGCCGCCAACAAGGTGCTGAACTCGGTCGACCAGGCCAAGGCCGACCACGCCCACATCAACCTCGCCACCCGCGAGCTGGCACAGGCCATCGTGGCCGACCCGGTGCGCGCGGTCGCCTCCGGCGCGGTGCTGAACTTCGTGCAGGACGTCGAGCAGACGACCGCCCGCATCGATGGCCACCTGACCGACATCATGATGGCGCAGGACTTCCACGACCTGACCGGCCAGGTGGTGGCCAAGGTGGTGGCGCTGGCCAACGACCTCGAAGACAGCCTCGTCAAGCTGCTGGTGCAGGTCGTGCCGCCGGACCAGCGCGAGAAGGTCGACGCCAGCGTGCTGGCCGGCCCGGTGATCAACGCCGAAGGCCGCACCGACGTGGTCTCCAACCAGGGCGAGGTCGACGACCTGCTCGCCAGCCTCGGCTTCTGATCGCCCCCGCGTCGCCACGCCCGACGTCCGTGCGCGCCCTGCGGGGCGCGTTTGTCGTTTCGGACCACAATCCGCCCACATGTTCGTCTGGCCGCTTCCCGCTCTGTTCACCTGGGCCGCTGCCTGGGGTGTCTTCGTTCTGCTGAGGGCGCTCGCCGCTCCCGTCGCCCTGGCCTTTGCCGCCGGGCTGCTGCTCAGCGCCGGCTCGGCGTACTTCGCCTCCACCCCCTGGCGCCGGGTCTTCGTCGCCGCCGGCTTCCCGCTCTCCTTGCTGGCCTCGGCCAGCACCGTCTCGGCCCTGCCCGCCTGGGCCTGGCTGGTGCCGCTGGCGCTGCTGCTGCTGCTCTACCCGAGCAGCACCTGGCAGGACGCCCCGCTCTTCCCCACCCCCTACCGCGCCCTCGACGGCCTGGCCGCGAAGGTGCCGCTGAAGCCCGGCGCCCGCATCGTCGATGCCGGCTGCGGCCTCGGTGCCGGCCTGATCGAACTGCACCGCGAGTACCCGGCGGGGCGCATCGAGGGCCTGGAATGGAGCTGGCCGCTGCGGCTGGCCTGCGCGCTGCGCTGCCCTTTCGCGCAGGTCAGCCGGACCGACATCTGGGCGGCGGACTGGTCGGGCTACGACATGGTCTACCTGTTCCAGCGGCCGGAGAGCATGGGGCGCGCGATGGACAAGGCAGGCCGTGAGCTGGCCAAGGGCTCGTGGCTGGCCAGCCTGGAGTTCGAGGCGCCGGGGTGGGCGCCGCAGGCTCAACTACAGAACGTGGCGGGCAAGCCGGTGTGGCTGTACAGGGTGCCGTTCAGGGCGCGGTAGGCACTGGGGGCCTCGTGCGTGCCCCCAAGCCCCCCAACCCGCGACGGCAGACGCAAAAACTACTCCCCCACCAGCCCGTTGCGGATCGCGTACACCGTCAACTCCGAGTTGTTGGCCAGACTCAGCTTCTCCAGCACCCGGGCCCGGTACACGCTCACCGTCTTAGGCGACAAGGTCAGCTCGTTGGCGATGTCGGCCAGGCGCTTGCCGGAGGCGATCATCACCAGCGTCTGCAACTCGCGGTCCGAGAGCTTCTCGTGGGCGTGCGCCACCTCCGGCGTGGTCAGGCTCTCGACCAGCATCTGCGCGATGTCCGGCGTCACGTACTTGCGGCCCTGCGCCACCGTGCGCACCGCCTGCACCAGCACCTGCGGGTCGCCGCCCTTGTTGACGTAGCCGAAGGCGCCCGCCCGCAGCGCCCGGATGGCGTACTGGTCCTCGGGATACATGCTGACGACCAGCACCTTGAGCGTGGCGCCTTCGTCCTTCAGCACGTGCAGCACGTCCAGCCCGCTGCGCCCGGGCATGTTGATGTCCAGCACCAGCACGTCGCAGCCGGTGGTGCGCAGCAGCGCGCGCAACTCGCCGTAGTCGCCGGCTTCGCCGACCACCTCGATGTCGGGCGCGTCGGACAAGGTGTCCCGGATGCCCCGGCGGATCAGGGCGTGGTCGTCACAAACGATGACGCGTGTCATATGCCTCCCCAGACAGATGGATCGTGAGGCGACAGGCTCAGGTCGCTCGCGAGTGCGATGCCGGCGCCGCCGTCCAGAGGGATGGAGAGTATCAGCGTCGTGCCGCCCGCGCCGCTGGAGAGGTCGACCCAGCCGCCCACGGTGGAGGCGCGCTCGTGCAGGCCGCGGATGCCGAAGCTGCGCACCTTGGCGAGGTCGGCGCCCGACAGGCCGCGGCCGTTGTCGCTGACCTCGAGCGACAGCACACCCTGCGCCATCGACATGTCGATGCTGACCTTGGTGGCCTGGGCGTGCTTGCTGATGTTGGTCAAGGCCTCCTGCGCGGTGCGGTAGGCCACCAGCGGCACGCCGGCGGGCAGCTGTGGGTTGTCGTGGCTGGTGCGGAAGACGCAGGCCACGCCGGTGCGGCGCTCGAAGCGGTTGGCCATCCACTGCAGCGCGGCCACCAGGCCCTGCTCCAGGATGGCCGGGCGCAGGTTGTGCATGATGCGCTGGCTGGCCTCCAGCGCGTGGGTCACGGTCTCCATCGCGCTGTCGATGCGCAGCTTGAGCTCCGGCGTGGTGGTGGCGTGGCGCGCCATCCAGGCGAGGTCGAACTTCAAGGCGCTGAGCGAGCCGCCGACGTCGTCGTGGATCTCGCGCGCGATCGCCGCCCGCTCGCGCTCGACGCTGGTCTGCAGATGCTGGGCCAGCTCGGACAGGCGCTGGCGCGAGGCCGCGAGCTCACGGTCGGCCGCCTTGCGGGCGCGCGCCGTCTCGGACGCGGCGATCGCGTGCTCGATGGCGGGTGCGAGGCGGGCCAGGTTGTTCTTGAGCAGGTAGTCGCTGGCGCCGTCGCGCATCGCGGCCACCGCCACGTCCTCGCCGATCTCGCCCGAGACCAGGATGAAGGGCACCTCGACGCCGCCCTCGCGCACGATCTCCAGCGCCCGCAGCCCGGAGAAGCCCGGCACATTGAAGTCGGACAGGATCACGTCCCAGTCCGCCGTCAGCGCCTCGCGGAAACCGATCTCGCCATCGACGCGGTGCACCTCCACATCGAGGCCGCCACGGCGCAGGTGCGCCATCGCCAGGTCGTGGTCCAGGTCGGAATCTTCCAGGTGCAGCACGCGCAGGGCGCGTCGCGGTACGGCTGAACTCATGTGCGCAGTATGGCGCAGCCGCCCGGCTGCCGCGAGCGGCTGGGCGCACCGGCGGCACCCGCCGCAAGACCGTGCCAGCACCCCGAATCGGAATTGGCGGCTCTTTCATGCCGTGATCGGCTCAACCTTGCCCCCCTTCGTGCCGAAAAATCCCTGAGAACGTACCCGCAGGCTGTTCGCGTCGGCACCCGGCTGCGCCAAGCCCCGTTACCGCCGCCCGACCGGCCAACCTACCGCGAGAAAGATAACGCACCGTGGAGCACGCATGCTGAATCCAGAAATGCCCGCCGAGGCACCCGCCCCCGGGTTGCCCCTGCTGGCCGCGGCCGACCTGCAGGATCACCTGATGGTGGCCAACCATGACCTGGAGCGCCTGCAACGTCTGCTGGACGATGCCAGCGAGACCTTGTCGGGGCACTTCTACGGTGCCTCGCAGCAGCTCAACGACGCGCTGCGCGAAGCCGCTGCGCAAGCCGGCCCCGAGGGCCAGACGCTGCACGAGGCGATGCAGAACCTGACCGGCGCGATCACCGCGCTGCAGTTTCATGACATGGCCACGCAGCTGATCGGCCACACCCAGCGTCGCCTGCGCGGCTGTGCCGACCGCATCGCCCGCGACGTGATGGGCGACGACGACGAATTTGCGGCAGCGGAGGTCAGCGAGATCCCCGAACGGCCGAACCCGGTCACCCAGGACGAGATGGACGCAGGCTCCGTCGATTTGTTCTGAACCACGCCTGCCCCTGCCCCGCCTTTCCAGCTTTTCAAGACAAGCAGTTCCTCGGAGAAAACAATGCACTCGATCCTTGCCGTTGACGATTCCCCCTCGATGCGCCAGATGGTGTCCTTCACCCTCAAGAACGCCGGCTTCAACGTCGTCGAGGCGGTGGACGGCCAGGACGCCTGGGAGAAGGCGAACCAGCGCGACTTCAACCTGGTGCTGACGGACCAGAACATGCCGCGCATGGACGGCATCAGCCTGACCAAGAAGCTGCGCGAGAACCCGAAGTTCAAGGCGACGCCCATCCTGATCCTGACCACCGAGTCCAGCGACCAGATGAAAGCGGCCGGCCGCGCCGCCGGTGCCACCGGCTGGCTGGTCAAGCCCTTCGACCCGGCCAAGCTGATCGAAGTGATCGGCAAAGTCGTTCGCTGAGCCTGCCTTCCGCCCGCGCGGTCCGGCTTCACCCGCCTTCCTCCAAAAAACACGATCAGGAGCTCGCCACCATGGCAGAAGCCACCCACGATTCCAGCAGTGCCGGCGCCGGCATTGACCTGAGCCAGTTCTTCCAGGTCTTCTTCGAAGAAGCCGGCGAAAACCTCGAACTGATGGAGCAGAAGCTCCTGACGATGGACATCGAGACCGCCGACGACGAGGAGCTGAACGCGATCTTCCGCTGCGCCCACTCGGTCAAGGGCGGCGCCGCGACCTTCGGCTTCGCCGACGTCGCCGAGCTGACCCACCACATGGAGACGCTGCTCGACAAGCTGCGCCGCCACGAGCTGCAGCCCAACACCCAGATGGTGGACGTGCTGCTCTCGGCCGGCGACGCATTGCGTGCGCTGCTGGCCCGCCACCAGGGTGCGGGCGGCGAAGCGCTGGACACCTCCGAGCTGGTGGCCCACATCCGCGCGCTGGCCGAAGGCGGCAGCGTGGCCGCGGCCCCCGTGGCGGCCGGCCAGGCCGCCGCGCCGGTCGCTGCCCCGGCCCCCGCGCCGGCCAAGCCCGCCGCCCCGGCGGTGCGCGAGTTGGAGCTGACGGTCGGCCCGCTGGAGCACCCCGACCAGGCCGACTGCCTGTTCGAGCTGTTCCAGGAGATCAGCAACCTCGGCACGATGGAACCGCTGGACGCCGGCCGCTCGGCCGACGGCATGCGCCGCTTCAAGATCCTGACCACCTCCAGCGACAACGACCTGCTGGACTTGTTCACCTTCCACGTGGCGCGCGAGCAGATGAAGCTGGCGCCGCTCGGCGCGGGCTTCGGCTTCCACGCCGGCGCTCCTGGCGCCCCGGCGGAAGACAACGGCCCGCAAGACCCGGGCTACGGCTTCTTCGACAACGCGCCCGGCCTGCCGGACAACGTGGCCGCCGCGCCCGCCCCTGCCGGCGACGCTGCCCCCGCGGCTGCGCCGGCCGCCGCCCCCAAGCCCGCCCCCAAGACGGAAGCCAAGGCCGCCACCCAGGCCCTGGACTCCGCCACGCTGCGCGTCTCGGTCGAGAAGGTCGATCAGCTGATCAACCTGGTCGGCGAGCTCGTGATCACGCAGGCCATGCTGGCCCAGAACAGCCGCAACGAAGACGCGGCGCTGAACCAGCAGCTGCTGTCCGGCCTGGCCGACCTGGAGCGCAACACCCGCGACCTGCAGGAAGCCGTGATGTCGATCCGGATGATTCCGATGTCGATGGTCTTCAACCGCTTCCCGCGCATGCTGCGCGACCTGGCTACCAAGCTGGGCAAGCGCGTCGAGCTGGTCACGCAGGGCGAAGCCACCGAGCTGGACAAGGGCCTGGTCGAGAAGATCACCGACCCGCTGACCCACCTGGTGCGCAACTCCTGCGACCACGGCATCGAGATGCCGGCCGACCGCCTGAACCGGGGCAAGCCGGAGCACGGCACCGTCACGCTGGTGGCGTCCCACCAGGGCAGCTCCATCGTCATCGAGGTGCGCGACGACGGCCGCGGCCTCTCGCGCGACAAGCTGCTGAAGAAGGCCCGCGAGCGCGGCATCGACGCGCCCGACTCGATGAGCGACCAGGACGTCTACGCGCTGATCTTCGCGCCCGGCTTCTCGACGGCCGACCAGGTCACCGACGTCTCCGGCCGCGGTGTCGGCATGGACGTGGTGAAGAAGAACATCACCGCCCTGGGAGGCACGGTCGAGATCGACTCGGCCGAAGGCTATGGCATGAGCGTCAAGGTGCGCCTGCCGCTCACGCTGGCCATCATGGACGGCATGAGCATAGGCGTCGGCGACGAGTGCTACATCCTGCCGCTGTCCAGCGTGGTCGAGTCCTTCCAGGTCCAGCCCCACATGATCAAGACCATAGGCGGTACGGGCCGCGTGGTGGAGGTGCGCGACGAGTTCATGCCGGTGATCGACCTCGAACGCGTCTTCGACGTGCCGCGCTTCGACTTCGAGAACGTCTCCAACATCATGGTGGTGGTCGAGGCCGACGGCGCCCGCGTGGCTTTGCTGGTGGACGAACTGCTCGGCCAGCAACAGGTCGTCGTGAAGAACCTCGAAGCCAACTACCGCAAGGTCGAAGACGTCTCGGGCGCCACGATCATGGGTGACGGGCGGGTCGCACTGATCCTCGATGTCGGCGCGCTGGTACGCCACTCGCGCCACTGAATTGCATGCCCCCCCGCTCCGGCCCGCCCCCCGGCGACCGGAGTCGAGCTTTTTTTACCCGCCAAGAAAGTAGCAGTCGTTCATGAAGTTGAAGGACATTTCCCTGGCCAAGCGCCTGGGCCTCGGTTTCGCCACCGTGCTGGTGCTGATGGCCGGCATGCTGGCCCTGGCCTGCAGCCAGCTGTACCAGCTCTCCACGCTGCAAAAAGCCGCCCAGGACAGTTCCCGCCAGATCTCGCTGGCCCAGCAATGGGCCGCATCAACCAGCCTGAACGTGAACCGCCGGCTGGCGGTCTCCATGGGCGGTGACGGCGACGCGCTGAAGGGCTATTTCGGCCCGCGCATCGAAGAAAACATCGTGGTCATCAACGCCCTCAAGAAGGAGTTCGACGCCTCCGACCTCTCGCCCGACGAGCGCGAACGCCTGACCGCCGTGGAAGCGGCGCGCAAGGACTACCAGGCCGTGCGCGACAAGATCGCGGCCGCGGTCAAGGCCGGCGAGCCGGGTGCCAACGAGCGCGTGAGGTCCGAACTCGCGCCGGCCAGCGAGCCGTACCTGGCCCGCATGGACGACCTGGTCAAGCAATTGCGCAGCAACGCCGAGGCCGAGGCGGAGGTCGCCGCCGCAGGCATGGACAACACCCGCCAGTGGCTGCTCGTGCTGGGAGCGCTCGCGCTGGCGCTGGGTACCGGCGCTGCCGTCACGCTGACCCGCTCGGTGACGCTGCCGATGCGCGAAGTGACCGAAGCCGCCCGGGCGATCGCCGCCGGCGACCTGTCGGCCACGCTGAAGGTCGATCGCGGCGACGAGATCGGCACGCTGCAGGCCGCGATGCAAGCCATGCGCGACAGCCTGCACACCATGGTCACCGGCATCCGCGGCTCGACCGACGGCATCGCCACCGCCAGCAGCGAGATCGCCTCCGGCAGCACCGACCTGAGCGCCCGCACCGAGCAGACGGCCTCCAACCTGCAGGAAGCGGCCGCCTCGATGGAGCAGCTGACCGGCACCGTGAAGCAGACCGCCGATTCGGCCCGCACCGCCAACCAGCTCGCGGCCACCGCCGCCAGTGCCGCCGAGCGCGGCGGCCAGGTGGTGCACGACGTGGTGCAGAACATGCACGACATCTCGACCTCCAGCCGCAAGATCGCCGACATCATCGGCGTGATCGACGGCATCGCCTTCCAGACCAACATCCTGGCGCTGAACGCGGCCGTCGAAGCCGCCCGTGCCGGCGAACAAGGCCGCGGCTTTGCCGTCGTGGCGAGCGAAGTGCGCAGCCTGGCCGGCCGCTCGGCCGAAGCGGCGCGCGAGATCAAGACCCTGATCGGCGCCTCGGTCGAGCGCGTCGAGTCGGGCGCACGGCTGGTCGAATCGGCCGGCGCCTCGATGCAGGACATCGTCGGCAGCGTGCAGCGCGTCTCGGACATCATCGGCGAGATCAGCGCCGCCACCGCCGAGCAGAGCGACGGCATCGCGCAGGTCAACCAGACCGTGCTCAACCTCGACCAGATGACGCAGCAGAACGCCGCGCTGGTGGAGCAGTCGACCGCTGCCGCCGAGTCGCTGAAGGACCAGGCCCACAAGCTGGCCGGCGTGGTCGGGCGCTTCCGCCTGAGCACCTCGGACTCCGGGCGCCAGCTCTCCCAGCCCGCCGCCGCTCCCACGCCCCTGCCCTCACCGGCCCGCGGTGCTGCGCCGCAGCCTGCGCGCAGCACGGCGGCAGTCCGCCCGCCCGCCAGCCCATCCGCCAGCAAGCCCTCCATCAAGCCGGTTGCCGTCGCCCCGTCGGCACCGCCCCCAGCTCCGCGCCCCGCCCCCGCTGCGCCCGCCGCAGCCGGCGGCGACTCGGACTGGGAAACCTTCTGACCCTCTAGTTCCCTCTTCCCGCTACCCGGAGATCGTCTTGCAGTATTTGACACACTGGATGCGGCATATGCCGATTCGCTTGCGCATGCATGGCGCCATCGTGATGGTGCTGGCGCTGTTTGCACTGGTCGGCGCCACCGGCCTGGTTGGCGGCCGCCACATGGCCGCGCTGAACAACGACTTCATGTCGAACTCGGTCGAGCAGGTGCGCACCATCGGTGCCATCCGCGAGTCGCTGGGCTTCGTGCGCCGGCACGAGAAGGACATGGTCATCGACTATGAGGACGGCGTCGCCGTGCTGAAGCACCGCGAGGCCTGGACCCAGGCGGTCCAGAAGACCAAGGCGGCCATCGCCCGCCTGGCCGGGGGCCAGGACGACAAGAACAAGGCCGTCGCGAACAACGCGCTGAAAGAAACCGACGCCTACGTCGCGGCCACCGCCCGGGTGCTGGAGCAGATCCAGAACGGTGCCTACGACAACGCCCGCGTGGCCGACAAGATGCTGGCCCGCGCCAAGCAGCATGTGCAGATCGTCGAGGACAACGTCAACCAGCTCGAGAAGGCCATCAACGAGGCAGCCAACGCCTCGCAGGCCGACTTCGACCGGGCGATGCTGAACACGCTGTGGCTGTTCTGCGGCGTGCTGGGCCTGGTCGTGGTGCTGGTGGTGCCGCTGACGCTGCTGAACTCGCGCTCCATCATCGAGCCGATGATCCACGCCCGCGAGGTCGCGATGGCGATTGCCCAGGGCGACCTGACGCGCAAGGTGCACACCGTGGGCAGCGACGAAGCCGCCCAGCTGCTCAACGCACTGGACCACATGCGCCACGCATTGCAGGGCCTGGTGGGCGAAGTGCGCGAAGCCTCGGACCAGATCCACGTGGCCTCCAGCGAAGTGGCCGCCGGCAACACCGACCTGAGCCACCGCACCGAGCAGGCCGCCGCCAACCTGGAGGAAACCGCCAGCTCGATGGAGGACCTGACCGGCAACGTGCGCCAGAGCGCGAAGGCCGCCGGCGAGGCCAGCGAGATGGCCGGCTCGGCCAGCGCGGTGGCGCGGCGCGGCGGCGAGGTGGTGGCCCAGGTGGTCTCGACCATGGACGAGATCAACCAGGCCTCGCGCAAGATCGCCGACATCATCGGCGTGATCGACGGCATCGCCTTCCAGACCAACATCCTGGCACTGAATGCCGCGGTCGAAGCGGCCCGGGCCGGCGAGCAGGGCCGCGGCTTCGCGGTCGTGGCCGGCGAAGTGCGCAGCCTGGCCGGCCGCTCGGCCGAAGCGGCGCGCGAGATCAAGACCCTGATCAACGCCTCGGTCGAGCGAGTCGACAACGGCGCCCGCCTGGTGCGCGACGCCGGCAGCACGATGGGCGACATCGTCGCCTCGGTGCAGCGCGTGACCGACGTGATCAACGGCATCACCAGCGCCGCTTCGCAGCAGAGCGACGGCATCGGCCAGATCAACAGCGCCGTGACCCACCTGGACCACATGACGCAGCAGAACGCCGCGCTGGTCGAACAAGGCGCCGCCGCGGCCGAGAGCCTGAAGGGCCAGGCCGAGCGGCTGCACGCGGTGATGGCCAAGTTCCGCACCCACGAAGACGCGCCGCTCGCTGGGCGCGCCTGACCCCCCTCCTTCAACACCGCACGGCACGGCAGCGCCGCCGTGCCCCGCCCCTTTTCCACCCCAACCGATACCGGAGACCGCCATGAACAAGCAACTCGCCATCCTCTTCTGCAGCGCCACGCTGCTCGTATCCGCCGCGCTGGCTGCCGAAGGCGGCGCCACCGAGGCCGACGCCACCTCGATGGTCAAGAAGGGTGTCGCCTTCATCAAGGCCAGCGGCAAGGAAAAGGGCTATGCCGAGATCAGCAACACGGCCGGCCAGTTCAAGGACCGTGATCTGTACCTGGTGGTCTACGGGCTGGACGGCACGGTGCATGCGCACGGCGCCAACGGCAAGATGATTGGCAAGAACCTGATCGAGCTGAAGGACGTGGACGGCAAGGCCTTCGTCAAGGAGCGGGTCGAGATGGGCAAGGCCAAGGC
>DATHWJ010000337.1:0-2813 GCA_035460745.1 Ideonella sp. | reverse complement strand
AGTAGCAGGAAAGGCAGTGCTGCGGTTCAAGAGCCTGGGCTCCGGCAGCTCGGGCAACGCCACCGTCATCCAGGCGCGCAGCACCACTTCGATCACCCACCTGCTGGTGGACTGCGGGCTGGGCATCCGGCAGCTGGACCTGCGCCTGGGCCAGGCCGGCATGCTGGCCGAGCAGATCGACGCCATCTTCATCACGCACGAGCACGCCGACCACATCGGCTGCGCGCGCCAGCTCGCGCTGCGCGAGCGCATTCCGGTCTGGATGAGCCACGGCACGTATGCCGGCATGGGGGAGCCGGACTTCGAAGGCCTGCTGCGCATCGCCTGCGATACACAGCCCATCGAGATCGGCGCCTTGCAGGTGCTGCCCTTCACCGTGCCCCACGACGCCCGCGAGCCGCTTCAATTGACCTGCACCGACGGCGATGCGCGCCTGGGCATCCTCACCGACCTGGGCCATGCCACCAGCCACGTGCTGGAACAGCTGGCCGGCTGCGGCTCGATGCTGCTCGAATGCAACCACGACCCGCAGATGCTGGCGGCGTCGACCTATCCGCCCTTCCTCAAGCGCCGCGTCGGCGGCGCTTATGGCCACCTGGCCAACGAGGCCGCTGCCGCGATCGCGCAAGCCATCCAGGGCGCCGGCCTCAAGCAGGTGGTGGCCGCGCACCTGAGCGAGCAGAACAACCACCCCGACCTGGCCCGTGCCGCGCTCGCCGCCGCGCTGGGCTGCGGTGCAGCCGACATCCTGGTGGCCGACGCGGCCAACGGCAGCGGCTGGCTGGCCTGCTGACTGCCTTTCCGTTGACCCATGAAAAAAGCCGCCCGAGGGCGGCTTTTTCGCGGATCGCTGAAATGCGATTACTTCTTGGCCGAAGCGGCAGCAGTCGCAGCGTCGGTGGCAGCCTTGGCGGCGGCGTCACCAGCAGCGGCGCCAGCGGCAGCGCCGGTGGCGGCACCAGCAGCAGCGCCAGCGGCGGCGCCGGAAGCGGCGGCAGCAGCAGCGTCAGGTGCGGGAGCGGCGGCCGGAGCCGGTGCCGGTGCGGGAGCAGCGGCGGGCGCGGGGGCCGGAGCCGGTGCCGGCGCTTCGGTCTTGCTGCAAGCGGCCAGGGCAGCGGCTGCAACCAGGGTCGCCAGTACGAGCGATTTCTTCATTTCAGGTTTCCTTTTATGGGGAGAGAAAAAACAATTTCCGGAAATTGTCAGTGCCGCCGGGATGGCCGCGATGACTGAGCAGCAAGGACTCGAGCTCTAGCTGTTCAGCCCGAAATTATATGCCGAAATAAAATCTACTCGTATTAACCCGCCCGGGCCGCCGTGCTAGAGGCCGCTGGTGTGCGCGGCGAAGGCCGGCGAGCTTCGCTGCAGCCATTCGTTGAGGTTCTGCTTGAGCAGCACGCGGCGCTCCGGTTCGCTGCCGCAAAAGCCGTTGCTGCGCTCCAGGTCCAGGCGCTGCATCGCCCAACCCGGGCTCCAGATCGCGCTGGGCAGGTCGTTCGGGTCTGCGGATGAGCAGCCCCGCGCATCGATGATGTGCGACCAGGTGCGGCGCCAGGTGACGAAACGCGCGTGGCGCGTGATCACGTCGTCCCACTTGCGCGCGAGCAGCGTGCAGTGCCGCCCGCTGGCCGACCAGGCCTGCAGCGATTCGGCCACGGCGCGTTCGCCGAGCGGCCAGTCCTCGAAACTTGCATCGCAAAGGATGATCTGGCGCCAGCCTTCGCGCGCGGCGCAGGCCAGCGCATCGCGCACCAGTTGCTGGAAGTCCTTGCGGCCTTCGAAGCGGCCCTGGGGGAGCGTTGCGCCTTCGCGGCCTTCATCGGTGGGTTCAGTCATGATTGCACCTCTCCAGCGTGGACCCAGCCCGCCTCGCGCCAGGATTTGAGCAACGACACCGCGCCCTCGCTGGCGCGGGCCAGCTCGGCGGTGGTGAGGCGGCGGCGATCGGCCAGCAGTCGCATCAACTGGGCGTCGCGGCCCGAAGCGCGATAGCTCTCGCCGTTGATGAACACATGCTGCGCGTCATACATCATGCTGGTGCGGCGGTCGAGCACGGCCGCGCGCAAGGCGCCCCGCGCACTGCCGGGCTCGAACCAGACGCTGGCCTTGGGTTCGGTCAGGTATTCGCCCAGCGCGCGCTCCAGCGCCACCGGGTCTTTCAGCGCGGCCTTCACCGCTTCATTCGCGAAGTGCTGCAGCTGTGCGGGCACCGCGCCCGGCGTGTCCGTGGCGCCCTGCCCCGCGTCGCCGTACACGGCCGTGCCGGCCAGCTCGGCCGCGTCGTCGGCCAGGCGCTGCAGCAGCTCTTGCGCCAGCTCCCCCCGGCCCGGCGCGCGAAACCCGATCGAGTAGGTCTGGCATTCGCCCTGCGCGATGCCGTCGTGCGCGTAGCGCGGCGGCAGGTAGAGCATGTCGCCTGGTTCGAGCACGTACTCCTCTTCCGGCTCGAAGTGTTCGAGGATCTTCAGTGGGACGCCTTCCCGCAGCGACAAGTCCTTCTGGCGCCCGATGCGCCATCGCCGGCGCCCTTCCACCTGGAGCAGGAAGACGTCGTAGCTGTCGAAGTGCGGGCCGACGCCGCCGCCATCGGTGGCCCAGCTGATCATCAGGTCGTCCAGCCGCGCCTGCGGCACGAAGCGGAACCGCGACAGCAGCTCGTGCGCCGGCGTGTGGTGCAGGTCCACGCCTTGCACCAGCAGCGTCCAGCCCGGCTTTGAAAGCGCCGGCAGCGCCCGGCGAGCGAACGGGCCGCGGCGGAATTGCCAGTTCTTGCCCTGCTGCGCGACCAGCCGCGACTCCACGTCGTCACGCCC
>DATHWJ010000336.1:0-2114 GCA_035460745.1 Ideonella sp. | reverse complement strand
CAGCCGGGCGGCGAGATCGTCGGCAGCGTGATGGCCGGATTCGAAGGCCATCGCGGCTGGATCAACTACCTCGCGGTCGACCCCGGCCACCAGAAGCGGGGCCTGGGCCGTGCGCTGATGGACTGGGCCGAGCAGGGCCTGCGGGCGGCGGGCTGCCCCAAGATCAACCTGCAGATCCGCGCCGGCAACGCGCCGGTGATCGCTTTCTACCGCGCGATCGGCTTTGCGCAGGACGAAGTCGTCAGCTTCGGCAAGCGGCTGGAGACCGATTGAGCGACGCCTCTCAGGCGGGGGCCGCCAGCGCCGCGCCGCTGTTGCAGGTGACCGCGCTGCGCAAGCGCTACGGCGAGCACCCGGTTTTCGACCAGGTGACGCTGCAGGTGGTGGCGGGCGAATTCGTCGCGCTGATGGGCGAGTCGGGCGTCGGCAAGTCGACGCTGCTGAACTGCATTGCCGGCCTCGACACGGCCGACGGCGGCCAGGTGCAGCTCGCCGGGCGCGAGGTGCTGAGCCTGAGCGAGCCGGAGAGCGCGCGCCTGCGCCGCGAAACGCTGGGCTTCGTGTTCCAGGCCTTCCACGTGCTGCCGCACCTGAGCGTGGCCGACAACGTCGCCCTGCCGCTGTTGCTGCTGGGCCGGCCGGACGCGGCGCGGGTGGGCGAGATGCTCGCAGCCGTCGGCCTGCAGGCGCTGGGCGGCCGTTTCCCGGCGCAGTTGTCCGGTGGCCAATTGCAGCGGGTGGCCATCGCGAGGGCGCTGGTGCACCGCCCGCAACTGATCCTGGCCGACGAGCCCACCGGCAACCTCGACCCCGAGACCGCGCAGCGCGTGATGGACCTGCTGATCGAGCAGGTGCGGCGCGAGGGCGCGGGCTGCCTGCTGGTGACGCACTCGCGCGCCGCCGCGGCGCGGGCCGACCGGCGGCTGCTGCTGGGCACCCACGGCATGGTCGACGAGGCGGCCGATGCTTCGGCTGCCCCGGTCCCTGCACCCGCCTGACGGAGCGGCCCCCTTGAGCGCCACCGCCGCCCCCCTTCGCGGCAGCCCGCCCGGCGCCTTGCGGCTGTGGCGCCTGTCGTGGGCCGAGTGGCGTGCCCACCCATGGCGGCAGGTGGCGGCGCTGGTGTCGGTGGCGCTGGGCGTGGCGCTGGCGTTTTCGGTGCACCTGATCAACGCCTCGGCGCTGGCCGAGTTTTCGTCCGCCGTGCGGGCGGCCAACGGCGAGCCCGACCTCAGCCTGGTGTCGGCCCAGGGCGGCTTCGACGAAGCGCTCTACGACCGAGTGGCGCAGCACCCCGGTGTGCGCGTGGCGCACCCGCGGGTGGCGGTGGACAGCGTGGCGCTGCTGGCCAGCGGCCAGCGGCTGCCGCTGCGCGTGCTCGGCATCGATGCGCTGCAGGTGGCGGCGGTGGCGCCCGAGCTGATGCCTCGCCCGGCGGATGCGGCGGCGCGGCTCGCCTTCCTCGACCCGGCGCAGGTGTTCGTCAACGCGGCGCTGGCCCGCGACCTGGGCAGCGCCGGCACGCTGACGGTGGTGGCCCAGGGCCGGCCGCTGGTGCTGCAGGTGGCGGGCACGGTGGCGGCAGGCGGCCCGGCGCTGGCGGTGATCGACATCGCCGCGGCGCAGCAGGCCTTCGGCTTCGCCGGCAAGCTCTCGCGCATCGACGTGCGCCTCGCGCCCGGCCAGCGCCGCGACGCCTTGTGGGCCGAGCTGGCGCTGCCGCCGGACGTGCGGCTGCAGGCGCCGGACGATGCCAGCCAGCGGGTCTCCAACCTCTCGCGCGCCTACCGCGTGAACCTCACCGTGCTGGCGCTGGTGGCGCTGGTGGTGGGCGCCTTTCTGGTGTTTTCGGTGGTCTCGCTGGCGGTGGCGCAGCGCACGCCGGGCTTCGCGCTGCTGGGCGTGCTGGGCATGTCGGCGGCGGACCGGCGCACGCTGGTGCTGGCCGAGTGCGGCGTGACCGGCGCGGTCGCGAGCGCACTGGGCATCGCGCTGGGCACCGGCATGGCCGCGGTGGCGCTGCGCCTGCTGGCGGGCGACCTGGGAGGCGGCTATTTCACCGGCGTGGCGCCGCCGCTGCGGTTTTCGGGGCCGGCGGCGCTGGTGTTCGGCGC
>DATHWJ010000335.1:0-8780 GCA_035460745.1 Ideonella sp. | reverse complement strand
CTGCTGGCCCCGGCCGTGGGCGGCGCGGCGCTGGTACTGCACCAGCACCTGCGCCCGCTGCAGCGCCGCGCCGCCACCCGCCCACTGGCTACCGATCCAGCCGCCGATCCAGCCACCGGCTCCGCTGCAGCAGGCCTGACCACCTGACCGACTTGCCCTTTCCCGCATGCGGCGCCGGCCCCCTGGCCGCGCCGCGCTTCATCCCCGAACCAGGAACGCACCATGACCTCCGCCGCTTCGTACTTCCACGCCGTCGAGCCCATACGCTACGAGGGCGCTGACTCGCGCCAGCCACTGGCCTTCAAGTGGTATGACAAAGACCGCGTCGTGCTCGGCAAGACCATGGCCGAGCAGTTGCGCTTCGCGGTCTGCTATTGGCACAGCTTCTGCTGGAACGGCTTCGACCCCTTCGGCTACGACGGCAGCTTCGAGCGCCCCTGGCAGCACATGGCCGACCCGATGACCGCAGCGCGCGCCAAGGCCGACGCCGCCTTCGAGTTCTTCGCCAAGCTGGGCGCGCCCTACTACTGCTTCCACGACCGCGACGTGGCCCCCGAAGGCGCCACGCCGCGCGAGAGCGTGAACAACCTGCACGCGATGGTCGACGTGCTGGGCGAGAAGCAGCAGGCCACCGGCATGAAGCTGCTGTGGGGCACGGCCAATCTGTTCAGCCACCGCCGCTTCATGTCCGGCGCCGCTACCAACCCCGACCCGGCCATCTTCGCGCTGGCCGCGCTGCAGGTGAAGGAAGCGATGGACGCGACGCTGAAGCTCGGCGGCGAAAACTACGTGCTGTGGGGTGGCCGCGAGGGCTACGAGACGCTGCTCAACACCCGCATCGGCCAGGAACTCGACCAGCTCGGCCGCTTCCTCAACATGGTGGTCGAGTACAAGCACAAGATCGGCTTCACCGGCAGCATCCTGATCGAACCCAAGCCGCGCGAGCCCACCAAGCACCAGTACGACTTCGACGTCGCGACGGTCTACGGCTTTCTCTCGCGCTACGGCCTGGAGAAGGAGGTCAAGGTCAACATCGAGGCCAACCACGCGACACTCTCCGGCCACAGCTTCGAGCACGAGATCGCCACCGCGCTGGATCTCGGCATCTTCGGCTCCATCGACATGAACCGCGGCGACATGCAGTGCGGCTGGGACACCGACCAGTTCCCCAACAACATCCCCGAGACCGCGCTGGCGCTCTACCTGATCCTGCAGGGCGGTGGCCTCACCACCGGCGGCCTCAACTTCGACTCCAAGGTGCGCCGCCAGTCCATAGACCCCGAAGACATGTTCCACGGCCACATCGGCGGCATGGACGTCTCGGCCCGTGCGCTGCTGATCGCCGAGAAGATGATCCTGGACGGCCGCCACCAGCAACTGCTGGACCAGCGCTATGCCGGCTGGCAAACCCCGATGGGGCAGGACCTGCTGGCCGGCAAGCTCGGCCTCGACGCGGTCGCGGCGCAGGTGTTGGCGCACAACACCGACACCCGGCCGGTGTCGGGGCGGCAGGAGTTCCACGAGAACCTGATGAACAGCTACCTTTGAATTTGAAGGAGGCCGCCGGGCCTCAATCCACCTTCGCCCCCGAGTCGTGGATGACCTTGGCCCACTTCACGGTCTCGGTCTTCATCAGCTGGGCGAGTTCGTCGGGGCTGCTGGTCAGCGGTTCCAGCCCCGCGGTCGCGAAGCGCTCGCGCACCTCGGCGGTCTTGAGCACCGCGACGAGTTCGGTGTTCAGCCGCTGGACGACGGCCGGCGGCGTGCCGGCCGGGGCCAGCACCGCGAACCAGCCCGAGGCGTCGAAGCCCGGCACGCCGGACTCGGCCAGGGTCGGCATCTCCGGGGCCAGGTCGGAGCGCTGCTTGCCCATCACGCCGATCACCTTCAGGCGGCCGGACTTGAGCTGCGGCTGGATGCTGGCGATGTCGGCGATCGCGAGCTGGGTTTCGCCACCCATCACCGCCAGCACCGCCGGTGCGCTGCCGCGGTAGGGGATGTGCACGATGAAGGTCTGCGTCATCGACTTCAGCAGCTCGCCGGAGAGGTGCATCGCGGTGCCGTTGCCGCCGGACGCGTAGCTGAGCTTGCCGGCCTGCGCCCTGGCCAGCGCGACCAGCTCCTTCGCGCTGTTGGCCGGCAGGGCCGCGTTGGCCACCAGCACGAAGGGGCTGGTGCCGAACAGCGAGATGGGCGCGAAGTCGCGGGCCGGGTTGTAGGCCAGCTTCTTGTACAGCGTGGGGTTGGCCGTCAGGCCGCCGGCCGAGGCCAGCACCAGGGTGTAGCCGTCGGCGGGCGACTTGGCGACCAGGTCCAGCCCCAGCCCGCCGCCGGCGCCGGGCTTGTTGTCCACCACCACGGCCTGGCCCAGGCGCTCGGCGAGCTTGGGTGCGACGATGCGCGCCGCCATGTCGCTGCTGCCGCCGGCCGGAAAGGTGACGACGAGGCGGATGGGCTTGCTCGGGAAGGCGGGCGTCTGGGCCACCGCCGGCAGGCAGGCGCCTGCCTGCGCGGCAGCGAGCGCGCCACCCAGCAGGCGTAGCGCAACGCGGCGATGCAATGCAGTCATGCGTGGAGTTTCCATCAGAGTTTGAAGACGGTTTCGGCGTTGGTCTGGAAGAACATCTTCCGGTGTTCGTCGCTCAGCGGCAGCGCGTCCATCGCCGAGACCTCCTCCGGCACGTACTGGTAGGGGTAGTCCATCGCATACATCACGCGGTCCATGCCGATCTGCTGCTGCACGAAAGTGACCGCCGGCTCCCAGGGCATGCCGCTGGTGGTGTAGAAGAAGTTCTCGCGCAGGTAGTCGCTGGGCTTCTTGCGCAGCGGCCGAGCGCCCTCGCTGCGGTTGGCTCGCACGATGCCGGCGTGCATGAAGTCGATGCGGTAGAGCCAGAAAGGCAGGCCTTCGCCGAGGTGGCCGAGCACGATCTTCAGCCGCGGGAAGCGGTCGAACACGCCGCTGACGATCAGGCGCAGCGCGTGCAGGCCGGTCTCGGCGGCAAAGCCGTAGATGGCGGCGTCGAGGCAGCGCGACAAAAAGGGCTGGATCATCTGCGGCGACGGCGTGTTCGGGTGGATGTAGACCGGCACGTCGAGCGCCTGCGCGGCGGCAAAGATGTCCCAGAACTTCTCGTCGTCGAGGTACTCGCCCTGGGTGTGGGAGTTGATCACCGCACCCTTCAGCCCCAGCGTCTGCACCGCGCGCTCCAGTTCCTTGGCCGCGGCGCGCGGGTCTTGCGGCGCCACCGCGGCCAGGCCGGCGAAGCGCGTCGGGTGGCGGCGTATGGTCTCGGCGAGCTGGTCGTTGGTGGAGGCGGCCAGCGCCACGGCCGTGGCCGCGTCGAACACCTGCACGCCCGGCGAGGTCAGCAGCAGCAGTTGCAGGTCGATGCCGCTGGCGTCCATGTCGGCAAGGCGGCGCGCCTCCATGTCCTGGATGCGGGCCAGCAGGTCTTGCGCCCGCGGGCTGGGGCTGGCGCCGAAAAAGCCCCACAGGTTGTAGAAGCCGGGGTCGTCGATGGAGCGGGTGGCGAGGATCTGCTGGTAGTGCTGCACCAGCTCGGGCGTGGCCCAGGCCTCTTCGGTGGCGATGCGGCGGTAGCCGCGCGAAGTGGCGGTGGATGAAGCGGGGTGGTCGGGCACGCGGTCTCCTGTCGGGGTGTGGTGGTCCGGGCCGCAGGGGGCTGCCCGTTGCAGTCTCAGCGGCCCATTCGAGCGCGGCGTTATTCTTCTGTAAATCGAAAAATTCAGAAGCATTCATGCTTTTAATTCAATGAACCAGGCTTTCCACCCCACCGTGCGGCAGCTGCGCGCCTTCCGCGCCGTGTACCAGCTGCGCAAGCTGAGCGCCGCGGCGGCGCAGCTCTCGGTCACGCAATCGGCCGTCAGCGTGCTGATACGCCAGCTGGAAGAAGGCCTGGGCGTGCGGCTGTTCGACCGCACCACGCGCTCGCTGCAGCCCACCCAGGCGGGCAGCGAGGCCATCGTGGTGGCCGAGCGCATCCTGCGCGACGTCGAGTCGATGGGCTCCAGCTTCCGCGATCTCAGCGAGCTGCGGCGCGGCCGGGTCTGCCTGGCCACCACGCCGACGCTGGCCGCGATGCTGTTGCCGGCCGTGATGCGCTGCTTCAACCAGAGCCACCCGCAGGTGCGCGTGGTGGTCGACGACTGCGCGCCCGACCAGTTCGTCTCGCGCGTGGTGGGCGAGCATGTGGACTTCGGCATCGGCACGCCCGAGCGGGCCGGCGGCGAGATCGTGCAGCAGACGCTGATGCGCGACCGCATGAGCCTGGTCTGCCTGCCGGGCCACCCGCTGGCGGCCCGGCGCACGGTGCGCTGGGCCGATCTCGCCGGCCACCCGCTGATCACCGGCCGGCCGGGCTACGGGGTGCGCCAGCTGGTCGACCTGAGCGCCGCCAAGGCGGGGGTGGTGCTGGAGGTCAGCAACGAGGTGTCGTTCCTCTCGACGGCGTTGTGGATGGTGGCCAGCGGCCAGGGCGCGGCCATCCTGCCGGCGGCCTACGCGCGCTGCTCGGGCCATGCCGAGCTGGTGGTCAAGCCGCTCGTGGCGCCGCAGGTATCCCGCGACGTGTTCGTGGTCAGCAAGCGCGGCCGCTCGCTGTCGTCGGCCTGCGAGAGCTTCATCGCGCTGATGCGCGCCGAGCTGGCCGCGGGCCGGGCGATGCCGGCGCTGGGCGCCGTCAAGGCGCCGGCCTGAACGCCCCGCGCTGGCTCTCAGGCGCGCTCGTCGCCCGCGGGCAGGCCCAGCACGCCGCTCAGGTAGGCCTCTAGCCCGTCCAGGCTCAGGCCGGTTTCGATGTAGGCGATGTACTGGTCGGGCCGCACCAGCAGCAGCGCGCTGCCGGCCACCCCCAGTGCGTCGAAAAGCGCCGCGCTGCCTGCGCTGAAAGCGACCGGATGCACCTGCAAGCAGGCCGGCCAGCGCTGCGCCAGCCCGGCTTGCCATTGCTGCGCCAGCTCGGCCAGGCCCGCGCCGTCGCGCTGCAGCATCAGCAGGTGCAGGCCGGGGGCGGACAGCCAAACATAGACGGCCATGGCCTGGGGCGCGAGCGGCGGCGCTACCTCGACATAAGGCAGCCGCTCGCCGGCGCGGGCCTTGAGCGTGCTCACCCCTTGCGAGAGGCGGCTGGCCTGGTAGTGCAGGCCGATCTGCGAGATGGTGCGAAAGACCCGGCGGCGCACGGCAGGCACGGCCAGCACCCGGCTGGCCAGCCACGGGAACAGCTTGAGGCGGACGGCCTTTTGCAGCGGCTGCTCGCTGATGATGAACTGGAAGGCGTTGTCGGTGGTGCGCAGCAGGTTTTGCGCGATAGGCCAGCGCTCCCCGTGGTAGCTGTCGAGCAGGCGCTCGTGGGCTCCGTGGCGCGAGACCAGCGCGAGTTTCCAGGCCAGGTTGCAGACATCCTGCAGCCCCGTGTTCATGCCTTGCGCGCCGACGGGGCTGTGCACATGGGCCGCGTCGCCGGCCACGAAGCAGCGGCCGGCGCGGAAGCGGTCGACGCAGCGGTGGTGCACGCGGTAGGACGAGAACCAGGCGGTCTGCGAGAAGGCCACCTCGACATCCATCTGCGCCCGCACCGCGGCGGCGATGTCCTCGAAGCGCAGCGCCAGCGGGCCGGGCGGGCTGGCGTCGGCCTGGGTTTCGTCGGTCTTGTCGGTCCCGTCGCGCGGCATCACGCCGATCACCCGGTAGCGCTGCTCGCCCGGCATGGGGAAAAAGACCACGAAGCTGCGCTGCGACAGGCAGACCGTCAGCTCGCCGTGCGGCAGCGGCCAGTCGACCCGCGTGTCGGCCACGAAGAAGGCGTTCTGGTAGGTGCCGCCGGCAAAGGCCAGGCCGAGCTGCTCGCGCACCGTGCTGCGGGCACCGTCGCAGCCCACCAGCCAGTCGGCCGCGATGGACTCTTCGCGGCCGTCGGCATGCTGCAGCGTGGCCCGCACGCCGCCCGCCTGCTGCTCGAAAACGCCCAGCGAGGTGTGCCAGTCCACCTCGGCGCCGGTCTGCTGCAGGGCCTGGTAGAGCAGCGCCTCGTTGCGGCTCTGCTCCAGGATCAGCAGGAAGGGGAAGGGCGTCTGGCCCTGGCCCAGGTCGGCCAGCGGCACCCGCTGCACGCGCCGCCGGCCGACGTAGATGTTGCCGGCCAGCGTGCGGTGGCCCTGCGCCACGGCGGCCTCGGCGATGCCCAGCGCCTGGTAGAGCTCCAGCGTGCGGGCCTGCACGCCGAGCGCACGCGACTCGCGGGTCGGGCCGCTCTTGCCGTCCACCAGCCTGAAGGGCACGTCCAGTCGGGCCAGCTGGTTGGCCAGCATCAGGCCCGAGGGGCCGGCGCCGGCGATCAGCACCGTGGTGCGGCTGGCGGCGGTGTTGGACGTGGCGATGGAGGTCTCCATGCAAGCTCTCCTCAGGCTCTTTTCCCCACCGCGCAGCGTACTCGCAGCGGAACGGAAAATGCTCTGATGCCCCCGCTGTGCATGGGGCGTGGAACAACCGGAGTACGAATGAAGATATGCGTTTTTGGCGCGGGCGCGATCGGCGGCCACCTGGCGGCGTGGATGGCGCGGGGCGGGCTGGAGGTCTCGGTGGTGGCGCGCGGCGCCCACCTCGCGGCGATCCAGGCCAGGGGCTTGCGCTACTTCTCGTCCAGTGAAGACTTCACCGTGCCGCTGCGCGCCAGCGCCGATGCCCGCGAGCTGGGCCCGCAGGACCTGGTGATCGCCTGCGTCAAGGCCCACTCGCTGCCCGGCGCGGTCGATGCGCTGCAGCCGCTGCTAGGCCCCGAGACGCCGGTGGTGTTCGCGATCAACGGCGTGCCGTGGTGGTACTTCCATGGCATCGCCGACCAGGCTGGGCCGGTCGCGGCGGCCAGCGAGGTGCCGGCGGCGCAGCGCCTGCCGCGGCTCGACCCGCAAGGCCGGCTCTGGCGCGAGCTGGGCGTGGAGCGCGCGATCGGCTGCGTGGTGACCTCGCCCAACCAGATCACCGAGCCGGGCGTGGTGCACAACAGCCTGGTGACCAACAGCTTCGTCTTCGGCGAGCCGGACGGCAGCGAGTCGCCGCGGCTGGCGCGCATCGCCGCGGCCCTGAAGCCGGCGCTGCCCGGCTTCGGCACCAGTCCGCGCATCCGCGACCTGATCTGGGCCAAGCTGTCGCTCAACGTCGCCACCTCGCCGCTGGCCTGCCTGAGCTTCTCGACGGTGGCCGACTACCTGGGCAACCCGGAGATGATGGCTTTGCTGCGCCGCCTGATGCACGAGACCCGGTTGGTCGCGAGCTCGCAGGGCGTCACGGTGACGGCCGACCCCGAGGCCGCCATCACGCGGGTCTCGGGCTCGCGCCACCCGCCGTCTATGCTGCAGGACCTGCTGGCCGGCCGGCCGCTGGAGATCGACGGGCAGCTGCGCGCGGTGCAGGACCTGGCCCGGCTGGGGCGGGTCGAGACCCCCGCGCTGGACCTGGTGCTGACGCTGCTCGGGCAGCGGGCCCAGGCGGCTGCGCTGGCCTGGGCCTGAAACCGGGCACGCCGCTCTCAGCGCGGGGCGGGCCGGCCGGTGGCCTTGAGGCCGGAGGGTGGCCGCGGCGCGGGCGGCGCGGGCGGCGAGGTCGCCAGGTCGTCGAGGATGGGGCAGTCCGCGCGCTGGTCGCCATGGCAGCCGGCGGCCAGGTGCTCCAGCGCCCGCTTCATCTCCGCCATGCGGGCCATGCGCTCGGCGAGGTCGGCCACGTGGGCGAGGGCGATGCGCTTGACGTCCGCGCTGGCGCGCCGCCGGTCCTGCCAGAGCTTGAGCAGCTCGGCGATCTCGGCCATGCCGAAGCCGAGCTCGCGGGCGCGGCGGATGAAGCGCAGCGTGTGCACCTCGTTGTCGCCGTATTGCCGGTAGCCGGCGTCGGTGCGCGCCACCGGCGGCAGCAGGCCCAGCGCTTCGTAGTGCCGCACCATCTTGGCCGAGACGCCGGAGCGGGCGGCCGCTTCGCCGATGTTCATCGCTCGCCGCCCGCCTTCCAGCGCCGCAGCAGCAGCGCATTGCCCACCACGCTGACGCTGCTGAAGGCCATCGCCGCGCCGGCGATCACCGGGCTCAGCAGGCCGAAGGCCGCCAGCGGGATGCCCACCAGGTTGTAGACGAAGGCCCAGCCCAGGTTCTGCCGGATCTTGGCGTAGCTGCGGCGCGAGATGGCGATGGCGTCGGCCACCAGGCCCACGTCGCCGCGCATCAGCGTGATGCCGGCGGCGTGCATCGCCACGTCGGTGCCGCCGCCGTCCAGGCTGGACATCGCGATGCCGACGTCGGCGGCGGCCAGCGCGGGCGCGTCGTTGATGCCGTCGCCGACCATCGCGACCCGCGCGCCCTGCGCCTTGAGCTGCTGCACCAGCGCCGCCTTGTGCTCGGGCAGCACCTCGGCATGCACCTCGGCGATGCCCAGCTGCTGCGCGACGGCACGGGCGGCGCCGGCGTTGTCGCCGCTGATCAGCACGGTGCGCAGGCCTTGGGACTGCAGCCGGGCGATGGCGGCTGCCGCGCCGGCCTTCAAGCTGTCGCCAAAAGCCAGCAGGCCGAGCAGGCGGGCCGGCTGGTCGGCAGCCGGGCCTTGGGCCAGCCACGAGACCGTGCGCCCCTCCGCCTGCAAGGCCTCGGCACGCGCCCGCAGCGGGCCGGTATCGACCTGCAGCTCGGCCATCCAGCGGCTGCTGCCCAGGTGCAGCGCCCGGCCCGCGACGAAGGCCTGCACGCCGCGGCCGGCGACCGCGCGCAGCTCG
>DATHWJ010000334.1:0-2654 GCA_035460745.1 Ideonella sp. | reverse complement strand
AGCTGAGCGCCGCGCGCTGCGCCGAGGTGAGCGGCCTGGGCCTGGGCGGCGGGCCTGGGCTGGAGCAGATGCTGGCGCTGTTCCCGCCGGCCGAGAGCGAGCGCCGGCCCGACCTGCACTTCCTGCGCGGGCTGGCCGCCTTCCCGCGGCTGGACTTCGACACCCTGCTGGCCGAGATGCAGGCCGCCGCCGAGGGCTACCGCGAGGCCGGGCGCAGCCGCGACGCCGCGCTCGCGCGGGCCCATGTGTGCCTGGGCCTGCTGCACGTGGACCGCATCGCCGAAGCCCGCGCCGAGCTGGCCGGGCTGCGCGAGCAGGCGCTGGACCCGGCCGCGCGCGCCTTCGTCTGCTACACCAGCGCGTGGGCCGCCTATGCCGACGCGCGCACCGAGCAGGTGGCACCGATGTTCGAGGCCATGCTCGACGCGCTGGAGCAGGTCGAGCAGATGCAGGTCTGGGAGCGCTGCACCTTCTACACGCCCTTTGTCGGCCTGCCCGGCATGGCCGCGCTGATCGAGCGGCTGGCGCGCGGCGCGCTGCGCCTGGGCGGCGAAGCACCTTCGCAGCTGCACGCCGGCGTGATGCACGGCCGCGCCTGGCTCGCGCTGGCCGCCGGCCGGCTGGCCGAGGCGCAGCAATGGCTGGCCCGCGCCGACGAAGACTGCCGCTGGCTGGGCCGGCCCCGCCTGGTCAACACCGAAAACCAGATGGCGCACGGCCTGATGCATGCGCTGTGCGGCGACCCGCAGGCCAGCCGCGCGGCGGCGCGCGACAACGCCCAGGACATGGCGCACCACAGCCCGCTCACCAACCGGCTGGCCCACCAGTACGAGGGCCTAGCCATCGAGGCGCGTGCCTGCTGGCTGCTGCAGGACGAGGCCGGCCTGCGCGACGCCGACGCCGCGCTGGCGCGGGTGGCCAACCCCTTCGAGTGGCGCGCCGCGCCGCGCACGCGGGCCTTCAGCCAGGCCTTGCTGGCCTGCAGCGAAGCGCGGCTGCACGACGCCGAGGCCTTGCTGGCGCCGCTGGCCGCCGAGGTCGAGCGCTTTGCGTTTTTCCCGGCGACCCAGGCGCGCTGGCTGCTGGCCGACGTGCAGCAGCGCCAGGGCCGGCCAGACGACGCGGCCGCCACGCTGCGGCCCTGGCTGCAGGCGGCGCAGCGCAGCGGCGAGATCGGCGGCGCCTTGCTGGCCGGGCCGCAGGTGCTGCAGCGCCTGGCGGCCCAGCCCTGGGGAGCGCGGCTGGCAGAAGGCGAGTTGGCGCTGCTGCGCCGGTTGGCGGCGCTGTCAGGTGATGCACGAGGAGGCGGCGCTCCGCTCGCGGAGGTGTTGGACAGGGCACCGACCGCGGCGGCGGCCGGCCGCAGCGACGACGGCCCCACCGAGCGTGACGGCCTGGTGGAGGGCATGGCGCAGCGCTTGACGGAGCGCGAGCTGGAGGTGCTGGCGCGCATGGCGGCCGGCGACAGCAACAAGCTCATCGCCCGCGCCTTCGACTTGAGCCCGCACACCGTCAAGCGCCACGTCGCCAACATCCTGGGCAAGCTCGACGTGCAGACGCGCGGCCAGGCGGCGGCGCGCTGGCGGGAGCAGGCGCTTCAGTAGGCGCCACCCTGTGCGGTGGCGGGTGGGTCACGGTCTCTGGTAGGGAATGCCGTCGAGGAGGTGACGGCTGCCTCGGCCGCGCTCACTCGGCCAGCTTGTCGAGGATCTCCGTCAAGAGCTTTTCGCGTTCCGCCAGTGCGCTTCTGAGGTACTCGACCAAGACCGTCACCCGCCGCGGCTGAAAGTGTCGCGAGAGATACACCGCGTAGAGGTCTGCGGGTGGGCAAGGGTACTGGTGCAACACCGCAACCAATCGACCCGCCTGGAGATCCTCCGCGACATCCCATGCAGACTTCAACACCAGGCCGGCGCCAAGAAGTGCCCACTCATGCTGCATGTCGCCGTTGTCGGTGGTGACCGAGCCTTTCACCGCCACACTGACCGCCCCTTCGGGTCCGGTGAAGGACCATTCGAGCAGCGCCTCGCTGCTGCCTTGGATGACGATGCACTGATGCTGCAACAGATCCATCGGCCGTCGCGGAACGCCGGCACGCGACAAGTAGGCCGGGCTGGCGACGACCAATCTGCGGTTGCTCGCCAGCTTTGTCGCCACCAGGCTGGAGTCGGTCAGCGGCCCCAGTCTCAGGGCCAGGTCGTACAGACCACCGGTGAGGTCTTGAACCGCATCGGAGAGCGATGCGCGGATGTGAACTTGCGGATGGCTGCGGACAAATTCGGCCAACAGGGGAGCCAGCACCCGTCGACCGAAGCTGGAGGTCGCCGTCAATCGGATGACCCCAGCAGGGACCACGGCGGCAGCCGACATGGCCGACTCGAGTTCCGCTACGTCGTCCAGGATCCGCTGGCAGTCCCTGAAGTAGCGCGCCCCCTCCTCCGTCAGGCTGCAACTGCGCGTGGTTCGATTGAGCAATCGGATGCCCAGTCGAGTTTCCAGCGCATTGACGCGCTTGCTGACCATCGCGACGGAGACTGAAAGCTCCCGAGCCGCCGCTGACAGGCTGCCGCCGCGGGCAACGGCAACCAGCGTCTGCATGTCCAAGAAGTTGTTCACCCGGATATTTAACCATGGGTTAAAAGTGACTCGACCCT
>DATHWJ010000333.1:0-1710 GCA_035460745.1 Ideonella sp. | reverse complement strand
GAGCCGTCGTTGTAGACGTGCACCAGCGCGCCGGCCTGGTTGAAGTGCTTGACGTTGAACGAGATGCCGAACTTCAGCGGCGCCAGCGCGATGCCGCGCTTGAGCACCGGGCTGCCAGTGTTGAAGGCCTCGATGGCTGCGCGGCGGCCGGCGTAGTCGCTGCTGGCGGCGAGCTCGGCGACCAGCTCGTGCACGATGTTGTCGCTGACGGTCTGGCCATAGGGCGTGACGTTGCGCTCGCCGACGCCGTAGAAGTTGGCCCGCCGCACGGCCAGCGGGTCCTTGCCCAGCGCGCGGGCGATCGAGTCCATGATGTTTTCGATCGCGATGGCGCCCTGCGGCCCGCCGAAGCCGCGGAAGGCAGTGTTGCTCTGGGTGTTGGTCTTGCCCGAGTAGCCGTGCATGGCGACGTCCGGCAGCCAGTAGGCGTTGTCGAAGTGGCACAGCGCGCGCGTCATCACGGGGCCCGAGAGGTCGGCCGAGTGGCCGGCGCGCGAGACCATCGTGATCTCGGCCCCCAGCACGTGGCCCTCGTCGTCGTAGCCCACCTCGTACTCGTACCAGAAGCAGTGGCGCCGGCCGGTGATCAGGAAGTCGTCGTCGCGGTCCAGCCGCAGCTTGACCGGCCGCTTCAGCCTGGCCGCGGCGACGGCCGCGACGCAGGCGAACAAGGCCGATTGCGACTCCTTGCCGCCGAAGCCGCCGCCCATGCGCCGGCACTCGACGTGCACGTCGTGCGCATGCAGCTTGAGCGCGTGCGCGACCAGGTGCTGCATCTCGCTGGGGTGCTGGGTGGAGCAGTGCACGTGCATGCCGCCGCCTTCGGTCGGTATCGCGTAGCTGATCTGGCCCTCCAGGTAGAACTGCTCCTGGCCGCCAACGTCCAGCGTGCCCTTGAGCCGGCGCGGCGCCTGGGCGATGGCCGCCTGCGCGCCGCCCTCGCGGCTGCTGCGCACCAGGTGCATGGGTGGCAGCACGTATTGCTGCCTGGCGTGCGCGGCCTGCGGCGTCAGCACCGGTGGCTCTGCGCTCACGCTCAGCACCTCCTTGGCGCGGGCGGCGGCGCGGCGGGCGGCGTCGCGGGTCTCGGCGATCACCGCGAAGACCGGCTGGCCCAGGTAGCGGATCTCGCCCCACGCCGAGCCATCGGCGTGCTGCACGATGGCGCACAGGATGGGGTCGTCGTGGATGATGGAGCCGCAGTCGTTGGGCCCGGGGATGTCGGCCGCGCTCAGCACGGCGACCACGCCCGGCATCGCCCGCAGGCTCTCCAGCGACATCGCGGTCAGCCTGCCGTTGGCCACCGGCGAGAGGCCCAGCGCGCAGTGCAGCGTGCCGGCCAGCTCGGGGATGTCGTCGATGTAGGTCGCCTCGCCGGCCACGTGCAGGTGGGCCGACTCGTGCGGCCGGCTGATGCCGACCCGCGCGCCGGCGAGCAGCGCACTCGCTTCGCCGCGCTCGTCGATGCGGGCGGCCGTGTTCTTCAGGTAGTCGGCAAAGGCCTCGGCGGGCTGCAGCAGCAGGGCTTCGATGGGCTTGTTCATGTCAGGCTCCTTGGCTGGCGACGAGCGGGATCACGGCGTGCGGCATCACGCTCCAGACGCTGGTGGCGTCGCCGGGCAGGGGGTCGGCCACGCGCGTTTCCAGCCACAGCCGCTGCAGCAGGTTCTGCGCGACCTGCAGGCGGTAGGCCGCGCTGGCGCGCATGTC
>DATHWJ010000332.1:0-3269 GCA_035460745.1 Ideonella sp. | reverse complement strand
CGGCCTGGTGGGTCCCGGTCTGTTTCTTGTTGTCCATACAGCCTCTGTCGTTCAAAAAAAATGCCGGCCCGCGGCCGGCGTGCGGGCGGCGGCTTCAGCCGTGGCTGCCGTGCACGTGCAGCCGGGGCCGGGCCGCCGGCTTCACTGTGCGGGCCTCTTCGGTCAGCCGGGTCAGGATGCCGCAGCCGCGCGCCGCGTGGCCGTCGGTGCATTGCTGGCGCAGTGTCTTGAGCTGCTTCTCCAGCGCGCGCAGCTCGCGCATGCGGTGGGCCACGTGCTCGATGTGTTCGTCGAGCAACTGGTTCACCTCGGTGCAGTTCTCCTGCGGCGCGTCGCGCAGCCGCAGCAGCACGCGGATCTCGTCCAGCGTCATGTCGAGGGTGCGGCAGTGGCGGATGAAGGCCAGCCGCTCGGCGTGCGCCGGCGTGTAGATGCGGTAGTTGCCGTCGGTGCGCTCGGCGGTGGGCAGCAGCGCCTCGCGCTCGTAGAAGCGGATCGTCTCGACCGGGGTGGCTGCCAGCTTGGCGAGTTCGCCGATTTTCATGGGGTGCCCTTTGCCGCAGTGCGGATAGTCGCTTGACTCTACACCTGCTTCAGGGTTTTCAATGGCGGGCAAGGAGTGATGGATGAACTCGACAGACCCGCGGCACGGCCACGCCCATGGTGGCGCCCATGGTGGTGCCCATGGACATTCGCACGGTGGCGCCCACGATCACGACGATGCTTGCTGCGGTGCAGCGAAGCCTGTCGTTCTGGTGCCGCGTGTGCGCGGCCAGAGGCCTGGTGCCGGTCATGCCCACGACCACCACGGCGCGGCGCCCGATCCAGCCCATGACCCTTCGCACGCGTGTTCGCATGGCCACGACCACGTCGCCGCAGGCAGCACGGCCCGCGCTGCGCCCGCCGCGCCGCTGATCGCCGGCGCCTCGCACTTCCGCATCGCGACGATGGACTGCGCGGTCGAAGAGGCCGAGATCCGCCGCGTGCTCGACCCCGTGGCCGGCATCACCGCGCTGCGCTTCCAGCTCGGCGCGCGGGTGCTGGCCATCAGCGCGCCCGGCCACGTGCTGCCCGGCGCGCTGGCGGCCATCCGCGGCGCCGGCTTCGACCCGCAGCCGCTCGCCGCGCCCAGCGGCGGCGAGGGCCTCGGCGAGGCTCAGGGCGTGAGCTCAGGGGCCGGCCGGCTGGTGGCCGCGCTGGCACTCGCCATCGTCGCCGAGCTGGCCGAGTTCTTTGCCCCGGCCAGCAGCCTGGCCACCGGCCTGGGCATGGCGCTGGCCGTGGCCGCCATCGGGCTGGCGGGCTTGGAGACCTACACCAAGGGCTTCTCGGCCCTGCGCCGCGGCCAGCTCAACATCAGCGCGCTGATGACGGTGGCGGTCACCGGCGCCTTTCTGATCGGCCAGTGGCCGGAGGCCGCGATGGTGATGGCCTTGTATGCCATCGCCGAGGCGCTGGAGGCGCGCGCGGTGGACCGGGCGCGCCACGCCATCACCGGCCTGATGGCCCTGGCGCCCGAGCAGGCCGAGGTGCAACAGGCCGATGGCCAATGGCTCACGCAGCCGGTGGGGGCCGTGGCGATGGGCAGCACGGTGCGCGTGCGCCCCGGCGCGCGGGTGCCGCTGGACGGCACGGTGACGCGCGGCCGCAGCAGCATAGACCAGTCGCCGGTGACGGGCGAGAGCCTGCCGGTCGACAAGGCGGTGGGCGACCCGGTCTTCGCCGGCACCGTGAACCAGGCCGGGGAGCTCGAGTTCGAGGTCAGCGCGCCGGCCAGCCGCAGCACACTGGCCCGCATCATCGAGGCGGTGGAGCAGGCCCAGGGCAGCCGCGCGCCGACGCAGCGCTTCGTCGATCGATTTGCGGCCGTCTACACGCCGGCCGTCTTCCTTGTTGCCCTCGCGGTGGCGCTGGGCACGCCGCTGCTGCTGGGCTGGAGCTGGAGCGCGGCGGTCTACAAGGCGCTGGTGCTGCTGGTCATCGCCTGCCCCTGCGCGCTGGTGATCTCGACGCCGGTGACGGTGGTCAGCGCGCTGGCATGGGCGGCGCGGCGCGGCATCCTGATCAAGGGCGGCAGCCATCTCGAGAGCGCGCGCGGGCTGAAGGCGGTCGCCTTCGACAAGACCGGCACCTTGACGGCCGGCAAGCCCAGGCTGGTCGACTGGGCCGCGCTGCAGGGAGAGCCCGGCCAGGCCGCGGCGCTGGCGGCGCGCCTGGCCGGGCGCTCCGACCATCCCGTCTCCATCGCCATCGTGGCGGGCCTGCCGGCGGTGGTGACGCCCACGGCAGCCGTCGACGGTTTCGAGGCGCTACCGGGCCGCGGCGTGCAGGCCACGCTGGACGGCCACGCCCACGTGCTCGGCAACCGCCGCCTCATCGAAGAGCGCGGCCAGCTCACCCCGGCGGTGGTGGCTGCCTTGAAGCCGCACGAAGACGCCGGCCGCAGCGTAACCTTGCTGGCCGGCGAGGGCGGCGTGCTGGCGTTCTTCGCGGTGGCCGACACGCTCAAGCCCTCGTCGCGCGAGGCCGTCTCGGCGCTGAAGGCAATGGGCGTGACGCCGGTGCTGCTGAGCGGCGACAACGCCGCCACCGTGCGCGCCATCGCCGCGGAGGTCGGCATCGAAGAGGCCCAGGGCGAGCTGCTGCCGGGCGACAAGCAGGCGGCCGTCAAGGCCCTGCAGCAGCGCCATGGCGCCACCGCGATGGCGGGCGACGGCATCAACGACGCGCCGGCCCTGGCGCAGGCCGACATCGGTATCGCGATGGGCGGCGCCGGCACCGACATCGCGATGGAGGCGGCCGACGTCGTCATCATGAACGACGACCTGCGCCACCTGCCTGCCACCATCGCGCTCTCGCGCCGCACGCACACCGTGCTGTGGCAGAACATCGCCTTCGCCCTCGGCGTCAAGGCCGTGTTCTTCGGCTTCGCGGTGTTCGGCTCGGCGACCATGTGGATGGCCGTCTTTGCCGACATGGGCACCAGCCTGCTGGTGGTGGCCAACGGCATGCGGCTGTTGCGGGGCGGGGAGGGGCGCGGCGAGTAGCCGGTCCCGGCGCGGCCCGCGTTGCGCGCCGCGCTATCATCCCTGGGCCTGCTCGGCCCGGTTGACACGGGCACGATGCAGGCATCAAGCAGTACGCGCCGCGAGCGCCGCAGCCCCCAGAGGCGTGCGCCTCGCTCCTCGATCAACGCGTCGCAGGGAGCCCCTGTCCATGTCCACCGTTTTGCCGCTGCCCGGCGCCGCTGCGCTGGTCGCTGCATGGCC
>DATHWJ010000331.1:0-19171 GCA_035460745.1 Ideonella sp. | reverse complement strand
GGCTCCAAGAAAGGACACGAAGGACACGCCCTCGCGCGCGCTGCAAGTTGCCGACCGCCACGACCTGATCCGCGTGCAGGGCGCGCGCGTGAACAACCTCAAGGACGTCAGCATCGAGCTCCCGAAGCGCCGGCTGACGGTGTTCACCGGCGTCTCCGGCTCGGGCAAGAGCTCGCTGGTGTTCGGCACCATTGCCGCGGAGTCGCAGCGGCTGATCAACGAGACCTACAGCGCCTTCGTGCAAGGCTTCATGCCGACGCTGGCGCGGCCGGACGTCGACCTGCTGGACGGGCTGACGACCGCGATCATCGTCGACCAGCAGCGCATGGGTGCCAACGCCCGCTCCACTGTCGGCACCGCCACCGACGCCAACGCGATGCTGCGCATCCTCTTCAGCCGGCTGGGGCATCCGCACATCGGCTCGCCCAATGCGTTCGCTTTCAACGTGCCTTCGGTGCGGGCGGTCGGTGCGATCACGGTCGAGCGCGGCGAAGGCAAGACCAAGACGGAGAAGCAGACCTTCAACCGCCTCGGCGGCATGTGTCCGCGCTGCGAAGGCATGGGCTCGGTCACCGACTTCGACCTGACCCAGCTCTACGACGACAGCAAGTCGCTCAACGAGGGCGCGCTGATCATCCCCGGCTACAGCATGGAAGGCTGGTACGGCCGCATCTTCCGCGGCTGCGGCTTCTTCGATGCGGACAAGCCCATCCGCAAGTTCACGAAGAAGGAGTTGCAGGACCTGCTGCACAAGGAGCCGACCAAGATCAAGGTCGATGGCATCAACCTGACCTACCAGGGCGTGATCCCGCAGATCCAGAAATCGTTCCTGTCGAAAGACGTCGACGCGCTGCAGCCGCACATCCGCGCCTTTGTGGACCGGGTGGTGACGTTCAGCACCTGTCCCGAGTGCGGCGGCACCCGGCTCGCCGAGGCCGCCCGGTCCTCGAAGATCGGAAAGATCAACATCGCCGACGCCTGCGCGATGCAGATCAGCGACCTGGCCGAGTGGGTCCGCGGCCTGGCCGAGCCGTCGGTGGCGCCGCTGCTCGCCACGCTGACGCAGTCGCTGGCCTCGTTCGTGGAGATCGGGCTGGGCTATCTCAGCCTCGACCGGCCGTCGGGCACGCTGTCGGGCGGCGAGGCGCAGCGCGTCAAGATGATCCGCCACCTCGGCTCCTCGCTCACCGACGTCACCTACGTCTTCGACGAGCCCACCATCGGCCTGCACCCGCACGACATCCAGCGCATGAACGAGCTGCTGCTGCGGCTGCGCGACAAGGGCAACACGGTGCTCGTCGTGGAGCACAAGCCGGAGGCGATCGCCATCGCCGACCACGTCGTCGACCTCGGCCCCGGCGCCGGGTCGGCGGGCGGCAGCATCTGTTTCGAGGGCACTGTCGAAGGGCTGCGGGCCAGCGGCACGGTCACCGGCCGCCATTTCGACGACCGGGCCGCGCTCAAGAAGACGGTGCGCAGGCCCACCGGCAAGCTGGAAGTGCGCGGCGCCAGCACCCACAACCTGCGCAACGTCGATGTCGACATCCCGCTCGGGGTGCTCGTCGTCATCACCGGCGTCGCCGGCTCCGGCAAGAGCTCGCTCGTGCACGGGTCCATCCCCGCCGGCGCGGGCGTGGTGTCTGTCGACCAGGGCGCGATCCGCGGCTCGCGACGCAGCAACCCGGCCACCTACACCGGGCTGCTGGACCCCATCCGCACGGCGTTCGCGAAGGCCAATGGCGTGAAGCCGGCGCTGTTCAGCGCCAACTCCGAGGGCGCCTGCCCCACCTGCAACGGCGCCGGCGTCATCTACACCGATCTGGCCATGATGGCCGGCGTCGCCACCCCCTGCGAGGAGTGCGAAGGCAAGCGCTTCCAGGCCTCGGTGCTGGAGCACCGCCTCGGCGGCCGCGACATCAGCGAGGTGCTCGCGATGTCGGTGACCGAGGCCAGGGAGTTCTTCGGCGCCGGCGAGGCGCGCACGCCGGGCGCGCACGCCATTCTCGAGCGGCTCGCCGACGTGGGCTTGAGCTACCTCAGCCTCGGCCAGCCGCTCACGACGCTGTCGGGCGGCGAGCAGCAGCGGCTCAAGCTGGCCACCCACATGGCCGAGAAGGGCGGCGTCTACGTGCTCGACGAGCCGACCACCGGCCTGCACCTGGCCGATGTCGAGCAACTGCTGGCCCTGCTCGACCGGCTCGTCGACGCCGGCAAGTCGGTCATCGTCATCGAGCATCACCAGGCGGTCATGGCGCACGCCGACTGGATCATCGACCTCGGCCCCGGCGCCGGCCACGACGGCGGCCGGATCGTCTTCGAGGGCACGCCCGCCGACCTCGTCAAGGCCCGCGCCACGCTCACCGGCAAGCATCTCGCGGCCTACGTCGGCAGCTGACCCATCGCGACAGCGCCCGGGATGGGTTGCTCGGCTGGCCGCTGCGCGCGCCTGCGTCCCTGCGAGCGCAACCGCGCTCCGGGCCGGGCTACTCCCTCAGCAGGTAGCCGAGCACGAACTCGACGATGTGCGACAGGCGCTCGCTGCGTGCCTTGGGCGTCAGGAGATCGCGCCCGAACACGGCGGACAGGGTGGCGTTGTTCGACAGATAGAAATACGACAGCGCGGCGATCGAGATGTACAGCTGCAGGGGATCGACGCCGCCTCGGAAGACCCCTTCGGTCCGCCCCTTCTCGAGAACCTGGCCCAGGGTGCTGATCAGCGGCGAGTTCATCGCGCGTATCTGGGCCGACTCCGACAAGTGCCGCGCACCATGCATGTTCTCGGTGTTCAGCAGCGCGAGGAACTGCGGATTCTCGACGTAGTAGTTCCAGGTGAACTCGACGAGGCGGCGGATGGCCTCCACCGGAGGCACGTCGGCCAGGTGCAGCTCGCGTTCGGCCCGGCGGATGCGCGCGTAGGCGTCTTCGAGCACCGCACGGAACAGGTTTTCCTTGTTCTTGAAGTAGTAGTAGATGAGCTTCTTGTTGACGCCCGCGCGCTCGGCGATGCGATCCACCGTCGCGCCGCCCAGGCCGTGCAGGGAGAACTCGTCCCTGGCGGCCATGAGAATCGTCTGCTGAGTCCGGTCGGCATCCCGCTGGCGTGGGCCTGCCTCCGAGGCAGCCGCGCGGTCGCTGCCACGCTTTGGCAGGGCCGCTTTTGTGGCCATCGGGTTCGCAGTCTCCGTCATCGCTCGTCCTTGCCTCGTCCTTGCAGTAGTGCGGCCCGATGTTGGCACATCGCCGCCTTGCGCCACGCAGGATCGGTGCTTCTTGTTCTACCGGCGAAGCTGCCGCTTCGCGTCAGGCGCCCGCGAGGGCCAGGACACTGGGGGCGAGGCCCGGCGGCCTGGGGCGGCTGGCCGCCACAGGCTCGGGTGTCAGCACCAGCAGTTTGCCGCGCGAGCGGGCTTGCTGCGTCATCGCGCGGCAGACCGCGCGGTAGGGCCGGCCGGACAGCACGACGGGGTGGTAGGCACCGTCGCCGGCCAGCCATACCGGCAGCAGCTCGGACGGCAGCGCCTCGCGCGCATCGCGGCCGAGCAGCGACGGGGCGGGGGCAAAGAGCTCGTCGGCGTCGGCATTCGCGAAGGCGACCATGCCCTCCGCGTCTATGCCTATCACCGGCGCGGGAATGTTGTCGAGCAGCTCGCGGGCGATCAGCAGGCTGGTCTCCTCGCGCTCTATCTTGTCGCTCTGGGTCTTCAACAGGTGCTGCAGGCGGTCGTTGACCTCGGCGAGCTCCTGGTTGGCGGCCTGCACCGCGCCGGACAGGCGATGGTTCTCGTCGGCCATCTCCTTTTGCCGGAAGGCCTCCTCGATGTGGCCGCGCAGCCGCTCGTCGTCCCAGGGCTTGGTGAGGAACTTGTAGATCGCACCTTCGTTGATCGCGTCGGTGATCGACTGCAGCTCGGTGTAGCCGGACAGCACCATGCGCACCGTGTCGGGGAAGAGCTGCTTGGCGCGGCGCAGGAATTCGACGCCCGTCATGCCCGGCATGCGCTGGTCCGACACGATCACGTCGATCGGCTGCTCGGCCAGGCGCTGCAGCCCTTGCGCGCCCGAACTGGCGGTGACGATGCGGTAGCCGTCGCGGCGCAGCAGCCGCTTCAGCGAGGCGACCACGTTCTCCTCATCGTCGACCAGCAGCAAGGTGCGCTGGCGGGCGCGGCGCTGCAGCAGGTGCTCGGGCAGTTGGCGGCGTTCGCGCAGCATCTCCGCGATGGCCTCGGCCGGCACCGGGCGGCTGAAGAAGAAGCCCTGCATCTGGTCGCAGTGCTGGGCGATCAGCAAGGCGAGCTGGCCCTCGGTCTCGACGCCCTCGGCGAGCACCTTCATCTGCAGGCTGTGCGCCATCTTGATCACCGCGCGGGTCATCGAGACGTCCTGCGGCGCGGCGGTCACGTCGTGCACGAAGGAGCGGTCGACCTTGACCACGTCGATGGGCAACTGGCGCAGGTAGCTGAGATTGGAGTAGCCGGTACCGAAGTCGTCGAGCGAAATCTCTATGCCCAGCGCCTTCAGCTTGCCCAGCACATGGGCCACGTGGGCGCTTTCGCCGATCAGCACGCTCTCGGTGATCTCCAGCCCGAGGTAGCGCGGGTGCAGCCCGGTCTCGAGCAGGATGGCCTGGATGCGACGCGCGATGTCGGGCTGCTGCAGTTGGCGCATGGAGAGATTGACCGCTATGCGCAGCGCCGGCAGGCCGGCGCGCTGCCACGCCAGCGCCTGTTCGCAGGCGCTGCGCAGCACCCACTCGCCTATCGGCACGATGAGACCCGTCTCCTCCGCCAGCGGCACGAATTCGAGCGGCGACACCATGCCGCGCACCGGGTCGTTCCAGCGCAGCAGCGCCTCGACGCCGACGATGGCGCCGTTGACGAGGTCGAGCTGCGGCTGGTAGTGCAGGCAGAACTCCTTGCGCTCGATCGCACGCCTCAGCGCGGCCTCCATGGCCAGCCGCGAGGCGCCGGGGGCATGGGTTTCGGCGCTGTAGACGCAGTACTGGTTGTCGCCTTGTGCCTGTGCACGGTGCATCGCCGCCTGGGCCTGGTGCAGCAGAGCGCCGGCCGCATCGTCGGCCGCGGGGAAGGCACAGATGCCGATCGAGCCGCTGACCAGCACATCGACGCCATCGATAGGGAAGGGCGCCGCAAAGGCATCCAGCACCCGGCGCGCCAGGTCTGCCGGCGCCGGCCGCTCGGCGCCATCGCCTTGGCAGAACAGGGCCGCGTACTCGCCGCTGCCCAGATGGGCCAGCATGTCCTGCCCCAGCCCGGCCGCCAACAGGCGCGCGGCGACCGCGGACAGCAGGCAGTCGCCGCTCGCATAGCCCAGCGACTCGGTCACCAGCTTGAGCTGGGCGACCTGGAACAGCATCAACAGGCCCAGGCCGTCCTCGCGCCGGGCCTGGCGCGCGGCCGCGTCGAGCCGGTCGAGCAGGGCGGCGCGGTTGGGCAAGGTAGTGACTTCATCGGAGTTGGCCAGCAGGTTCAACTGCTGCTCGGCGACACGCTGGGCGGTCACGTCCTGCAGGATGCCGACCACCCGCGCCGTGTGGCCGCGATCGTCGACATAGGCCTGGGCACGGTGCAGCACGGTGCGCAGCGTGCCGTCGGCCCGCACGATGCGGTGCTCGAATTCGCAGGGCTCGCCCGGGCTGACGTTGGTGAGGATGGCCCGCACGACGCCTTCCTCGCTGGCCGGCACGCGGCGCATCAGCCATTCGCCGTCGACCTTGGCGTCGCTGGGCGGCTCGCCGAAGATGCGGAACATGCCGGTCGACTGCGTCACCATGCCGTCGGCCACGTCGTAGTCCGAAGAGCCGATCAGGGCCAGCTCTTCGGTTTGCGCCAGCAGCTGGGAGCGCCGCTCGGCCGCATGCGTGGCCTGCTTCAGCTCGCTGATGTCGTGCATCGTGACCACGTCGGCCGGCAGGCCGTCGAGCTCGATGCGGGTGCCGCTGACGCGCACGTTGAAAGCGCTGCCATCCTTGCGGCGGCAGCGGATGTCGTAGGGCTGGCCGGCCGGCGCAGAGCCCTCGGCACGCCGCTGGACCCGGGCCCGCACTTCATTGCGGTCTTCTTCGACCGGCAGTGCATAGGGATCCATCTGCACCAGTTCATCCGCCGTGAAGCCGAACACCTCGGTCAGCTTGGGATTGACGTAGCGGATGCGGCCGGCCTGCACCACGAAGATCGCTGCGGGCACGGCCTCGATCAGCGCGCGGTAGCTGATGTCTTCAAAGGACATGCCATGCGGTGCGCCTGTCGCGTCGGGGCGTGCTTGTCTCGGTGCCTGGATCTTGTAGGGGGTCATACTGCAAACGGCACCGGCCATGCGATGCTCGTCACACTTCTATCGGCGAGCAGCGGGCATTGCTGACCGGAAATTGCGAGCCCGACAAACTCTTACAAGATGGCTTGCAATGGCGGCGACAGGGGTTTACGGGGCGTCAATGCGATATTTGATAGCAGTGATCAAAACTCGACCCCGGCCTGTTCCGCACTCCGGCTCGGCGGGAAGGTGACCTTGATGAACACGCCGGTGTCCGGGCTGCTGCGCAGGTCGAGCTGCCCGCCGAGCATCTGCGCGCGCTCCTGCAAGCCCACCAGCCCGAGCGACTTGGGGTTGCGCGCGCCGGTCGTGTCGAAGCCGGTGCCGTCGTCCTGCACGGTCAGGCAATAGTCGTCGCCATCGCGGTGCAGCGCGATGTCCACCCGGCTGGCCTGCGAGTGGCGGGTGATGTTGGTCAGCGACTCCTGCACGATGCGAAAGACCATCGTCGTCTGGTCGACGTCGAGGCCCAGCTCGGTTTCGCTCATGCGCAGGTCGCATTCGATGCCGCTTCGGTCGCCGAACTCGCCCACCAGCCACTCCAGCGCCGGCCCTATGCCCATGTCGAGCACCGCGGGGCGCAGGCTGTAGACCAGGTCGCGCTGCACCCGGATGACGGCGTCGACCAGCTTGAGCATGCTGACGGCCTTGGCTGCCAGGTCCGGGTTGTCTTGCGCGTGGCCCATGCGCAGCACCGAGACCTCGAAGCGCAGCGCCGACAAGGTCTGCCCGAGCTCGTCGTGCAGCTCGCGGGCGATGTACCTGCGCTCTTCTTCGCGCGCGGCCTCGCGCCGGAAGTTCATCTCGCGCAGCGCCCGCTCGGCCCACTTGCGCTCGCTGACGTCGGAGAACACCGCGACGCCGCCGCGCCCGATGCCATCCGCATGGGCCAACGGCCGGCTGGTCACGCTCAGCCAGCGGCCGGTGCTGCCGTCGGCAGTGCGCATGAACAGCTCGGTGCTGTCGCAGGACTCGCCGCGCAAGGCCTTCATCAACGGCAGGCGATCGAGCGGGCAGGGCGTGGTCTGGTCCGGCAGGTAGTAGCGCGGGCGCTGTTTCGGATCGCGCTGGTCGCCGTGGCTCAGCGCGACGCCCAGCTCCTGCGCCTTGGGATTGACCAGGATGAGCTCGCCGCGCTGGTTGGCGACGGCCACGCCATCGCCCATGCTGTCGAGGATGGACTGGAGGATGGCGGTCTTCTGCTGCAGCTCGCCTTGCGAGCGCCTCAGCCGGTGCAGCAGGAAGACCAGCACCGCGAACGCCACCGCGCTGCCGCCCAGCACCGACCACAGCCAGCGCTGCCAGCGCTGCTGCTGCTCGAGCTGCTCGGTCTGCTGGCGGTTGCGCAGGGTCAGCGCCTCGATCTCGCGCTGCTTGCTCTCGCTCTCGTAGCGCTGCGTGAGCTCGACCATGCGCGCGCCGACCCGCTCGCGGGTGGCCTTGTCGGTCATCTCGCGGGCCTCGCTGGAGAGCTCGAAGGCGCGCCGGTGGTCGCCCTCGCCGGCGGCGATCTGCGCCAGGCGCTGGGCGCTCTCGCTGACGTAGAGCGGGAAGCCGATCTCCTTCGCCAGTGTGTAGGCGTGCCGCGCGTCGGCCCGGGCGGCGGCGAGCTGGCGCAGGTCCTGGTGGGTGGCGCTGCGTGCGTTCAGGCTGTACCACAGCCCGATGCGGTTCGGGTGGCGCTCATAGGTCTCCACCACCTGGTCCAGCAGCCCCAGCGCCTCGGCATGGCGCTTCTGCCCGCGCAGGTTGGCGGCGAGCTGGGAGCGGCCGAAGTTGAGCGCAAAGGGGAAGCCGATCTCGCGGAACATCGCGATGGCCTGCCGCGACAGGCGCTCGCCGCCGGCGGGGTCGCCCATCACCGAGATCAGGCCGCCCATGCCGAGCACGGCGTAGGCCTCCAGCTGCCTGGAGCGGGCGGCACGGGCCTGGTCGCGCATCTGCGTGAAGTGGTCGAGCGCCTCCTTCTGGCGAAAGCTCTGGTCGTACGAGACCGCCAGCCCCTGGTGGGCGAAGGTCAGTGCCAGCGGGTCGTTGCGGCGGCGCGCGATCTCCATCGCGTGCACCGCCATCGCGACGGACTCGTCGATCTGGCCCACCCGGCGGTACATCATCGCGGTGCGCAGCATCGCTTCGCCCAGGAGGTCGGGCCGGTCGGTGCCGTCCAGCGCCAGCAGGCTGCGTGTCGTGGCCTGCACCAGCAGGTCCAGCTTGCCCTGGTTGACGGAGGTCAGCGCCACGTTGAGATCGGCCTCGGCCTGGCCCAGCTTGTCGCCGTGGCTGCGGGCCAGCTCGAAGGCCTGCTCGGCGTGCTGCGCGGCCTGGTCGGTCAAGGCCAGGTAGAGCTCGATGCGGGAGAGCAGGTTGAGCAGGCGCGCCTTGTCGGCTGGCGTGGCGTCCGGCGGCAGGCTGCTCTCGAGGCGCTGGGCCTGCTGCAGCGCCTGGGGGCCGTCGTTCTCCGCCAGCGCGCGGGTGCGCGTCACTTCGGCCCGCCAGGTCTCCAGCGGGAGGCCCGCGCGGGCGGGGGCCTGCATGCCCAGCGCCAGCAGGAGGGCCGCCAACCCCAGGTGGGCGATGCCGTGTAGGGGAAACCTGAACGCCAATTCAACCAACCCTGAAGGAGATTTCAATCGCCACCGATTGAGCCCGATGGGCTTTTCGCCGACCTTAGGCATCATGGATCAAAACAGCGTTCAAAGGTCGATCCGGCTCGCCTCGGGCCCCGAAAGCCAGGCCCGAACCGGCCCTTGCCGCCGCCTGACATGCCAGGCGCTGTGGCCCAATGCGGCTGTCGCCGTCAAGCGCCTGCCGCTGGCGGCGCGCGCCGGATTGAAGGCCGGGCCGAAGGGGCATCGATGATACGGATCCTGGTATCGGACGACCATGCCGTGGTGCGCCACGGCCTGCGTCAAGTGATGTCGCTCACGCCCGACATCAGCGTCGTGGCCGAGGCCAAGAATGCCTGGGAGACGGTGGATCGCGTGCGCGAGGGCGGCCTGGACCTGCTGCTGCTCGACATGAGCATGCCCGGCACCAGCGGCGTCGAGCTGATACGGCGGGTCAAGACCGAGGCGCCCCAGGTGCCGGTGCTGGTGCTGTCCATGCACGCGGACTGGCAGATCGCGGCGCGTGCCATCAAGGCGGGCGCCAGCGGCTACCTCACCAAGGACAGCGAGCCCGAGGTGCTGATAGAAGCCATCCGCCAGATCAGCCGAGGCCAGAACTTCATCGACCCGGTGCTGGCGACGCGCATGGTCTTCAATGCCGGCAACGAGAGCGAGGGGGGCGCCAACGGCACCATGTCCGACCGGGAGTACCAGGTCTTTCTGGGCCTCGTCCAGGGCCACAGCCTGGTCGAGATCGCCGAGGACCTCCATCTCTCGGCCAAGACCATCAGCACGCACAAGTTCCGCCTGATGCGCAAGCTGGGGCTCAACAGCATGAGTGAGCTGGTCCGCTACGCCGTGCGGCACGGCGTCGTCGAGTAGCGCCGGTGCACCCGGCAAAGCAGGCACCCCATGATGAACGAGGCACTATCCCTGATGGCCGGTCCCAAGCATGAACCGTATCGAGGGGGGCCGACGCACCCGACCCACGCGACACATCCGAGGGCCCCGCACCGCGCGGCGCCCAGCGCGCCGGACCCCGCCGTTGACGTGGCGCAAGCCCACCTGTCCGCGGTCCAGTTCGCGGTCGACCAGATCGGCGAGGCCGCGTTCCTGATCGACGAGCACGCGCGCATCCTGTTCGTCAATGAGGAGTCCTGCCGCAGCATGGGCTACCGGCGCGACGAGATGCTGCGCTTCACCATCGCCGACATCGACCCCGACTGGGACAGGCAGCAGTGGCCGCAGCGCTGGCTCAAGATCCGCGAGCAGCGCTCGCTGACCTTCGAGCGGCGGCACCGCACGCGCAGCGGCCGCGTGTTCCCGGTCGAGCTGCAGGTCTCGTACTTCGAGTTCGGCGGGCGGGCCTATTGCCTGGGCCTGGCGCGCGACATCACGCGGCAAAAGCAGGCGCAGGAGATGCTCGTGCGGCGCGAGCGCGAGTTTCGCGCGCTGGCGGACAACTCGCCGGACCTGATCGTGCGCCACGACCGGCTCGGCAAGCGCGTCTATGTGAACCCGGCCCTCAGGCAGCTGAGCGGACAGCCGCACGGCGAGTCCGGCGCCACCGCCGCGCCGCGCTGGCTGCGCAGCCCGGTGGGCCGGCTCTACCGCGAGCTGCTGGCGCAGGTGGCGGCCACCGGCGAGACACGCCTCGCCACGCTGCGTTACCGGCGCGCCGACGGCCGGCCCGGCTGGCTGGACGTGCGCATCTGCTCGGAGGTGGATGAGCAAGGGGCCGTCGAGTCGATGCTGACGGTGGCGCGCGACGTCACCGAGCTGGTGGCGCGGCGCGACGAGCTCGAGGCCCAGGTCCAGAGCCGCACGGCGGACCTGCTGGAGGCCACCCGCAAGGCCAATGCGGCCAACAAGGCCAAGAGCGAGTTCCTGACGCTGATCAGCCACGAGATCCGCACGCAGCTCAACGGCGTGATCGGCATGACGGAGATCCTCTGCACGACCTCGCTCGACGAGCACCAGCAGCGCTTCGTCAAGTCGGCCAAGCTCTCCGGCCAGAACCTGCTCGCGCTGCTGTGCGACGTGCTGGACCTCGCCAAGATCGACGCCAGCGAGATGCGCCTGGAGCGCCAGGCCATCGACCTGAAGGAGCTGGCCGCCGAGGCGGTGGCCCCCATCGTCGCCACCGCCGCCACCAAGCAGCTCGCGCTGGAGATCCACACCGCGCCGGAGGCGCCGCCGCGCATCTGGGCCGACCCGCTGCGCCTGCGCCAGGTGCTGGTCAACCTGCTGGGCAACGCGGCCAAGTTCACCGAGCAGGGCGCCGTCAGGCTGCAGATCTCCTGCGTGCCGGGCGGCGCCGCCACGGCCCGCCGCACGCGGCTGCGCTTCGAGGTCATCGACAGCGGTATCGGCATCCCGGCCGAGTCGCTGCCGCACATCTTCGAGACCTACGTGCAGGCCGAGGGGTCCACCGCCCGCCGTTATGGCGGCACCGGCCTGGGCCTGGCGATCAGCGCGCGGCTCGTCAAGATGATGGGCGGCGTGCTCTTGGCCGAGAGCACGCCCGGGCTGGGCTCGCGCTTCCACTTCGAGCTCGACGTGGAGCCGGCCGCCACAAGTGCACCTTCGGCGGCCGCGGCCGGTCCCGGCAACATGCTGGCCAACCGGCGAGAGCATGCCGCGCTGCGCTCGCTGCGCGTGCTGGTGGTGGACGATTGCCCGGTGAACCAGGAGATCGCGCAGGCCATGCTCAGGCACCTCGGCGTCGAGTCGCAGAAGGCCGACGACGGCCACGAAGCGCTGGAGCGCGTCGCCACGCAGGCCTTCGACCTCGTCTTCATGGACTGCATGATGCCGGGCCTGGACGGTCTCGGCGCGGCACGCCACATCCGCCACCTGGAGCAGCAGGGCGGCCGCGATGGCGCGCTCGTCATCGTCGCGCTGACCGCCAACGCCAGCGCGGAGGATTCCGCGCAATGCCTGGCCGCCGGCATGGACGACGTGCTGACCAAGCCGCTGTCGCTGGCCAGCATGCGCAACATGCTCCACCGGGTGGAGCGCCGCATTGCGCTTCGGCGAGACAGCCGGCGTGGGCTGGACCCGGCCTGAGCGGGGCTGGCAGGGCTGTTTCCTTCGAAGGGTGTTGCTGGGAGCCGGCCGCGCGGGGCGCCCGCGAGCGTTTCAGGGGGGCAGCGTGCCCACCCAATCGACGATCTCGCGCGCCACCGCGGCGGGCCGCTCGGGCACCAGCGCATGGCTGGCGCCGGGGATCACCCGCACGGTGACCTTGTCGCCGAGCACGTCCTTCAGCTCGCTGCGGGTGGCGGCGGGGCGCCAGGGGTCTTCGGCGCCCTGCAGGTCGAGCAGCGGCGCGTTGGCCACCGGCCACCACTGGTCCTTGCCCGGCACCGTGGCGGCCTTGCGGTAGACCTCGCGCCACTGCGGATACCAGCCGGCCAGCCAGGGGCGTGCGTCGTTGCCGGGCGCGAACATCGCGAGGCGCAGCTTCTCCAGCCTGAGGGCCTGCTGGCGTTGCGGGTCGGAGGCGATGGCGAGCGCCTCCACCATGCCGGCGGGGAACACCCTGGCAGCAGCACCCAGCGCGACCACGCCGCGGACCAGGTGCGGGTGGTTCAGGTCGGCCACGCGGGCGACAAAATGGCCGTAGGCGTGGCCGACCAGCACGGCGCGCCCGGCGCCCAGTTGCTCGACCACGACGGCGACATCCTGCGCGAGGTGGTTCAGCGTCAGGCCATCGGCCGGCTCGCTGCTGCGGCCCATGCCGCGCGGCTGCGGCCGCAGCACCACGAAGCCGGCCTGCGCGATGCGCCCGGCCAGGTCGTCGAAGTCCAGCGAGTCACGCTGCGACGAGGGCAGCAGCACGACGGCCGGGCCGGCACCGGCGGCGGGGCGGTCGATGACGACATCGATCTGCGTGCCGGCGTGCTGCAGCAACTGGCGCAACTGTCTTGGGTTCAATCGAGATCTCCGTCCTGGCCTGCCGCGGCGTCGGCCGCGGCCGAGCCCGTGGCGCCACTGTAAGCAGCGCGGCGCCGGCCGCCCATCGATTTGGCGGCAAGCCTGCTATGCCGGTGCGCGCAACGCGGCCGGCGTGCCGCCGCCGGGCCGACACAGCGCCGTGGAAAACCCGCAGGCCTTTCAGCCGGGCGTGCTGCGAGCATGCCGCAAAATCGCTCGATGCTGCCCCAGAAAGCCACCGACTTCCGACTCGACATCGCTGCCGACCTGCACAAGTGGCGGGCCTTTCTTGCCATCGGCGAGCTGGGCAGCCTGACGCGGGCCGCGCTCTTCCTCGACAGCAACCAGTCGCTGCTCAGCCGGCAGCTCAATGCACTGGAGCGCGAGTGCGGTGCACGGCTGTTCAACCGCACCGGCCGCGGGGTGGAGCTTTCGGAGGTGGGCCTGCGCATCTTCCCGCAGGTCCAGGCGCTGCTGTGCGATGCCGAGCGGCTCGAGGCCGAGATACGCGGCGAGGCGCGCGAGCCCAGCGGGCGGGTGACGCTGGGCTCGCTGCCTTCGATCGGCCATCCGCTGGTCGGGCGCCTGTTCGCGGAGATGCGCAGCCGCCACCCCGGCGTGAGCCTGAGGGTGCTGGAGGGCTCCAGCGGCCAGGTCGAAGAGTGGCTGGCCGATGCGCGGGTCGACATCGCCATCCTCTACCGCTACGGTCCGACGCTGTCCGACCAGGAGCAGTCGCTCGCGTCGGTCGACAGCTACCTCATCGGGCCGGTCGGCGACCCGCTGACCGCGGCCGACGAAGTGCCGTTCAGCGCCCTCGACGAGTTGCCCTTCATCCTGCCGAGCGCGCCCAACGGCCTGCGCACCGCGCTCGATGCCGTCGCGCGCCAGCAGCGCATCACGCTGGCCCCGGTGATCGAGGCCGACTCGCTGCCGCTGCAGCGCTCGCTGGTGGCGCAGGAGGGGCTCTACACCGTGCTGCCGCTGCATGCCGTGTGGACCGAGATGAGCGAGGGGCGGCTGCAGGCGGCGCGCATCGTCGATCCGCCGTTCCAGCGCACGGTGGCTATGGCGATGGCCAAGTCCAAGGGGCCGGCGCGCGCGGTCTCGACGGTTGCGGCGCAGATCGTGCAGATCGTCGACGACATGGCGCGCAGCGGCATGTGGCGGCCCGGCGTTTCGGTGTGAGCGGGCTTGCATAGCAGCCATGCCGATGGCGGTGTAGGTCGGCCGGGCGGCGGCGGCTAAGCTCCCGGCCAATTGCCGGAGATTCCCATGCCTCGCCTTTCATTCCCCACCCCCGACACCATGGACGACGACCAGCGCCGGGTCTACGACAAGGTCGTGTCCGGCCCGCGCGGCAAGGTGGTCGGCCCCTTGCGTGCCGCGCTGCACAACGCCGAGCTCGCGGAGCGCTGGCAGGCGCTGGGTGAGCTGCTGCGCTACCGCACCTCGCTGTCGGCGAGGCTGTCGGAGCTGGCGATCCTGGTGACGGGCCGGGCCTGCAACTCGCCGTTCGAGTGGTACGCCCACCGCATCGAGGCCGAGAAGGCCGGCATAGAGGCCGCGACCATCGAGTCCTTGCTGGACCAGCAACTGCCGGCCGGGCTGTCGGGCGACGAGCAGGCCGTGGTCCGCTATGCCAGCGAGCTCAACCGCTGCAAATCGGTCTCGGATGCGACCTACGCGAGTGCGCTGAGCTGCCTGGGCGAGCGCGGCGTCGTCGAGCTGACCGCGCTGGTCGGCTACTACACGATGGTGGCGATGACGCTCAATGCCCATGAGATCCCGCTGCCGGAGGGCGTGCAGCCCGCCTTCCCGCTGCCGCAGCAGGACATGCGATGAGCCGGGGATGGGACTGCCACGCCCACCTGTTCGGGCCCTACGGCCGTTTCCCGCTGGCGGCCGAGCGCAGCTACACGCCGCCGGAGGCGGTCGCGGCCCAGTACCTCGCGATGCTCGCCAAGCTGGGCCTGGACCACGGTGTGCTGGTGCACCCGAGTGCCTATGGCGACGACTTCTCGCTGCTGTTCGACGCGCTGGCCGCGCACCCGGCCTTGCGCGGTGTCATCGTCTGCCGCCCCGGCACGCAGCCCACGCTGAAAGGCCTGCGCGACAAGCGCGTGCGCGCCGCCCGCTTCAGCCACCGCAGCGGCGCCGGCGCCAACTTCGCGGGCAGCGCCTCGTTCGACGACCTGCTGGCCCTGGCGCCCGGCCTGGCCGAGGCCGGCTTGCACGCCGAGCTGTGGACCGACTGCCAGTCGCTGCCGGACATCGCGCCGCGTCTGCAGGGTCTGCCAATCCCTGTCGTGATCGACCACATGGGCGGCTTCGACCTTGCGGCCGGCATCGACGAGCCCGGCTTCCGCTGCCTGCTCGCGCTGCTGGAAGGCGGCCGTGCCTGGGTCAAGCTCTGTGCCTACCGCAATCTGCTCGGCGCGGCGGACTTCGAACTCGGCCGGCCCTTTCACCAGGCCATGCTGCAGGCCAACCCGGGCCAACTGCTGTGGGGCAGCGACTGGCCTCATCTGCGTGTCACGCCGGTGCCTGACACGGCGCAGCTGCTCGCGGTGTTCAAGCGCTGGACTGCCAGCGATGCCCTGGTGTCGCGCATCCTGGTGGACAACCCGCAGGCCTTGTACGCCTGAGCACTTGGGCAACCGACGACGGCTCAGCCCTCGAGAGGTTCCGTCTGCGCGAAGGACGGGCGCTGCCTGACCTCCGCGTGCCACTCGGCAAGCCGGGGGGCGGCGCCGCGCCAGCCGAAGGCATCGAAGCGGTAGTCGAGATAACCCAGGGCGCAGCCGAGCGCGACGTGGCCGATGGAGAAGGGCGTTTCCAGCAAGGCCTGCGCTTCGTCGTCCAGCTGCCTGAGCGAGCTTCGCACCTTGATCTCGAAGGCCTCGATCAACGCCTGCAGCGGCAGGCTGCGCTCGCGCTCGTTGCGCCACAGTATCAGCGCGTCGAGCAGGCCATCGCCGAACGCGTGCCAGCGCAAGGCCTGCCATTTGTCCGGGCCTGGTGCCGGAAACAGCGAGCCGCCGCCCAGCGCGTCGAGGTACTCGCAGATCACGGCCGAGTCGAACAGCGTGAAGCCGTCCTCCAGCACCAGCGTCGGGATCTTGGACAAGGGGTTGTCGCGCATCAGCCGCTCGTTGGGCTTGAGCATCGCGGCGACGGAGCGCACCAGCTCCAGCCGGTCGAGCAGGCCCAGCTCATGCGCGCAGACCATCACCTTGCGCACGTAGGGCGACTTGGGCGACCAGTGAAGCTTCATGCCGGCCATCAGATCGCTCCCGCGGCACGCAGCGCGGCAATGTCGGTGGCGCCGTAGCCCAGCTCGGCGAGGATGTCGTCGCTGTGCTGCCCGAGCAGCGGCGGGGCGGCCCGGGTCTGCAGCGGCGCGTCGGCAAAGCGCATCGGGCTGGCCACCTGGGGCAGGTCGACGCCGCTCGGGTGGGGCACGTACTTCAGCATGCCGCGCGCCTTGACCTGCGGGTCCTTGAAGACCTCGGCCACCGAGTTGATGGCACCGCAGGGCACGCCGGCCTGGTCGAGCGCCGCGATCAGGCGCTCGCGCTCCCATTCGGCAAAGAGGTCGCGCAGCATGGCGGAGAGCTCGCCGATGTGGCGCACCCGCTGCGCATTGGTCGCGAAGCGCTCGTCGCCCACCCATTCCGGGCGGCCCAGCACCTCGCAGAGCTTGGCGAACTGGCCGTCGTTGCCGACCACCAGGATCACGTCGCCGTCGGCGCAGGCATAGACGTCCTGGGGCTGGATGTTGGGGTGGGCGTTGCCGTTGCGCTTGGGCACCTTGCCCGAGACCAGGTAGTTCATCGCCTGGTTGGCCAGTGTCGCCACCTGCACGTCGAGCATGCCGATGTCGATCGAGTCGCCCCGGCCGGTCTCGTTGCGCCTTGCCAGCGCCGCCAGCACCGAGACCGCCGTGTACATGCCGGTCATCAGGTCGACGATGGGCACGCCGACCTTCTGCGGGCCGCCGCCGGGGCGGCCGTCCTTCTCGCCGGTCACGCTCATCAGGCCGCCCATCGCCTGGATCAGGAAGTCGTAGGCCGGCTGGTCGCGCCGCGGGCCGGTCTGGCCGAAGCCGGTGACCGAGCAGTAGATCAGCCGGGGGTTGAGCCGGCGCAGCGAGGCTTGGTCGAGCCCGTAGCGCGCCAGCGTGCCCGCCTTGTAGTTCTCCAGCACGATGTCGGCCTTCAGCGCCAGCTCGCGCACGATGCGCTGGCCCTCCGGCTTGTCCAGGCTGACGGTGATGGATCGCTTGCCGCGGTTGACCGCCAGGTAGTAGCCGGCCTCCCGGGTGTCCTTGCCGTCGGCGTCCTTCAGGAAGGGTGGGCCCCAGGCGCGGGTGTCATCGCCCGCGCCGGGCCGCTCGACCTTGGTCACCTCGGCGCCCAGGTCGGCCAGCACCTGCCCGGCCCAGGGCGCCGCGAGGATGCGGCTCAGGTCGAGCACCTTCACATGGGACAAGGGGCCGGCGTTGGAATTCATCGTGGGTGCCTTTCGCAATCAAGTGCCGTTGACCGGACTCTAGGTGGGGTGGCCGTGCTTGCCTACCGGCGCCGCCGCAAGGCTGGCATGCGCCGCGGCGCATACCGCCGGGTATGCGCCTGCAAGCAAGCCAGGGTTGCCGTCTTTGCGCTGGTCAGCCGCCGCGGGGCTGCCTACAGTCGGCCCAAATTCTGGAGACATCGACATGACACGCTGCCGAGCCGCGCTCTGCGCCGCACTGCTGGCCTGCTCGGGCTGGGCCGCCGCGGCCTTCCCCGACAAGCCGATCCGACTCATCGTGCCCTTTCCGGCCGGCGGCGCGGCCGACGTGATGGCGCGCGGCATGGCGCAGCGCCTGGCCATCGAGCTCGGCCAGCAACTCGTCATCGACAACCGCGGCGGCGCCGGCGGTGCGCCGGCGGCCGAGGCGGCGGTCAAGTCGCCACCCGACGGCTACACGCTGTTTTTCGGCACCATGGGCACGCAGGCGATCAACCCCGCGCTGTACCCCAAGCTGCGCTACGACCCGCTGAAGGACTTCGCACCGATCGCGCTGACCCACATCACGCCGCGCGTGCTCGTGGTCGCGCCCTCGGTGCCAGCGAAGAACATCGCCGAGCTGATCGCGTTGGCGAAGAGCAAGCCCGGCAGCCTGACCTACGGCTCGGCCGGCAACGGCAGCTCCAGCCACCTGTCGGGCGCCTTGTTCGAGAGCCTGGCCGGCGTCGAGATGGTCCACGTGCCCTACAAGGGCAGCTCGCCGCTGCTGGTCGACGTGCTGACGGGCCGCATCGACATGAGCTTCGACTCCTACACCGTGTACGAGGAGCACATCAAGGCCGGCAAGGTCCGGGCGCTGGGTGTCACCTCCAGGCAGCGCATGAGCGCGCTGCCGCAGGTGCCGACCATCGCCGAGGCGGGCTTGAAGGGCTACGACGTGTCGAACTGGCTGGGCCTGCTGGCGCCCGCCGGCACGCCCAAGGACGTGATCGCCACGCTGCACGCCGCGCTGGGCCGCGCGATGGCCACGCCGGCGCTTCGGCAGCAGCTCGTCGCGCTGGGCATCGAACCCGCGTTCAGCACCCCGGAGGAGTTCACGGCATTGATGCGCACCGAGCTGCCCAAGTGGGCAGAGATCGTCAAGCGCTCCGGCGCCACGGCCGATTGAGTGCCTCGCCCCTGGGCGCCACGGGGCATCACGCTGCCGGCGCCCGGGACGACGCCAGCCGGCGCGCCGATCAGCGGCCCTTGAACACCGCCGCCCGCTTCTCCTTGAACGCGAGCTGGGCCTCCTTGGCGTCTTCGGTCTTGGCGATGATGGCCGTCATGTCCTGCTCGTAGCGGTAGCCGTCGCGCAGGCTCATGTCCTCGATGACGTTGAGCGTGTGTTTGCCCATGCGGGTGGAGACCGGGCTCTTGGACGCGATGGCCGTGGCCATCTCGAGCGCGGTGGGCATCAGCTCATCGGCGCTGGTGCAGGCCTCGACGATGCCGAGCCGGTAGAGCTCGGCGCCGGGCACGCGATAGCCGGTCAGCATCATGCGGCGCAGGCGCGAATGGCTGAACAGGCGCATCGCGTGCCGGCACCCGCCCAGCAGGCCGACATCGACCTCCGGCAGGCCGAGCGAGGCCCTCTCCGAGGCGATCAGCACATCGGCCGAGGCCACCATCGCCAGCCCCGAGCCGAGGGCGGCGCCGTTGATCGCCGCAATCACCGGCTTCGCGCACTCGCGGATCGCGTGGAAGCACTCGCGGGTGCGCCGCGAGTGGGCGGGCAG
>DATHWJ010000330.1:0-5083 GCA_035460745.1 Ideonella sp. | reverse complement strand
GCTGCGCTTCGTCGGCTGTGTCACCTGCGGCTGCATCACCCACTGGGAGCGCATCGTGCCGGTGGCCGGCAGCAAGATGGGCGTCAATGCGCGAAACTTCGAGCCCGGCGACCTGGCCGGCATTCCTGTCCGGCTGCTGGACGCGGCATCGTCCTGACGGCCCACCCCGCTTTGCCTCGCAAACGCCATCGCACATGCCACGCCATGAAGCAACAACTGCTCGACATCACCTGGCGCACCCTCTCCGGCCCCCACGCCGCCTACTCGGCCGGCGGTGAAGACGCGCGCCGCTACGCACCCGGCTTTACACCCATCGTGGGTTTTGCCGACAGCGAACGGCCCAACTTCGAGACGCTGCGGCCCCACTGCAAGCCCGGCGAGCACTTCTATTGCGATGGCTGGTCGGGGCCCGCGCCGGCGGGCTGGCGCATCGACGAAGAGACCACGATGTTCAAGATGCTGTGGTCGTCCGCGCCGCCGGCCGAGGATGCGTTCCCCGAAGCCGTCAGCCTCACTCGGCAGCACGCGCCGCAGGCGCTGGAGCTGGCCTTGCTCACCAAGCCCGGCCCTTTCGGCCTGCGGACCCTCGAGCTCGGCGAGTACTTCGGCTGCTTCGACGGGCCGAGGCTGATGGCGATGGCGGGCGAGCGCATGTTTGCCGGTGGGCTGCGCGAGATCAGCGCGGTCTGCACGCACCCGGACTACCAAGGCCGGGGGCTGGCGCGGCGGCTGATGACCCTGCTGATCCGCCGCCAGATGCTGCGCGGCGAGACGCCGTTCCTGCACGTCATGCGCGCCAACAGCGGTGCCCATGGGCTGTACACGCGCATGGGATTCGACGACGTTCACGAAACCGTCGTCCGCGTCGTCTCGCCCTGCTGACCCAAGAACCTGTAGCGCGCCCCGATTGCCTCGCCTGCCGAAGAGGAGTACAACAAACTCAGTGCTTGCTTTGCCGTGCTGGACATTCAGCTGCAAGGAGGCCGCTATGCGCAGAAGAATCTACTGGTTGTTGCCCAATCTGGCGAGTGCTCGCCGGACCATGGATGACTTGTTGCTCGCGCGTATCGATGAAGGGCACATGCACTTCGTCGGGCGCGAAGACACCGACATGTCCGGGCTGCACGCGGCCAACGTGCTGCAGACCTCCGACGTGATCCGATCGGCCGAAGCCGGCCTCGTGACAGGTACCGCCACCGGGGCCGTGCTGGGCGCGGTGATGGCGGTGTTCTTCCCGATAGTGGGCGAGGCGCCGCAGTGGGGCCTGGTCGCCGTGCTGGCGGTGCTGGGCGCGCTGTTCGGGGCCTGGTCGTCCAGCATGATCGGCATCTCCACCCCCAGCCAGCGGCTGAAGCGATTCGAGCCAGCGCTGGAGCAGGGGCAGATCCTGCTGATGGTCGATGTGCCGCGCTCGCGGGTCGAGGAGATCGAGACCCGGCTGCAGGCCCTGCACCCCGAGGCCCATCTCGAGGGCATAGAGCCCAACATCCCGGCCTTCCCCTGATACGCCGCGCCCGGCGCGCCGCAGCCGCGGCGTGCACCGGGCCAAGGAGGCGAACATGGAATTCAGACTGCATCTGCATCACTGGGAGCGGCGCGAGCCCGACTGGTCGGCCGCAGCGGTCAGCGGCTTTGCGGCGGGCGCCGTGCTGATGGTGCTGGAGCTGATCTGGGTCAGCTTCGGCGACAGCGGCGGGCCCTGGCGCATCTCGCAGATGGTGGCCGCGCTCACGCTGGGGCAGCAAGAGGTGCTGCATGCGCCGGCGCATGTCTTCCAGGCCGACATCGTCGCCGCCGCGTTGCTCACCCACTACGGTCTGGGCGTGGCCTTCGGGCTGGCGCTGGGCGTGGTGGTGGCCGGCTTCCGCATCGAGCGGCAGCCGGGAGCGATGGCGCTGGCCGGCGTGCTCTTCGGGCTGGCGCTCTACGTGATCAACTTCTACGGCGTCACCACCGCCTTCCCGTGGTTTGCCGAGCTGCGCGGCTGGGTCACGCTGGCGGCCCACGTGGCCTTCGGCCTCACCACCTCGCTGCTCTACTGGCGTCTGGCCCGCCGCGGCAGCACTGACCCGCCCTCCTCCGCGCCCTCCACCCCGCGCCGCTGAACATCGCCCCTGCCCCGAGGCGCGAGAGGAGCACAAGCCATGGCCATCACGATCGCGCTGCTGCTGATTGTCGTGGGCTCGGTGCTGTTCCACCTGCTGACGCCCTGGCAGCTGACGCCGCTGGCGTCCAACTGGGGCTGGATGGACGACACGCTGAGCATCACCTTCGGCGTGACCGGCGTGTTCTTCGTGGCGGTCAATCTCTTCGTCGTGCTGGCGCTGTGGCGCTACCGCCACCGCCCCGGCGAGGGCGGCGCGCGGCGCGCCGCCTACCAGCCCGAGAACCCACGCCTGGAGCGCTGGCTGATCGGGCTGACCACGCTGGGCATCGCCGGCCTGCTGGCGCCCGGCCTGGCGGTCTATGCCCGCTACGTGCAGCCGCCCGACGACGCGCAGCTGGTCGAGGTGCTGGGCCAGCAGTGGCAGTGGCGTTACCGCTTCCCCGGCGCGGGCGGGCGGCTGGGGGTCAGCGCGGCGCGCCACGTCAGCCTCGCCAACCCCTTCGGCGTCGACCCTGCCGACCCCGCCGGGCAAGACGACCTGCTGATCTCCGGCAACGACCTGCACCTGCCGCTGGGCCGGCCGGTGAAGCTGCTGTTGCGCTCCAACGACGTGCTGCACGACTACTTCGTGCCGCCCTTCCGAGCCCGCATGAACATCGTGCCGGGCCAGATCACCAGCTTCTGGTTCACACCCACCCGCGTCGGCCGCTTCGAGGCGATGTGCGCGCAGCTCTGCGGCATCGGCCACCCCAACATGCAAGGCGGCGTGGTGGTGGAGAGCGAAGCCGCCTTCGAGGCCTGGCTGAAGCGCCAGCCCAGCTTCGCGCAGACGCTCGCGCTGGCGCGGCCGGGTGCGGGCGACCCGCTGGCCGAGCGCGGGCGCTCGCTGGCGCAGGCCAAGGGCTGCGTCGCCTGCCACTCGGCCGACGGCGCCGCCGGCGTCGGCCCGACCTGGAAGGGCCTGTTCGGCAAGACCGAGACCATGGCCGACGGCTCCACCGCGCTCGTCGACGAGGCCTATGTCAAGGCCTTCATCCGCAACCCCAAGGCGCGCAGCGTCAAGGGCTTCGCGCCGGTGATGCCGGTGATCCCGCTGGACGACGAGGAGCTGAGCGCGCTGACCGCCTACATCCGTGCGCTGGGCGCCGCACCACCGCCACCCGGCTCGCCGCAGGCGCAGCGCTGAGCCCGGCAGGAGACCCGCCATGGCCTATGCCGACACGCACCCGGACGGCCACGCGGCGCCGCACAGCTTCATCACCCGCTATGTCTGGAGCCAGGACCACAAGGTCATCGCGGTGCAGTACGCCTGCACCGCCATCGTCGTCGGCATGGTGGGCCTGCTGCTGTCCAACCTGATGCGGCTGCAGATCGGCTTCCCCGGCGTGTTCGAGTTCATCACGCCCGAGCGCTACTACCAGTTCGTCACCATGCACGGGATGATCATGGTGATCTATCTGCTCACCGCGCTCTTCCTCGGCGGCTTCGGCAACTACCTGATCCCGCTGATGATCGGCGCGCGCGACATGGTGTTCCCGTACATGAACATGCTGAGCTTCTGGGTCTACCTGGTCTCGGTGATCGTGCTGCTGCTGAGCTTCTTCGTGCCCGGCGGCCCCACCGGCGCTGGCTGGACGCTCTACCCGCCGCAGTCCATCCTGCCCGGCACGCCCGGCCACGAGGGCGGCATCGTGCTGATGCTGGTCTCGCTGCTGATCTTCATCGTCGCCACCACCATGGGCGGGCTGAACTACGTCACCACCGTGCTGCAGGCCCGCTGCGAGGGCATGACGCTGCTGCGCATGCCGCTGGCGGTGTGGGGCATCTTCGTGGCCACCATCCTGGCTTTGCTGGCCTTCCCGGCGCTGTTCGTCAGCGGCGTGATGATGCTGCTCGACAAGACCCTGGGCACCAGCTTCTTCATGCCGGCGCTGGTCTCCATGGGCCAGGCCACCGCCTACAGCGGCGGCAGCCCCTTGCTGTTCCAGCACCTGTTCTGGTTCTTCGGCCACCCGGAGGTCTACATCGTCGCGCTGCCGGCCTTCGGCATCGTCTCCGACCTCATCAGCGTGCATGCGCGCAAGGCCATCTTCGGCTACCGCACCATGGTCTGGGCCATCGTGATCATCGGGGCCTTGAGCTTCGTGGTCTGGGCCCACCACATGTTCGTCAGCGGCATGAACCCGTGGTTCGGCTTCTTCTTCGCCACCAGCACGCTGATCATCGCGGTGCCCACGGCGATCAAGGTCTACAACTGGGTGCTCACGCTGTGGCGCGGCGACATACACCTCTCGGTGCCCATGCTGTTCACGCTGGCCTTCATCCTGACCTTCCTGGCCGGCGGGCTGACGGGGCTCTTCCTGGGCAACGTCAGCGTCGACATCCCGCTCTCGGGCACCTACTTCGTGGTCGCGCACTTCCACATGGTGATGGGCGTGGCGCCGCTGCTGGTGGTGTTCGGTGGCATCTACCACTGGTACCCCAAGGTCACCGGCCGCCTGCTCGACGACAGGCTGGGGCAGTTCCACTTCTGGGCCACCTTCCTGGGCACCTACCTGATCTATTTCCCCATGCACTACCTCGGCCTGCTGGGCATGCCGCGGCGCTACTACGACTACGCCAACTACCAGTTCATCCCCGAATCGGCCCACACGCTGAACGCCTTCATCACCGTGGTGGCGCTGTGCGTGGGCGCGGCGCAGCTGGTGTTCGTCCACAACCTGCTGTGGAGCGCCTGGCACGGACGGCGGGCGGATGGCAACCCCTGGCGCGCCGCCTCGCTCGAGTGGGCCACGCCGCAGACCCCGCCGGCCCACGGCAACTGGGGCGCCAAGCTGCCCGTGGCCTACCGCTGGGCCTATGCCTACGGCGTGCCGGGCGCGCCGCAAGACTTCATCGCGCAGGACGCGCCGCCCGAGGCCGGCGGCCTGGAGCCGGGCGCCGAGCCGCTGCCGGCACCGCGGGGAGCGCTGCCGT
>DATHWJ010000329.1:0-1992 GCA_035460745.1 Ideonella sp. | reverse complement strand
CCGGCGCGGCGCTACAGGGGCTGACGCACAGCCTGTCGGACGACCGCCTGGTCGTTGCGGTGGTCGGCGAGGTGGGCCGGGGCAAGAGCGAGCTGGCCAATGCGCTGTTTTTTGCCGACGCCGGACAACGGCTGCTGCCGGTGGCCCCGGGCGGCTGCACGGCCTGCCCGCTCGAGCTCGAATGGCAGCCGCGGCTGCCGGCCACGCTGGACCTGCTGCCCATCGCGACGCGGCGCCAGGCTACCCGGCTGGCAGAGTGGCACGACCGGCGCGTGCAGTGGCAGCGCCTGCCGCTGCTGCCGGCCGACCCCGCTGCGGTGGCGGGTGCGCTGGCCGAGGTCGCCAGCCGTCGCCGCGTCAGCCGGCGCCAGGCGGCTTCGCTGGGGCTGCTGCCCGCTGGCCCGCAGGCCGATGCCACGCAGGTCGACGTGCCGGTCTGGCGCCACGCGCTGGCCAACCTGCCGCACCCGCTGCTGCGCCAGGGGCTGGTGGTGATCGACACGCCGGCGCTGAGCGGCGTGGGCATAGAGCCCGAGCTGACGATGGACCTGCTGCCGGCGGCCGATGCGCTGCTCTTCGTGCTGGCGGCCGGCGCGGGGGTCGACGCGGCGGACAAGGAGCTGTGGACGCAGCACCTGCACGGGCTGGGCGCCCACTGCCTGGTGGTGCTGAACCAGCTGGACCTGTTGCCCGAGCCCGAGCCTGGGGCCGATGCGGGTGGCGATGCTGCCGTGGCGCAGGCCTGCGCGCAGGCCGCGGCCGCGCTGGGCGTGCCCGCCGAGCGCGTCTGGCCGGTCTCGGCCCGGCAGGCGCTGGCCGCCTGCTGGCAGGGCGACGAAGCCGCGCTGGGCGCCAGCCGCATCGCCGCGCTGGAGGCGGCGCTGCGCGACGAGCTGCTGAAGCGCCGCCACCGCACGCTGGCCAACGAAGTGGGCAGCGGCGTGCTGTCGCTGATGGAGGACGCCAAGCGGCGCATGCGCGACCAGCGCCGCGGCCACGCCGAGCAGATGCTGGGCCTGCGCGGCCTGCGCAGCGAGAGCGGCGACCGCTTCACCCAGCTCAAGACACGGCTGCAGGCGGACAGTGCCGACCTGCAGCAATGCACAGCCCAGCTCGACGCGCTGCGCGCCGTGCAGGCCCAGGCGCAGCGCCGCGTGCTGCGCGCGCTGGACACCACCCATGTGCAGGCCGCGGCGGCCGAGCTGCAGGCCGTGCTGGGTGGCGGGCTGCTGCGCGCCGGCTCGCGCGCCGCGGCCTTCGCCGCGCTGTGCCAGAGCCTGCGTGGCCAGATCGACGACGCGGCCCAGCGCTGCGCCGAGGTGGCCGAGACCTGGCGGGCCTCGTTCGAGCAGTTGAATGCCCGTTTCGGCTCGTTCCTGGCGACCGTGCCGGCGCCCGACCTGCTCTCCTCGCGCGCCGAGCTCGAGCTGATCGAGCGCGGCTACAGCCGCTACTTCAGCGTGCCCCACGCGGTGCGCATGGCCACGCCGGAGGCCGCCGAGCCGCTGCGCCGCATGCTGGTGGCCAAGCTGCGGCTGGTCTTCGACGACGCCCGCGAAGCGCTGGCGAGCTGGCACCAGACCATCGCCGAGACCATCGCCGAGCAGCTCGGCGAGCGCCGCCAGCAACTGCAGCGCCGCCAGGACACGCTGGAGCGCATCGACCGCGCCGCCGGCGAGCTGGAGCAGCACCTGCACGAGCTGGAGGCGCAGGACAACCTGCTGCTGGAGCAGATGGACCATGCCCAGGGGCTGGCCGCCACGCTGCGCGAGCGCGCAGAGCGCGGGCCGCTGGTGGGCGGCGACGGCGCGGAGGAGGCTTCGCCGGCTGCGCCGCCGCCGGCGACCGCGGGCGCACCCTGATGGCCCGCCGCAAAGCCGACCCGCAGGCCCTCGTGCCGACGCTGCAGAGCCCCGCCGGCACCGCCGCGCCGGGTGCTGCGCCCGCCGTCGCGGCGCGTGTCGTCGAGTGGCAGCGCCAGCACGGCCGCCA
>DATHWJ010000328.1:0-2323 GCA_035460745.1 Ideonella sp. | reverse complement strand
CACCTCGGCCAGCACGCCGTGCAGCGCGGCGGGCGTAGCCGGCTTGGCCAGCACGCCGGCCACCTCGATGCCCCGCTCGGCCAGCTGCACCTCGACCGCATCGTGGCCGTAGGCCGACATCATCACCACCGCCGGCCCCCGCGGGCCCAGGCTGCGGGCGATCTGGCGAGCGCACTCGATGCCGTCCATGCCCGGCATGCGCAGGTCGACCAGCGCGACCGCAAACGCGGCCGGCGTGCCGGCGGCCATCGAGAGCGCGCGCAGCGCGTCCCAGCCGTCGCGCACGGCTTCGGTGTCGAAGCCGAGCTCGGCCGCCATGCCGGCCAGCAGGCCGCGGGCGCGGTCGTTGTCGTCGACCACCAGCAGCCGCCGCCGTGGCGCGCCATCAACCGGGGCCGGCAGCAGCTCGCCGGCCTCGGCCTCGTCGGACCCTTCCGCCTGCAGGCCGAAGGCCGCCTCGAAGCTGAAGGTGCTGCCCCGGCCGGGTTCGCTGCTCAGCTGCAGCGTGCCGCCCATCAGCTTGACCAGCCGCCAGCAAATCGCCAGCCCCAGGCCGGCGCCGCCGTAGCGCCGGGAGGTCGAGCCGTCGCCTTGCGAAAAAGGCTTGAAGACCTCGGCCTGCAGCGCCTCGTCCATGCCGATGCCGGTGTCGCTGACGCTGAAGCGCAGCGTGACCGTGCCGGCCTCGCGCGCCAGCGGCTCGACCCGCACGACGACCTCGCCGGCCTCGGTGAACTTGACCGCGTTGTGGCCCAGGTTGACCAGCAGCTGCAGCAGCCGCACCGGGTCGCCCACCAGCGCACGCGGCAGCCGCGCGGGCTGGTCGAACAGCAGCTCCAGGCCTTTCTCCTCGGCGCGCACGCCGACCAGGTTGGCGAAGTGCGCCAGCACCGTGTCCAGCTCGAAGCCGGTGCTCTCCAGCGAGAGCATGCCGGCCTCGATCTTGGAGAAGTCGAGGATGTCGTTGAGCAGGCCGAGCAGGGCGGCCGAGGAGCGCTCGACCTTCTGGATGTAGTTGCGCTGGCGCGCGTCCAGGTCGGTCTTGAGCGCCAGCCGCGCCATGCCCATGATGGCGTTCATGGGCGTGCGGATCTCGTGGCTCATGTTGGCCAGGAACTCGCTCTTGGCGCGCGCCGCCGCCTCGGCCTTGGCCTGCGCGCGCTTCAGCTCGGTGATGTCGACCGAGATGCCGCCCAGCGCCTGGACCCGCGCGTCGGCGCCCCGAAGCGGGAACTTGTGGGTCAGGAAGACCCGCTCGCCGTCCACCGTGGGCAGGCTCTCCTCGATGCGCAGCACCTCGCCGTGCTCGATCACGCGGCGGTCGTCGTCGCTGACGCTGCTGCCCTTCCAGGCCGGGTAGATCTCGTCGGTGCGCCGGCCCACCAGCGAGGCCTCGGGGTCGCCGAACAAGGCCGCCACGCTGGGCGTGTGGCGCAGGAAGCGGCCTTGTGCGTCCTTCACGTACATCAGCGCCGGCGAGTGGGTCAGCATCGAGTCGAGTGCGTTGCGGTTGAAGTGCAGCTCGGCGGTGCGCCGCTCGACCATGCGCTCCAGCCCGTCCACCAGCGAGGTCTTGAGCAGCGAGATCGCCACCTGGCCGGCGAGCACCTCCACCAGCCGCAGCGAGGCGGCGCCGAAGACATCGCGCGCCAGCGCGCTCTCCAGGTAGATCAGGCCTATGGTTTCGCCGCCCGCCTTCAGCGGCATGCACAGCGCGGCCTCGGGCCGGTGCTGCGCCAGGTAGGCGTCGTCCATGAAGCGCGGGTCGTCGGCCGGCTGGCGGTGCACCGCCAGCTCGCCGCTGTGCAGCGCCAGGCGTATCGGGCGGCGCGGCAGCAGCTCGCCGGCCGGGTCGGCCTCCGGCGGCCCGGCCAGCGCGGCCTCGAAGGGCAGGTTGCACAGCTGCAGCGCGGCGTCGCCGCCCAGCCCGATGTGGGCCCGCAGCCGCCATTGCCGCTCGTCGTCCAGCAGCAGCAGGCCGAAGCCGCTGGCGCCCGAGAGCTCCAGGAAGACGCGGGCGCTGCGCTGCATCAGCGCGTCCAGCCGGGTCTCGCGGTGGAAGGCCGCGGTCAGGTCGATCACCCGGCCCAGGTCCAGCGCCTGCAGCGAGCGGCGGCTGCCGCCGCGCTCGGCGCCGGCCAGCAGCGGGTAGCGGGCCAGCAGATCGTCGACCTTGCGGCCCGCGCCCAGGCTGCGGGCGAGCTGCAGGCAGCGCTGCAGGTGCTCGCAGGCGGCCGCGCTCGCGTCGCTGCGAAAGCACAGCTCGACCGCGCGCTGCGTCAGCAGCAGCTGGTCGAGCAGCATGCCGCCGCGCTCGGCGGCG
>DATHWJ010000327.1:0-12245 GCA_035460745.1 Ideonella sp. | reverse complement strand
CATAAACAAAGGAAATCACCATGCGCCACCGTCACGGCCTCCGCAAACTCAACCGCACCAGCGAACACCGCCTGGCGATGCTTCGCAACATGTGCGTCTCGCTGCTGCGCCACGAAGCCATCAAGACCACGGTCCCCAAGGCCAAGGAACTGCGCCGCGTCGTCGAGCCGCTGATCACGCTGGGCAAGGAAGCCACGCTGTCGAACCGCCGCCTGGCCTTCGCCCGCCTGCGCGACCGCGACATCGTGACCAAGCTGTTCAACGAGCTGGGCCCGCGCTACCAGACCCGCCCGGGCGGCTACACGCGCATCCTGAAAATGGGCTTCCGCGCCGGCGACAATGCGCCCATGGCCTATGTTGAGCTGGTCGATCGTCCTGACGTGCCGGCCGAAGCCGGAGAGGTCGTGGCCGACTGATAGGCTCGCCTGCGAGACAAAAAGGCCGGCGTCTGCCGGCCTTTTTTTGGCCGCAGTCACCGGCTTTCAGCGTGAACTCTGACGCGATGTAGCCAAATGCTGAAAAGCATGTTATAGTCCTATCCTTCAGTCGCGGGGTGGAGCAGTCTGGTAGCTCGTTGGGCTCATAACCCAAAGGTCGCAGGTTCAAATCCTGCCCCCGCAACCAGTTTCGAGAACAGGCCCTCTCTGCCAAGCGCAGCGAGGGCCTGTTTGCTTTGGAGGCCCGGTGGAACCACTTGAGCCTTCGGCGGGTCTGTCCCGTGGGCCCGTCGCCCGAAGAAGACCGTGTCCTGCGGGTTGCGCCGGCTTGAAACCCGGAGGTCGCAGCCGCACCTGAGGCCGCTGGCGAGGCAACCCCTCGCGCAACGGCCGGACGCCAACGCCCCACCTACAATGCCCGCCCGGCGCAGCACCAGCCGCGCCCAGAATCGAAAGAGGAAAGACTCCCGTGTTCATCTCCAACGCCTTTGCCCAGACCGCTCCCGCGGCTGCTGCCAGCACCACCTCCAGCCTGATGTCGTTCCTGCCGCTGGTGCTGATGTTCGTGGTGCTCTACTTCATCATGATCCGCCCGCAGATGAAGCGCCAGAAGGAGCACAAGGCCATGATCGAAGCCCTCGCCAAGGGCGATGAGGTGGTCATCGGCGGCGGCGTGCTGGGCCGCGTTGCCAAGATGGGCGATACCTACCTCCATGTGGAGGTGTCGAACGGCGTCGAGATCCAGGTTCAGCGCTCGTCGGTGGTCCAGGTGCTGCCCAAGGGCACGCTGAAGTAAGACGCAAGTCAGTCGCAGAACCGCGCCGCGGCTCTCGCGGCGCCAACGTACCCTGGCGCGGACCCGAGCGGGCCCGCGAACAAGCCATGAATCGCTACCCCTGGTGGAAATACGTCGTGCTGGCGCTGGCGCTGGTGGTGGGCCTGGTCTACACCTTGCCCAACTTCTTCGGCGAAGCGCCGGCCGTCCAGGTCTCCAGCGGCAAGGTCACGCTGAAGGTCGATGCCGCGCTGGCTGACCGCGTCAAGCAGGCGCTGGCCGACGCCAAGATCCAGCCCGACTTCGTCCAGCTCGAAGGCAACTCGGTGCGCGCCCGGCTGGCCGACACCGACGTGCAGCTCAAGGCCAAGGACGTGCTCAGCAAGGCACTCAACAGCGACCCGAGCGATCCGTCCTACATCGTCGCGCTGAACCTGGTCTCGCGCTCGCCGCAGTGGCTCACCAGCCTGCACGCGCTGCCGATGTACCTGGGCCTCGACCTGCGCGGCGGCGTGCACTTCCTGATGCAGGTCGACATGAAGGCCGCGCTGACGAAAAAGGCCGAATCGCTGACCGGCGACATCCGTACCTCGCTGCGCGACAAGAACATCCGCCACAGCGGCATCAGCCGCGACGGCAATACCGTCGATATCAGCTTCCGCGACGCCGAGACCCGCACCGCGGCGCGCAACCTGCTGACCGACACCCTGCCCGACGTCGCCTGGGTGGACGCCACCGCCCCCAACGGCGACCTGCAGCTCAACGGCAGCCTCAAGCCCGACGCGATGCGCAGGGTGCAGGACGCCGCGCTGAAGCAGAACATCACCACGCTGCACAACCGCGTCAACGAACTCGGCGTCGCCGAGCCGGTGATACAGCAGCAAGGCCTGGACCGTGTCGTCGTGCAGTTGCCCGGCGTGCAGGACACCGCCAAGGCCAAGGACATCATCGGCCGCACCGCGACGCTGGAGGTGCGGATGGTGGACGACTCGGCCGAGGCGGCCGCGGCGGCCGTCGGCTCCGGCCCCGTGCCCTTCGGTACCGAGCGTTTCACCGAGCGCGGCCGCGGCCCGCTGATCGTCAAGCGCCAGGTCGTGCTGACCGGGGAAAACCTGACCGACGCCCAGCCTGGTTTCGACGACCAGCAGCAGCCCGCGGTCCATCTCACGCTGGACGCCAAGGGCTCGCGCATCTTCCGCGACGTCACGCGGGAAAACGTCAACAAGCGCATGGCCATCCTGCTGTTCGAGAAGGGCAAGGGCGAGGTCGTGACGGCGCCGGTGATACGCGCCGAAATCGGCGGCGGGCGGGTCCAGATCTCCGGCAGCATGAGCACGCAGGAGGCCAGCGACACCGCGCTGCTGCTGCGTGCCGGCTCGCTGGCTGCGCCGATGGAGATCATTGAGGAGCGCACCATCGGCCCCAGCCTGGGTGCCGACAACATCGCCAAGGGCTTCGACAGCGTCAAGTACGGCTTCGCGGCGATCGCTGCCTTCATGTGCGCCTACTACCTGCTGTTCGGCGTCTTCTCGACGCTGGCGCTGGCCTTCAATCTGCTGATGCTGGTGGCGCTGCTGTCGATGATGCAGGCGACCTTGTCGCTGCCGGGCATTGCCGCCATCGCGCTGGCGCTGGGCATGGCGATCGACGCCAACGTACTGATCAACGAGCGGGTGCGCGAGGAGCTGCGTGCCGGCGCCTCGCCGCAGGCCGCCATCAACACCGGCTACGAGCGCGCCTGGGCCACGATTCTCGACTCCAACATCACGACGCTGATCGCCGGCCTGGCCTTGCTGGTGTTCGGCTCCGGCCCGGTGCGCGGTTTTGCGATCGTGCATTGCCTGGGCATCCTGACTTCGATGTTCTCGGCGGTGATGTTCTCGCGCGGCCTGGTCAACCTCTGGTACGGGCGCAAGAAAAAGCTCAAGTCGGTTTCCATCGGCCAGGTATGGCGGCCGGACGGCGCACCTGCCGCCGCCAGCACCGATATCGCCGCCAAGGGCTGAGCCCCAAGCCCCGTTCCGGCCAGCAGCACCGCACCGAACCCTAGAGGCAAATCAAATGGAATTCTTCCGCATCCGGCGCGACATCCCGTTCATGCGGCACGCGCTGGTGTTCAACATCATTTCGGCGACGACCTTTGCGCTCGCCGTCTTTTTCCTGATCAGCCGCGGCCTGCATTTGTCGATCGAATTCACCGGCGGCACGGTGCTGGAGGTGCGCTACGCGCAGACCGCCGATTTGGCGAAAACCCGCGGAGTGGTCGAACGCATGGGGTTTGGCGAGGTTCAGGTTCAAAACTTCGGCACCTCGCACGACGTGATGATCCGGCTGCCCGCGCGCGCCGACGTGAAAGCCACCGAAGTTTCGGAGCGTGTTTTCACCGAGCTGTGCAAGGCCGAGGCGGGCACCGTGGCCAGCCGCCAATACACGACCCCGCAGGGCGAGCAGGTCAGCCGCCCGGCCTGTGACGTGGCCGGCGCCGAGCCGCTCACCCTCTCGCGCACCGAGGCCGTCGGCCCGTCCGTCGGCGACGAACTGGCGCTGGACGGCGCCAAGGCGCTGATCTGCGTGGTGCTGGGCATCATGGCCTACTTGGCGGTGCGCTTCGAGTGGAAGTTCGCGGTCGCGGCCATCGTCGCCAACCTGCACGACGTGGTGATCATCCTGGGTTTCTTCGCCTTTTTTCAGTGGGAGTTTTCACTCTCGGTGCTGGCGGCGGTGCTGGCCGTGCTGGGCTATTCGGTCAATGAATCGGTGGTCATCTTCGACCGGATCCGCGAGGCATTCCGGCGCTACCGCAAGCTGAGTACCCACGAAGTGATCGACCATGCGATCACCTCCACGATGAGCCGCACCATCATCACCCACGGTTCGACCCAGATGATGGTCTTGTCGATGTTGCTATTCGGTGGGCCGACGCTGCACTATTTCGCGGTCGCGCTGACCATCGGTATTTTGTTCGGCATCTATTCTTCGGTGTTTGTCGCGGCCGCGATCGCGATGTGGCTGGGCGTCAAGCGGGAAGATCTGGTCAAGGCACCCAGCTCAAAGGATGCAGACCCCGGCGATCCGAATTCCGGGGCGGTGGTGTAGAGTCAAAAGACCCGCACCGCAAGTGTTTGACGACACTGCCCCGATGTACTTTCCTTCATGTCCGTCAGCATGGCCCAAGCTGGTCTGATCGACCAGGCGAGGCTTTACTTCGCTGAACTCTTCGTCCGCGACGTACAACCTTTGTTGGACGTCGCGATGGAAGCTGCGCGCGTGTTGAACGAACGGCCCGCGGAGCGGGCCATCGCGCAACAGCGGCGCGACATGATGCAGGACCTGATGCGCCACGGCGCCAACTGGCCGGCGCTGCTCGGCGAGCAGGTGCGCGAGCGCCTGGCACCGCGCGACACGCTGAGCAGCCAGTCCAGCGCGCTGCTGTCGTCGATGAGCGGCGGCAAGGGCCTGGCGCTGGTCGATGACGACACCATCCAGCGCGAGATCATGGTCTCTCGCCTGTCGCTGGCCATCATGGACCGCACGTCCTGGGAGTTCAGTGACCTGCGCGCCCGGCTGATGCAGGTCACCCGCCAGTCCGACCTGGCCGATGACGACATCTTTCGCGCCCAGACCCTGGGCAAGTCGATCATCCGCGCCTGGGTGGCGGCCGGTTTGTCGCTGGAGACCTGGCGGGGCCTCGAAGATGCGATGCACAAGGCCTGCGGCCGCCACGCCGAGGAGGTCTACCACGAGACCAACCGCTGGCTGATCGAGCACGGCGTGATGCCGGAGGTCGATCTGCGCCCGTTCATCCGCCGCTCCGACGGCACCTCGACCCAGCCGGCGATGCTGGACGAGGCCGAGACCGTCTCAGACGACGCCATGCTGACGGTCCAGGCGACCCAGGTGGCCCGGCTGAGCGGAGCGGCGTCGCTGCCGGGTCTGTCGCATGCCCGCGGAGGCGCGTCGCCCGGTGCGGGCGACGAGGCCGCGGGCGGACTTGGCGATGCGCAGCGTGGCAGCGGGGGGCACGGCCCGGGCGGCGGCGCATACCGCGGCGCTTCGGCAGGCGGCAACGGCGGGTCGGCCGGCCAGGGCGGCACCGGCCAAAACGGTATGGCTCAGCAAGGAGCGGGTACGGGCGCCGGGGGTTATGGCGGCGGGGGCCCTGGCGGCGGTGGCGGCTATGGCGGGGCTGCCGCACCGGGGGGGCGTGCAGGCCCCCAGGGCGGCAGTCACGCCGGCGGTGGTGCGGGCGGCCGCGGCCACAGCGGCGCCTATACCACCGGCCTGGGCGAGGAGACGCGCCTGATGACGCGCCAGGCGCCTGGGGGCGCAGGCCGTGCCGACGTGGTGCTGGAGCACTTCAGCGACATGATGGAGCGCCACCTGCCGGGCTTCCAGGACGTCGACAACGCCCAGCCGCCATCGGCCCGGCTCTCGCACGCGATGGCGCAGGCGCAGCAGCGCCTGGTCGAGCAGGTCGAGCAACCCGGGCAGGCCGAGGGGAGTGCCCCGGCGGCCGTGCCGACGCCGTCGGCGCTGATGCGCGACCTGCGCGAGCGCCAAATCGCCCTCAAGCAGGCCGCCACCACCCCGGCAGAGCACGCGACCATCGAGCTGGTGGCGCTGTTGTTCCAGAGCATTCTGACCGAGGACCGCCTCCCGGCCGCCTTGCGAGTGTGGTTTGCCCGGCTGCAGATGCCGACCTTGCGGGTAGCGATCGCCGAGCCCGACTTTTTCTCCACCACCGAGCACCCGGCACGCCGCCTGATCGACCGAATGGGGGCCTGCGTGATGGGCTTCGAAGGCGACAACGAGCCGGTGGGCGGGGCGCTGGAGTCCGAGATCAAGCGGGTCGTGCAGGTCGTGGAGGCCTTCCCGGACACCGGGCGGCGGGTGTTCCAGACGGTGCTGAACGAGTTCGAGAAATTCCTGGAGAGCTACTTCCGCGAGCACAACGAGACCACCCGCATGGGCGTCTCGCTGGCCCAGCAGGTGGAGCAGCGCGAGACGCTGGCGATCCAGTACACCATCGAGCTGCGCCGCATGCTCAACGAGATCCCGGTGCAGGAGGGCGTGCGCGAGTTCCTGTTCCACATCTGGGCCGATGTGCTGGCCACCACCGCGGTGCGCCATGGCGCGCAGGGCAGCGAGGTCAAGGTCGTGCGGGACGCCGCCACCGAGTTGATGTGGACCGCCAGCGCCAAGACCACGCGCGAGGAGCGCGCCGAGGTGATACGCCGCCTGCCGCCGCTGCTGGCCACGCTGCGCAAGGGCATGGGCACCGCCGGCATGGCGGGCCCGCGCCAGGAAGAGGCCATACGCGCGCTGAACCTGGCGCTCACCGCTGCCTTCGGCGCGCGCGCCGTCACGATCACGCCGCAGCAGCTGGAGCAGCTCAAGCGCCGCCTCGAGGCAATCGAGGAGGTGCTGCCGGACGACGACTTCGAGATCGACGACGCCTGGGTCATGGACGAAACCAGCCACACGCAAGACGGGCTGGAGATCGTCGCCGAGGGCGGCTCGATGCCGGGCCCGGCGATGCTCGAGTGGGCCTCGCAGCTGCAGGTCGGCAGCGCCTACATGCTGGAGTACCGCGGCCGGCGCGAGGCCGTGCGGCTGGCCTGGCAGGGCATGCACAAGCAACTGCTGCTGTTCGTCGCGGCGAACGGGCGCTGCGTGTTGTTCCAGAAGGCGCGGCTGGCGGCCTTTCTGCAGGCCGGCCTGCTGGTGCCGGCGCAGGACGAGTCGCTCACCGTGGCGGCCACCCGCAGCGCGATCCACAAGATCAACGCCGATCCGGCGCGCCTGCTGCACTGAAGGCACCGCTCCCCAGGGTCGGGCCCAGGCCCCGTCAGTGGATCAGCCGGTCTTCCGGGGCGACGAACAACTCGTCGAGTATCAGCGCATCGGGCTCTTCGCCCAGGCTCCAGAACACCATCAGCACGATGATCTTCAGGTCGTCGAGGTCCAGCGGGCCGGCACCGACGGCGGTCGCACGGTCGATCACCATCTCGCGCATCGGCGGCGGCAGCACGCCGGCCGCCTCTAAGAAGCTGATGAAACCTATGGACTCTTCGCCCAGCAACTCCTGCTCACTGGGCAGGTAGACGCGCATGCTGAGCGGCCCTTGGGTGGGCTCCGCCAGCTCGCTGCCGGCCTCGGCGCTGACGGCCAAGCCGTCGAGCCAACTCAGGGCTTCCTGAATTTCGTCCGACTCAAAACCCACCGCGGAGAGCTTGCGGGTCAACTGCTGGTGGTCCGGACAGGCGTCGGGCCGCCAGTAGTTTTCGTACAGGTAGACCAGAACGTCGAACATGAAGTGACTATAACCGAGCGCCAGTGCCCCTGGAGCGCGTGAAACCGGACCGGGTTGTGGGCCTTATTCCGCCACCTGCGCCGGCAAAAAACGGGCAGCGCAGGCTTTCTGCGCGCACTTCGGCCCGCCCTTCAGCCCAGACCCCGGCGCTGGAACAGCCCGCCAGGCAGGCGCGCCAGCTCGCCGGCCAGCTCCAGCGCCAGCAACATCGCGCTCAGGCGCTCGCTCGGCCAGCCGGTGCGGGCGCCCAGCGCGTCCAGCGTCACCGGGTCGTGGCCCATCGCCGCGAGCAGCGACCTTTCGTCCGGCGCGGCGCCGCGCGGCTCGTCGGCGGGCTCGGTGGCCGCAACGGTCTTTGCCGCACTCGGCAGGCGCAGCTCGCCCAGGATGTCCTCTGCCGCTTCGACCAGCTTGGCGCCGTCCTTGATCAGCCGGTGGCAGCCGCGCGACTGCGGCGAGTGGATGGAGCCGGGGATGGCAAAGACGTCGCGCCCGCACTCCAGCGCCAGCCGCGCGGTGATCAGCGAGCCCGAGCGCAGGGCGGCTTCCACCACCAGGGTGCCGAGCGAGAGGCCGGCGATGATGCGGTTGCGGCGCGGGAAGTTGACGCCCAGCGAAGGCGTGCCCAGCGACAGCTCGCTCAGCAGCAGGCCTCTTTCGCTGATGCGGTGGGCCAGCGCGCGGTGGCTGCGGGGGTAGACCAGATCCAGCCCGGTGCCGACGACCGCGATGGTGCTGCCGCGGCCGGTCAGCGCGCCTTCGTGGGCCGCGCCGTCTATGCCCAGGGCCAGGCCGGAGACGATGGTCACGCCCCGCTCGCTGAGGTGGGCCGCGAAGGCGCGCGCGTTGTCGTCGCCCTGCGGCGTCGAGTTGCGGCTGCCGACGATGGCCAGCGACGGGGCGCCGAGCAGCGCCAGCTCGCCCCGGGCGTAGAGCATGGGCGGCGGGTCGGCGGTGTTCAGCAGCGCGGCCGGGTAGGCCGGGTCGCCGTAGGTGAGCACATGGCGGCGCCCCGGCTCGGCGGCCAGCCAGGCCAGCGTGTGGGCCAGTTGCGCGGCCAGGGTCTCCGGCACGGTTTGCAGTGCGCTGGCCGCCGCGGCACCGGCCACCTGGCGCCAGCCGCCAGGCCCGGCGTCCAGCACGCTCTGCGGCGAGCCGTAGGCCGCCAGCAGCCGGCGCGCCGACTCGACGCCGATGCCGGGGGTTTCGATCAGGCGCAGCCAGGCGCCGAGTTCGTCGGCGTCCATGGCGTGGTCAGCGTGGCGCGCAGCCGGGGTTCGGCATCAGGGCTGGGTGAACTTGTCACCCTGGGTCACCGGATCCTGCACCTGCAGGATCAGGGCGTACGAGACCCGGTCGAAGACGCGGAACACGAACAGCAGGCATTGTCGTTCGTCGGGCAGCACCAGCACCGCCTTGTCGCTGCTGGTGGTGTCGATCTTGCGGCCACCCTTGTGCCAAAGCGCCAGCACGTGGCCGCGCTCCAGGCCGTCGCGCGCCCCGCGGTTCAACGAGACGATCTGGTTCTGGCCGGCGTTCAGGCCGTCGCCATACACGGCGATGATCTGGCCAGCCAGCGGCGTGGCGGGCGAGTGGGGCGCGAAGGCCTCGTAGTCGCGCGGCGGCAGCGGCGCCAGCCGGTCGCCCACGGCGGCTTCCTCGCGCAGCTGGGTGATGGTGACGGTCGACGGCACGATCTCGGGCTTGCCGTCGGCGCCGCTGCGCACCTCGCCCTTGCGCACCAGCTCGGCGCTGCCGACGTAGCGGGCCTCGAAGCCCAGCGTCTCGCCGGTGGCCGGGTCGATCAGCGGCTTGGGCTGGCGGAAGAGCTGCCAGTCGCGGGCGGCGTCCATGTCGCCGCGCACGTAGACGCTTTCGCCGCGCGAGGCCAGCACGCGGCCCTCCTGGGTCGCGACGACGCGCGGCGCGACATTGAGCTGGTTGCTGTCGAACACCACCGCTTCGTTCAGGAAGGGGCCGATCAGGTGCATGGGCACCGAGGCGATGGCGCTGTTCTCCAGCGACTCCTCACGCACCCGCGGCGAGAGCTTCTCGGTGGCCGGCTCGACCGGGCGCGCCAGCCGCAACGTGGCCCGGCCGTTGGACTTGTCGAGATAGAGCACCTGGCCGGGGTAGATCAGGTGCGGGTTGCGGATCTGCTGCAGGTTCATGCCCCACAGCTCCGGCCAGCGCCAGGGGCTGCGCAGGAAGATCCGGGAGATGGCCCAGAGCGTGTCGCCGCGCTTGACGGTGTAGCTGTCGGGCGCATTGGGCGCCAGCTCGGAGAGCGGTACACCGGCCTGCGCCACCTGCTGGGCGGTGCTGCGCTGGCCCGGCGTGATGGGGTAGTCGGCCGCCTGCGCGCTGCCGGCCAGCACACCCAGCAGCAGCGCGGCGGCCAGCGCCGGCAGCTTCAGCGTGGGGCGGCGGGCAGGAGCCGGGCGGGCTCGAAAAGAACGGCTCATGTATGGACACTCCCGGGCGATGAGCCGGAATTCTGCTGCGATGGGGGACAATTCGGGGAGTGTATTGCCAGCGCGGGGCGGAGCCGATCTTGCCGCCTGCCCGCTGCTGCCGCTGACAAAGCGGCACAAATTCTGCCCGTAAACCCTTGATGTCGCAATCAAACCGCCTCACCTGGTTGACTCACGCTAACGCAGGCCGGAGCCCGCGCGTCTGCATCGTTTCAACAAGGGTTGTCGGTATTTCTTCGCCCCGCTGAACCCCGAACCATGGCCTTGCTTCCGATTCTTCGTTATCCCGATCCCCGCCTGCACACGGTCGCCGAGCCGGTGGCCGTGGTGGACGACGGCGTGCGCCGGCTGGTCGACGACATGCTGGCGACGATGTACGAGGCCGAAGGCGTCGGCCTCGCGGCGACCCAGGTCGACGTGCACCGGCGCATCATCGTGATGGACACCTCCGACGGCCACGACCAGCCGCGGGTGCTGATCAACCCCGAACTGACCCGGGTGAGCGAGGAGATGGCCGTCGGCGAAGAGGGCTGCCTGTCGGTGCCGACCATCTACGACGAGGTGCCGCGCCATGCCCGGGTGACGGTGCGTGCGCAGGACCGCGACGGCGCCTGGCAGGAGTTCGAGGCCGAAGGGCTCACGGCGGTGTGCGTGCAGCACGAGATGGATCACCTGCTGGGCAAGGTGTTCGTCGAGTACCTCAGCCCGCTGAAGCGCGAGCGCATCAAGACCAAGATGCTGAAAAAGACCCGCGACGAGCTCAAGAAGCGCTGAGATGACACGACCCCCACGCTCACTTCGTTCGCTGCCCCCCGAGGGGGCGTCAGTCGCCTTGGGGCGGCCCGGCGCCGACTGATGCGACTCGCCTTCGCCGGCACCCCCGAGTTCGCCGCGGTGGCGCTGGCCGCCTTGCATGGGGCCGGCTGCGAGACCGTGCTGGTGCTCAGCCAGCCCGACCGCCCGGCCGGTCGCGGCATGAAGCTCACGCCGTCGCCGGTCAAGTCGCTGGCGCTGCAGATCGGCGCCCCGGTCGCCCAGCCGCGCGGCCTGCGCCTGGACGGCAAGTATGCCGACGACGCCGACGCCGCCCGGCAGGCCCTGCTGGCGGCCCAGCCCGACGTGCTGGTGGTCGCCGCCTACGGCCTGATCCTGCCGGCCTGGATGCTGGCGCTGCCCCGGCTGGGCTGCCTGAACATCCACGCCTCGCTGCTGCCGCGCTGGCGCGGCGCGGCGCCCATCCACCGTGCCATCGAAGCCGGCGACACCCGCACCGGCATCACCTTGATGCAGATGGACGAGGGGCTGGACACCGGCGCGATGCTGGCGATGCGCGAGCTCGCGATCGCCCCGGACGACACCACCGCGACGCTGCACGACCGCCTGGCGGCGCTGGGCGGCGAGATGATCGTCGAGGCCTTGCGCCAGGCCGGTGCCGGGCCGCTGGTCGCGACAGCCCAGCCCACCGACGGCATCACCTATGCCCACAAGATCGAGAAGCGCGAGAGCGCCATCGACTGGCGCGAGCCCGCGGCGCAGATCGAGCGCCGTATCCGTGCCTTCGACCCCTTCCCCGGCGCCAGCTTCATCTGCCAGGGCGAGCCGGTGAAGGTCTGGCAGGCGGCCCTGCGGCCTGAGGTGCACGAGGCCCCCGGCCGCGTCGTGGCCGCCAGCGCCGAGCGCCTCACCGTGGCCTGCGGCGACGGCGGCCTGGACCTGTTGCAGCTGCAGCGGCCGGGCGGCAAGCGCCAGGCCGCCGCCGCCTTCTTGCAGGCCCGGCCCGGCCTCGCCGGCACGCTGCTCGCCGCCCCGGATTGAACTCCGGCGGCCCGCCCGCATCTGAGGTGGCATCACCACCACTGAAACGAAGGGCACCCCACCATGTTCAACCTGTTGAAGACAGCCGTGCTGATGGCTGCCATCACGGCGCTGTTCATGACCATCGGCAACCTCCTCGGCGGCCAGCAGGGCATGCTGCTGGCGCTCGTCGTGGCGCTGGGCATGAACTTTTTCAGCTACTGGTTCTCGGACAAGATGGTCCTGCGCATGTACAACGCGCAGGAGGTCGATGCCGGCAGCGCGCCGCAGTTCTACCGCATGGTGCAGGAGCTGGCGCAGAAGGCCGGCCTGCCGATGCCGCGCGTCTACCTGATCAATGAAGACGCGCCCAACGCCTTCGCGACCGGACGCAACCCGGCCAACGCCGCGGTGGCCGCCACCACCGGCATCCTGCGCGTGCTGAGCGAGCG
>DATHWJ010000326.1:0-3006 GCA_035460745.1 Ideonella sp. | reverse complement strand
CGGTGGGCAAGAACCCGCACATCCTCGACAACTTCCGCGCCGACCCGCAGGGCGTGGCCGACCGCTTCCACTTCGAGCAGCACTACATCACCCACTCAGTGACCGGCGGCGTCAAGTTCTGGCCCGGGCCTTGGACACGCCACTTCCGGCTGCACTGCATGCGCATGTTCCCGCTGCGCTACTTCATGCCGGCCCGCATCCCGGCCGGCGCCAAGATCGTCACCTTCCCCGGCGGGCCTAATCCGGACGACGTGCAGCTAGGGCGCTGGACGCCCAATGCGCCGGCCCACCCGACGCGCTGGCAGCACATCCTGGCGACCTTCAGCGACCAGCGGGTGGAGAAGAAGCGCTGGCGCCACCTGACGCGCTATGTGCTGCCGGTGCCGTGGATCAACGAGCTATGGCGGGAATGAACGCGCCGCGCCGGCGCGGCTGAGTCAGGGCTTGTGGGCGTGGCCGTGGTTATGTGAATGACCGTGGTCGTGATGTTGGTGTGCATGAGCTGCGTGATCGTGGCCGTGCTCATGCCCGTGCTCATGCGAATGGCCATGGTCGTGCTTCTCGGCCGCAGGGCCATGCGCGTGGCCGCCCGCCGCGTAAGCGCCGCCTTCGGGTTCGAACGGGGTCTGGGTCTCGGTGACGATCAGGTGCATGCGCCGCAGCATCTCGGCCAGCACGTGGTCGGGCTCCAGCGTCAGGTGGTCGGGTTGCAGGGCCAGCGGCACGTGGCGGTTGCCCAGGTGGTAGGCGGCGCGCAGCAGGTCGAAGGGCGAGCCGTGCTCGGCGCAGGCGCGCACCTGCAGCACCGGCTGCGGCGCGGCTTTCACCACCACCATGCTGCCGTCCTCGGCCACCAGCACGTCGCCGCCCCGCACCACCGTGCCGCGCGGCAGGAAGACGCCCAGGTGCCGGCCGCTGGAGTCGGTCGCGTCGAAGCGGCTCTTCTGCCGCACGTCCCAGTCCACCTCGATGGTGGCGGCGCGCTTGAGCAGCACGGCCGCGAGGCCTTTGCCGCCAGGGATCAGTTTCTGGATCGAGAGCATCGTTTGAACAGCGTCAGAGGGTGAAAGGGGCGGGGTGTCATCCCTGCCAGGGATCGTAGGTGCCGAAGGTCCACACGTGGCCTTCGAGGTCGCGGCAGCTGAAGCCGCGGCCGCCGTAGTCTTCGTCCTTGATGTCGAGCACGATGGGCGCGCCGGCCGCCCGGGCCCGGTCGTAGACCCGGTCGGCATCCTCGACGATGGCGTAGACGCTCTGCGTGCTGGCGCCGCCGATCTCGTCCGGCTGCTTCATCAGCTCGCCATAAGGGCCGGGCTGCACCGAGCCCAGCATCACCATGCCGTTGCCGAAGCTCAACTGCGCATGGGCGATGCCGCCGGTCTCGTTCGGCACCACGAGCTGCTGCTCGAAGCCGAAGACCCGGCACAGCCACTCGATCGCCGCGGGTGCGTCGCGGTAGCGCAGGCAGGGCACGATGGTGGCGCGGGTGTTCTTGGCGGTGGTGGACATGGCGGTCTCCTTGGGGGGCGGCGTCAGAGGGCGCCGGCGACATCTTGGCAGACACGCGCCATCGCCGCACGCGGGTCGGCGGCCTGCACCACCGAGCGCCCGACCACGATGTGCGTGGCGCCGGCGCGCACGGCAGCGGCCGGCGTGGCCACGCGTGCCTGGTCGGTGGCGGCTTCGCTCGCCAGCTGGATGCCGGGCGTGACGATCAGCATCCCGGCGCGCAGCCGGCTGCGCAGCAGCGCCGCCTCGCGCGGCGACGCGACCACGCCGTGGCAGCCCGCCGCGTCGGCCAGGCCGGCCAGGCGCAAGACCTGTTCGTCCACCGTCGCGGTGATGCCCACCTCCTGCAGATCGGCCTCCCGCAGGCTGGTCACCACGGTGAGCGCCAGCACCTGGAGCTTCGGCCAGGCGCGGGCAGCCTCGACGGCGGCACGCAGGATGGCCGAGCCGCCCGAGGCATGCACGGTGACCATCGTGGCGCCCAGCGCCCCGGCCGCGGCCACCGCGCTGGCCACCGAATTCGGGATCTCGTGGAGCTTGAGGTCGAGGAAGACCTGCTTGCCCGCACCGACCAGCTCGCGGGCCAGCGCCGGCCCGTCGGCCGTCAGCAGCTGCAGCCCGATCTTGTAGAAGCCCGCGCTGTCGCCCAGCGCCGCCACGAGGCCGCGTGCCTGCTCGCCGCTGGCCACGTCCAGCGCGACGATCACCGCCGGGTGGCTGGCTTGCATCGAGGGCGTGAGAAGGCAGGGCCGGCGTCGCGCGGGCCGCTTCAGCGCTCGTCCGGCGCCACGCCGCGCAGCGGCGCCGCGAAGGCCGCATGGGCCTCGGCATTCACGGGCCGGTGTTTGATGACGCTGCTCGCCGGGTACTTGTCCAGGGAGTTGTCGCCCTTCCAGTTCTTCGCCGGCCGCACCGGCCGCGGCGCAAAACCGCCGCCGCAGTTGGGGCAGACGTTGCCCAGCACCTCATCGACACAAGTGGCGCAGAAGGTGCACTCGAAGCTGCAGATGCGCGCCGCGAGCGACTCGGGCGGCAGCGCGATGTTGCAGTGTTCGCAGGTGGGGCGGAGTTCGAGCATGGGGTCTCCCGAGGGTCAACGTGCCGGCCGCTCGCTGAACGCCGCCAGCACGCCCAGCCCGATGAAGGCGCCGCCGGCCAGGCGCTGGCCGTGGCGGCGGGCGGGGCCGAGATTGCCCAGGCGGGGGGCGAGCAAGGAGGCGAGCAGCACGTAGAGCAGATCGGTGCTGCCGGCGATCAGCACGAAGACGGCGCCGAGCGAGAGGCTCTGGGACAGCGCGGGTGCGTCGGGCGACATGAACTGCGGCAGGAAGGCGGCAAAGAACAGGGCCGTCTTGGGGTTCAGCAAGGCCACCACGAAGCCGTCGCGGAAGATGCGGGCGCTGCCGACGCGGGCCACGTCGGGCAGGGCCTGGGCGCTGGCGGGCGCGCTGCGGGACGACTCGCGCAGCAGCTTGATGCCCATCCAGATCAGGTAGG
>DATHWJ010000325.1:0-2741 GCA_035460745.1 Ideonella sp. | reverse complement strand
CGGGCCTGGGCGTCGAGCGAGGCGGCGCTGCTGGCATTGGCCAGGCGGCCGAAGAGGTCGAGCTCGTAGCCGAAGGTGGCGCCGGCGCTCAGCACGGTGCCGGGGCGGCCGGTGGCCGAGTCGGTGCCGCGCGAGGCACCCGCGCCGAGGCCGATCTGCGGTGCCCGGTCGGCCTCGGCCGAGCGCAGCAGCGCCCTGGCCTGCAGCAGCCGCGCGGCGGCGACGGCGAGCTGGTTGTTGTTGCGCGCGGCGCGGTCGACGAGCTCGTCCAGCGCGGGGTCGGCAAAGGCCTTCCACCAGGTGCCGCGGGTTTGCGCTTCGGCCGGCGTGGCCGGTGCCCAGCGGCCGTCGCCTTCCTTGAAGGCCGCCGGCGGCGGGGGCGCCAGCTTGGCGGTGTCGATCGCGGGCACCGACGCGCAGCCGGCCAGCACCAGCGCGGCAAGCAGCGGGGCGAGCGCAAAGCGCCGGATCAGGGTCGAGGTCTTGTTCATGGTGTGTTGTCCTGCTTGAAAGCGTCAGCGGGTCACTCGTGGTGCGAGCGCGGTGCGGCCGGCAGGGCCGCGATCGAGCCGCCACCCGTGCCCTGGCTGGGGGCCGCATGGGCGCCGGCAAAGGCTTCGATGTGCGGCACCTCGCCATGCAGCTTCAGCGGGCGGTTGCCCGTCAGCCTGCGCAGCAGCACGTAGAACACCGGCGTCAGGAAGAGGCCGAACGCGGTCACGCCGATCATCCCGGCGAACACCGCGACACCCATGGCCTGGCGCATCTCGGCGCCCGCGCCGGTAGACAGCACCAGCGGCAGCACCACCATCACGAAAGCCAGCGAGGTCATCAGGATGGGCCGCAGCCGCAGCCGCGCCGCCTCGATCGCCGCCTGCACCGGGGTGCGGCCGGCGAACTCCAGCTCGCGGGCGAACTCGACGATCAGGATCGCGTTCTTCGCACTCAAGCCCACCAGCACGATCAGCCCGATCTGGGTGAAGACGTTGTTGTCGCCGCCATCCAGCCAGACCCCCGTCATCGCGGCCAGCAGCCCCATAGGCACGATCAGGATGATCGCGATCGGCAGGGTCAGGCTCTCGTACTGCGCGGCCAGCACCAGGAACACCAGCAGGATGGCCAGCGGGAAGACCAGCGCGGCGGAGTTGCCGGCCAGGATCTCCTGGTAGGTCAGCTCGGTCCATTCGTAGCTGATGCCGGGCGGCAGCGTCTCGGCGGCGATGCGCTCGATGGCATCACGCGCCTGGCCCGACGAATAGCCCGCGGCCGGGCCGCCGTTGATGTCGGCCGAGAGGAAGCCGTTGTAGCGCATCGCACGCTCGGGGCCGAAGCTGGGCTTGATGTCCAGCAGCGCCGCCAGCGGCACCATCTCGCCGCTGTTGGAGCGCACCTTCAGCAGGCCCACGTCTTCGGCGCGAGCGCGGTAGGCCGCATCGGCTTGTACCCGCACCGAGTAGGTCCGGCCGAACTTGTTGAAGTCGTTCACATACAGGCTGCCGAGGTAGATCTGCATGGTGTCGAACACATCCGTCACCGGCACGCCGAGCTGGCGGGCCTTGGTGCGGTCGATGTCGGCATAGAGCTGCGGCACGTTGACCTGGAAGCTCGAGAACATGCCTGCCAGCTCGGGCGCCTGGTAGGCCTTGGCCATGAAGGCCTTGGTGGCGGCGTCCAGCGCTTCGTAGCCGGCCGAGCCGCGGTCCTGCAGCTGCAGCTTGAAGCCCCCCGTGGTGCCCAGGCCCTGCACCGGCGGCGGCGGGAACATCACGACGAAGGCGTCCTCGATGCCGGCGAACTTGGCGTTGAGCGCTTCAGCGATCTCGCCGCCGCTCATACCCTTGCCGGTGCGCTTGTCGAACGAGTCCAGCCCGACGAAGACGATGCCGGAGTTGGAGCTGTTGGTGAAGCCGTTGATCGACAGGCCGGGGAAGGCGATGGCGTGCTGCACGCCGGGCTGCTTGAGCGTGATGTCGCCCATGCGGCGGATGACCTCCTCGGTGCGGTCCAAGGTGGCGCCGTCGGGCAGCTGGGCGAAGCCGATCAGGTACTGCTTGTCCTGCGCCGGCACGAAGCCGCTGGGCACGATCTTGAACAGGCCCACCGCCGCGCCGACCAGCGCGAGGTAGATCACCATCATCAGCGCCTTGCGCGAGATCACCCGCGCCACGCCGCCGCCGTAGGCTTCGGAGCCGCGCGAGAAGAGGCGGTTGAAGGATCGGAAAACGCCGCCGAAGACGCGGTCCATGCCGCGCGTCAGCGCGTCCTTGGGAGCGTCATGGCCGCGCAGCAGCAGCGCTGCGAGCGCGGGCGACAGCGTCAGGGAATTCACTGCCGAGATCACCGTCGAGATCGCGATCGTCAGCGCAAACTGCTTGTAGAACTGCCCCGTCAGGCCGCTGATGAAGGCCAGCGGCACGAACACCGCCACCAGCACCAGCGCGATCGCGATGATGGGGCCCGACACTTCGCGCATCGCGCGGTAGGTCGCGTCGCGCGGGCTCAAGCCGGCCTCGATGTTGCGCTCGACGTTCTCCACCACCACGATGGCGTCGTCAACCACGATGCCGATCGCCAGCACCAGGCCAAACAGGCTCAGCGCATTGATCGAGAAGCCGAAGGCGTGCATCACCGCAAAGGTGCCGATCACCGAGACCGGCACCGCCAGCAGCGGGATGATGGAGGCGCGCCAGGTCTGCAGGAACAGGATCACCACCAGCACCACCAGCAGCACGGCCTCGATC
>DATHWJ010000324.1:0-8805 GCA_035460745.1 Ideonella sp. | reverse complement strand
GCGGCCCAGGCCCAAGCGCTCTGGGCCGCCGCCGAGGCTCGCCTGCAGCCGCTGGTCAGCGAACGCAAGCTGCCGCTGGCGATGTGGCTGGAGCGCCTGGCCGCACTCTGGCTGAACGACCTCACCACCGCCGCCGACTGGCGCGACGACCCCGCCGGCCGCAGCGTGCTGATGGCGCTGCGCCTGGAGGCGCCGTGGAATGCCGCGCCTGCCTGGCGCGCCGCCGCCGGCCAGACGGCGATGACGCTGGACGAGTTCATCGCCTGGGCCGACGAAGCGCTGGAAGAGGCCAGCTACGTGCCGCCGGCCGACCCGCAGGCCAGGGTGGTGATAACGCCGCTGGCGCGCGCGATGCTGCGGCCCTTCGTCGCCGCCGTCTGCCCGGGGGCGGACGACCGCCGGCTCGGCAGCGTCGAGGTCCAGCCCGATCTCTTCGGCCCCGCCGTGGCCGAGGCGCTGGGCGTGGAGGGCGCGGCCCACCAGCAGCGCCGCGAGGCGCTGGCCTTCGTGCAGCTGTTGCGCCTGCCGCGCGTCACGCTGCTGCGCCGCGAGGCCGACGGCGTCGAGCCGGTCGGCCACAGCCCGCTGGTGGAGCGCCTGCGGCTGGCGCGCGCGGCGGCACAGTCGCCCGAGCTGCCGCGGCACGGCGCGCAGCCGCCGCAGCGCCTGCTAATGCCGATGCCCGTCTCGCCGCCGCTGCCGCGCGTGCCGCTGGCCACCGGCCGCTGGCCCGCCTCGCTCAGCGCCAGCGCGGTCGAGGCGCTGCGCGACTGCCCCTACCGCTTCTATTCGCGCGTGCTGCTGGGCCTGTCGGAGCCGCAGGAGCTCGACGTCTCGCCCGACAAGCGCGACTACGGGCTGTGGCTGCACGCCGTGCTGATGCGCTTCCACGAGGGCCGCGCGCCCACCGCCGACCTGCTGGCCGACAGCGCCCGCCTCAGCGAAGCCGCACTGGCCATCGAGGCCGAGCAAGGCCTGGCGCCGGGCGACCTGCTGCCGTTCCGCGCCAGCTTCGAGGCGCTGGCGCCGGCCTACCTGGTGTGGCTGCACGCCCGCGAGGCCGAGGGCCTGCACTGGTGGCTGGGCGAAGCCGAGCGCCGCGCCGAGCCGCCCGAGTGGCAGGGCGTGGGCCTGCATGGCCGGCTCGACCGTGTCGACCACGACCGCGCCGGCCACGTGCAGGTGCTGGACTACAAGACCGGCAGCACCGCCAGCCTGAAGACCCGCGTCGCCGAGCCGCTCGAGGACACCCAGCTCGCCTTCTACGCCGCGCTGGTGCTGGCCGCCGGCGATGCCACGCCCGACGCGCTGAGCGCCGCCTACCTCGCGCTGGACGACCGCGCCGGCCCGCAGACCATCGCTCACGCCGACATCGCCGAACACGCGCAGGCGCTGCTGCAAGGACTGGCCGTGGACCTTGAGCGCCTGCGCGCCGGCGCGCCGCTGCAGGCGCTGGGCCAAGGCCCCGTGTGCGACTTCTGCGAAGCGCGCGGCCTGTGCCGGCGCGACCACTGGGCGCCGCCCGAGACGCCGCTGGACGATGCCGCGGCGGAGGGCGAAGCTTGAGCCCGCCGGGCCGCCCCAAGGGCGAATCCCTGAGTGCGCAGCACGAAGATACGCCATTGAGCTCGGCCGCCTACCGCATCGACGGCGCCGAGACCACCCGCGCCGCCTTCTACGCCACCGCCTGCGACCCGGAGCGCAGCGTCGTCGTCGAGGCCTGCGCCGGGGCCGGCAAGACCTGGATGCTGGTCTCGCGCATCCTGCGCGCGCTGCTCGAAGGGGCCGAGCCGCAGCAGATCCTCGCGATCACCTTCACCCGCAAGGCGGCGGGCGAGATGCGCGAGCGGCTCAACGAGAGGCTGCGCGACTTCGCCGCGCCGCACGCCAGCCACGATCAGCGCGTCCAGGCGCTGCAGGAGCGCGGCCTGCCGCCCGAGCGCGCCCAGGCGCTGGCGCCGGCGCTCGGCGGCCTCTACGAGAAGCTGCTGGCCAGCGGGCGCTCGGTGCAGATGCGCACCTTCCACGCCTGGTTTGCGCAGCTGATGCGCATGGCCCCGCTGGACGTGCTGGCCGACGCCGGCCTGCAGCCCGGCATGGCGCTGATCGAAGACCTGGCGGTGCTGCGCCCCGAGCTGCTGCGCCGCTTCCAGCGCCGCGTCGCCGCCGAGCCCGCGCTGCGCCAGGCCTACCACGCGCTGGTCGCCGCCCAGGGCCGCAGCGTGGTTACGCGCTGGCTGGACGCGGCCTGGTCCAAGCGGGTCGAGATCGAGCGTGCCGACGCCGCCGGCACGCTGGAGGCCGCCATCCCGCCGCCGGCCGGCCTGGCTGCCGGCGACGACCCGCTGCAGTGGCTGCTGTCGCCCGAGTTCACCGGCGCCGCCGACGCGCTGGCCCGCCAGCTCGGCGCCAGCGACAAGAAGACCAACCAGACCTGCGCGCTGAAGCTGCGCGACGCGCTGGCGCTGGAGCGGCCGGCCGAGATCTTCAAGGCTGCCTGGAGCGCGCTGCACACCGACGCCGGCTCGCTGCGCAAGCTGCCCGGCGAGCCGCCCGAAGCCGCTCGCCTGGCCGACGAGCTGCTGGCGCTGGACCTGCGCGCGATGCAGCACCAGGCGCATGTCGACCACGGCCGCATGGTGGGCCTGGCGCGGGTGCTGCTGGCCGAGTTCGCCGCGCTCAAGCGCGAGCGCGCGCTGGTCGACATGTCCGACCTGGAGACGCTGGCGCTGCAGTTGCTGACCGACCCGGTCGCCTCGGGCTGGATACAGGAGCGGCTGGACGCCAGGCTGCGCCACCTGCTGATCGACGAGTTCCAGGACACCAGCCCGCTGCAGTGGCACGCGCTGCAGCCCTGGCTGGCCTCGTACAGCGGCGCGGGCGGCGGCGCGAGCGGGCAGCGGCCGCTGTGCGTCTTCATCGTCGGCGACCCCAAGCAGAGCATCTACCGCTTCCGCCGCGCCGAGCCGCGGGTCTTCGCGGCGGCGAGCGACTTCGTCGTGCAGGCGTTGGGCGGGCAGCGCCTGGCCTGCGACCACACGCGCCGCAACACGCCCGGCGTGCTGGCCGCGCTCAACATCGTCTTCGAGCAGGCCCAGGGCGCCGGCGAATACGAGGGCTTCCGGCCCCACACCACCGAGGTGCGGCACGCCGGCGACGGCGTGATGGCGCTGCGGCGCATCCCCAAGCCGGCCCGCCAGCGCAGCGCCGGCAAGGGCGAGCCGCTGGTCTGGCGCGACAGCCTGACCGAGCCGCGCCACAGCGTGCAGGAGAAGCGCGGTGCGCTGGAGGCGCGCGAGGTGGCGCATGCCATCGCCGAGCTGATCCACAGTGGCCGCTGCCCGCCGGGCGAAATCCAGGTGCTGGCGCGCCGGCGGCGCGTGCTGGCCCAGTTGTCAGACGCCTTGCGCGCGCTGCACGTGCCGCATGCCCGGCCGGAAGACCGGCTGCTGGCCGACGAGCCCGAGGCGCGCGACATCATCGCCTTGCTCGACGTGCTGGCCTCGCCCGGCCACCACCTGTCGCTGGCCCATGCGCTCAGGAGCCCGGTGTTCGGCGTCAGCGACGACGACCTGATCCATCTCGCCGGCCGGGCCCGCCTGCACGGCGGCTCCTGGTGGCGCGCGCTGATGGATACCCGCCAAGCTGCCGCCTCGCCGGCGCTGGCGCGGGCCGCCACGCTGCTGGCCGGCTGGCACGCCGCCTCGCAGCAACTGCCGCCGCACGACCTGCTGGACCGCATCCTGCACGAGGGCGACCTGCTGGGCCGCACGCTGCAGGCCGCGCCGCCCGAGCGGCGCAGCCAGGCCCACGCGGTGGTGCACAGCCTGCTGACCCAGACGCTGGCGCTGGACGGCGGCCGCTACGCCACGCCCTACGGCTTCGTGCGGGCGCTCAAGACCCAGGCGCTGAAGACCAGCGCGGCGGCCAGCGCCGACGCGGTGCAACTGCTCACGGTGCACGGCGCCAAGGGCCTGGAGGCCGACGTCGTCTTCGTGATGGACGGCGACCCCGAGCTACGCAACGCCGAGTCCGGCAGCCTGCTGGTCGACTGGCCGGTGGCGCTGGACCACCCGCAGACGGTGGCCTTCGTCGGCCGGCCGGCGCGCTGCCCGCCCTCGCTGCGGCCGCTGCGCGAGCAGGAGCAGATGCTGGCCGAGCGCGAGGAGTTGAACGGCCTGTACGTGGCGATGACGCGAGCGCGCGAGCGGCTGGTGATCAGCAGCGTCGAGCCGCAGCGCAAGGCCTCGCCCACCGCGTGGTGGGACCGGTTGCGGCCGCTGGCGCAAAGCTGGTTGCCGGCGACCGCCGTTGCGGCGGTGGCGGCCGACACGCCGATCAGCCTGCCGGACTGGTCGGGCCAGGGCCTGCCTGCCCAGCCACGGCCCGCGCCGGCCCGCGCCGACCCCGACAGCCGCGCGACGCTGATCGGCGAGACCTTCCACCGGCTGATGCAATGGGCCTGCGGCCCGGCCGGCCCGGCGGTGGGCGACGACGCGGCCGGCTGGCTGGCGGCCGCCTTGCCGGGCGCCGCCGCGGAATTCGGCCTGGTGGGGCCGGAGGCCGGGCAGGCGCTGCGCGCCGCCACCGCGGTGCTGGCCAGCGAGGGTTTCGACCGCTTCCGGCCCGGCCCTGCGCTGCGCTGGGCGGGCGACGAGGTGCCGCTGGCGCTGGAGGGCGAGGTGCTGCGCATCGACCGGCTGGTGGCGCTGGAGGTGGCCGGCCGGCGCGAGTGGTGGGTGCTGGACTACAAGCTCGACCGCCGGCCGCAGGACAACCCGGCCTATGCGGTGCAGATGGCGCGCTACTGCGCCGGCGTGGCGGCGCTGCAGCCAGGGGAGGCGGTGCGCGGCGCCTTCGTCAACGCGCTGGGCGAGGTGATCCCGGCGGGCTGAAGTGCGGCGGGTGGCCGCGGCCACGCCCGTTGCCGAGCGGCCACGCTCGGCCCAAAATGATTGCGCTTTGCGGCGCTCATCGACGCATCGCGAGCCGCTGCAGTGCGGTGCAATCGGCGTGCAAAGCTGCTTTTTCGCCTGCCCCTTTCTCATTTGCCCATGCCTGCTCCTCCGGCCGCACCTTCCGCCAGCTCTTCCGCGCCACCGCCGGCGGCCAAGGCGGTGCGCATGTTCGGCCGCTACCAGCTGCTGCGCCTGCTCGGCAAGAGCGAGCGCAGCATGGCCTGGCTGGCGCTGGACACCCGCTCGCAGCAGGAGCAGATGCTGGCCATCCCGCGCGTGCAGCCCCGGCCCGAGGTGCTGGAGGCCTGGACGCAGACGCTGCGCCGCGCGGCCCGCCTGAACCACCCGCACCTGGCGCGCGCAGTCGAGATCGGCGAGCACGACCGCTGGCCTTATGTGGCCTACGACAGCGAGCACGTCACGACCTGGTCCGAGCGCTTTTCGTCGCAGAGCATGGCGGGCGCCGAGATCGCCGCCTGGGTCGAGCAGGCGGCGCAAGGCCTGGCCTTTGCGCACGAGGCCGGTGCCGCCCACCACGACGTGCAGCCCTGGATGCTGCTGGTGAGCGACGACGGCAAGGCCAGCCTGATGGGGCTGGAGATCGCCGGCCAGCCGATCTCGCTCGACGACCCCGATGCGGCGGTCGGCGTGCAGGCCGGTGCCCTGGCGATGGAACAACTGCGCGCCACCCGCGACGCCGCCATCGGCGACGTACTGGCGCTGGGTCTGGTGCTGCACTGCGGCCTGGCCGGCCAGCCGGCGTTGGACGAACCCGACATCGCCAAGGCGGCGGCCCGCATGCCGCCGCTGGGCAACGAAATCGTGCGGCTGCCGTGGAACGTGCCGCGGCCCGTGCCCGACCCGTTGCGGGCGATCGCGAACCGCGCCACCGACCGCCAGGAGCGCCAGCGCTACCGCAACGCGCGCACGCTGCAGCGCGCGCTGGAGGGCTGGCTGTCCACGGTGGACGAAAACAACGGCGGCCCGCTGGCGCTGCTGCTGGACCGGCTGCGCACGGTCGGCGTGCTGCCGGCCCATGCCGGCGCCGCCGAGCGCGTGGCGCGCCTGACGCTGATGGACAAGAGCCGCACCAACGAGCTCGCCGCCGAGGTGCTGGGCGATCTTGCGCTGACCTTCGAGCTGCTGCGGCTGGTCAATGCCGCGCAGGTGCATGGCGAATCGGTCGCGGCCGACGGCCCGGTGCTGATGCTGCGCCGTGCGATCGCGATGCTGGGGCTGGATGGCGTGCGCCAGGCGGCGCTGGGCCTGCGCGCCTGGCCGGGCCCGATGGACGACGAGGCCGCCCGCGAGATGGCGGCGCTGATCGAGCGCGTGCAGCGCGCCGGCGACGTTGCCAAGGCGCTCGCGCCGGCCGGCTACGACGGCGAGGTGATCTACCTGATCACGCTGCTGCAAAACCTCGGCCGCCTGGTGGTGCAGTACCACTTCCCCGAAGAGGCCGGCCAGATCCGGCGCCTGATGCAGCCGGCCGAGAGGCGCGCCCCGGGTGCGCCCGAGGAGCCCGGCATGAGCGCCGAAGCCGCCTCCTGCGCGGTGCTGGGCCTGGACGTCGAGGAGCTGGGCACGGCCGTGGCGCGCCACTGGGGGCTGGACGAGACGGTGCTGAAGATGATCCGCCGCGTGGCGCCCGAGGCGCCCGTGCGCGCGCCCGACGGTGACAACGACGTGCTGCGCATCACCGGCAGCTGCGCCAACGAGCTGATCGACGTGATGGCCTTGCCGGCCGAGCGCATGATGAAGGCGCTGGGCGCCGTGGTGCAGCGTTATGCGCGGGTGCTGGGCGTCACCGGCCGCGAGATGCAGGAGGCCTTGCAGGCCGCGGGGCAACCGGTCGGCATGACGCCGGCCGGTGCCAGGCCGGCTGCGGGCCACACGGCTGCCAAGCAGGCCCCTGTGGGCTCGCCCGCCGGCCCTGCGTCACGACCGGCACCGGCAGGCGCGGCGGCACCCGCCGCGAGCCAGCGGCCGGTCTCGCCGCTGCGGGCCATGGCGGCGGCCAACTCGCGCACGACACCGTCGCGCTGACCGGCGCACGGGCCGCTGAAGGGGCGCCAAGGCGACGGCCACCAGCGCGCGCGGTGTGTTGTCGCAGCAGCCCGCGCCCGGCCGGCCCGGGCGCCATCGCTTAAGCTCGGCGGCAATGACTTCGATCGACTCCAGGGGCGGCGTGGCGCCCCGGCAGCGGCTGCAGCTGCGCGACCACCACGACTACCTTCGTTTGCTGGTGGCTCGCGTGGCCGGGACGGCCGCCAACCAGATCCTGATGGTGGCGCTGGGCTGGCAGATGTACGACCTGACCGGCAGCGCCTGGCAGCTCGGCCTGGTCGGCCTGCTGCAGTTCCTGCCGGCCCTGCTGCTGACGCTGCCGGCCGGCCACCTGGTCGACCGCTACGACCGCCGCTGGCTGCTCTGCGCCAGCCTGCTGGTGCAAGGGGTGGTGGCGGCCGTGCTGGCGCTGGGCAGCGTCGGCGGCTGGGCCAGTGCCGACACGGTGCTGGCGATGTCGGTGCTGCTGGGCGCCGCGCGCGCGCTGCAGATGCCCAGCCTGCAGGCGCTGACGCCCTCGCTGGTGCCGGCCGAGCTGCTGCCGCGCGCGGTGGCGGCGAGCAGCTCGGTGATGCAGGTGGCGATCGTCGCCGGGCCGGCGCTGGGCGGGGTCTTGTACGGCACCGGCCCCTCGCTGCTGCGCTGGCTGGGGGCGGGCGGGCAAGCCGGCAGCACAGCGGCGGCCGAGGCGGTCGAGGCGGCCCATTGGGGTGCGGCGCTGGTCTATGCGGTGTCCTTCGTGATGCTGCTGCTGGCAGTGGCCGGCACGCTGGCGATACGCCACCGCTCGCGCGCCGTGGCGCACCAGGCGGCCAATTTCGAGACGTTGACGGCCGGCATCCGCTTCATCTTCCAGCGCAAGGTGGTGCTGGGTGCGATCTCGCTCGATCTCTTCGCGGTGCTGCTGGGCGGCGCGACCGCGCTGCTGCCCATCTTCGCGCGCGACATCCTGCACACCGGCCCGGAGGGCCTGGGCGTCTTGCGCTCGGCCCCGGCGATGGGCGCGGTGCTGGTCGGCGTCTGGCTCTCTCGGGTGCCCATAGAGCGCAAGGCCGGCCGCTTGCTGCTCAGCGCGGTCGGCCTCTATGGCGTGATGATGATCGTCTTCGGGCTGGCCCAGAGCTTCTGGGTCGCGTTCGGCGCGCTGGCGGTTTCGGGGGCGGCCGACATGGTCAGCGTGGTGATACGCCAGTCGCTGGTGCAGCTCGAGACGCCGGACGAGATGCGCGGCCGCGTGGGCGCGGTGAACTCGGTCTTCATAGGCGCGAGCAACCAGCTCGGCGAGTTCGAGTCCGGCGCCACCGCCGCGCTGATGGGCCCGGTGGGCTCGGTGCTGCTGGGCGGCTTTGGCACGCTGCTGGTGGTGGCGGCGTGGACCCGGCTCTTCCCGGCCTTGGCCCAGCGCGACCGGCTGCACTCGCCGTCCTGAGCGCTTCGTCCGGGGTCAGGCTCTCGGGCGTCGCTCCGCAGGGCGGCAGCTCAGCGCGCGCTCGCTTGTTCGGTGGGCGGCAGGCGGTCTGGCGCCCGCACGGCAGCCGGCGAAGCAAGGGGCGGGGCGGTGGGCGCGGGGCCGTGCAGGGGACCGTGCAGCCGCTTGCGCTCCGCGGTGTAGGCCCACCAGGGCTTGGGGGCGGCGCCGTGCATGAAGTCGACCACGGCCATGAAGGTGTCGAGCACGCAGGGGTCTTGGCGCTTGCCGGTGTGGCGTTCCAGGCCGCGGTAGAGGGCCAGCGGGTCGCGGCCAAGCAGGTCGCCGGGCTGGTGGATGCCCAGGCCGCGC
>DATHWJ010000323.1:0-11285 GCA_035460745.1 Ideonella sp. | reverse complement strand
CGGCTGGTCGCGAGCTGGCACTCGATGCCGCTGTCGAAGTCGACGATGCTTTGAATGCCTTCGTAGACCCGCACGGCCTGCACGTCGATGCGCTCGGCGCCGGCGATCGTGCCCGCCAGGCGGTCGATGGCCACCTCATGGGCACCTGACTGCGCCGCACGCAAGCTCAACCGCCCACCCTCGGTGGTGTTGCCGTCCGCATCCGGTGCGCCGGCCGACAGATCGATGCGGCTGCCCTCCTTCAGCCGCAGCCGGCCCAGCGTGCTGCCGAGCTCGACCCGCCCGCCTTCGGCACCCGCGGCGGTGGCCTGGGCCAGCACGCTGGCGCCACTGTGCAAAGCCACATCGCCCTGCGCCGTCAGCGTGACGCTGCCGCCCTGCGCACCGCTCGCATCGAGCGTGCCCCAGACGGCCAGCGCACCGCCGTCGGCGCTCAGGCTGAGCTCGTGCGCACGCAGCGTCTGCGCCGCGCCGAGCACCAGGTCGCCTTCGCGTTGGCGCAGCGTGATGGCGTCGGTGAACTGGCCGCCCTCGGTCTTGGCGGCAATGTGGCCCGGACTCAGCGCGCGCCCGACATCGATGTCCAACGAAGCCCCCTGCGCACCGGCGCCCGCCGTGCCCAGCCAGGTTCCGCCGACCTGAAGCTCCCCGGTTGGCGCGCTGAGGCTCAGCGAGCCGCCCGCACCACCGCTGCCCCCGCCCGAGACGTCGATACGCACACCGGGCGCGATGGCAATATCGCCACTGCTGCTGGCCACGCTGACCTCGCCCCCGGCCAGATCGACGGTCTGGGTGTCGAGCTTCACGCTGGCGCCCGCCGTCAACAGCCGGGCACCGTCCAGCAGTTGCACGCCGCGGGTGCCCGAGAGCGAAATCTTGCCCGTGGGCAGCACGATGCGCCCGGCCATCTCGATCGCATCGGCGCTGGCCGTGAAGACCCCACCCATCGCCGAGGCCGGCTGCACGCCCCCTTCAGGGCCATCGACACGCAGCAGGCCGCCGACGACCAAGGACAGCTCGGCGGCAGCTTGTTCGGCGACCAGCGCCGGTGCGTTCAGCGCCAGCCCTCCCCGCACCCGAAGCCGGCTCTGCCCCGCGCTGGCCACGGCGGTATCGGCATTCAGCGCGAGCTGGCCCACGCCATTGAAGCCGATATCGCCGCCGCCAATGTGCAATACCCCCGTGCCACCGGCCGCGGTAGAAGCCTGCAACGCCAAACGGCCGTTGCCCAACTCCGCGCCATTGACCGCCACGCCGGTGGTGTTCACCAGCGTCAGGTCGCCCGCCACCACCTGGGCGCCCAGCTGGCTGGCTTCGGCGGCCCGCAGATGGGGGGTGTCCAGCACCAGCGCCTTCAGTGCCGGGCTGCCCAGCACGGCGCCATCGGCCAGTTCGATGCGCTGATAACCCCGAAGCGTCAGCCGGTCGGCCAACGACACCTGCGCGGTCAAGGCCGGCGTCAGCGACAGCTGGTTCGGCTTCGCGGCGCTGCCGCCGACGGCCACCAGCCCACCTGCCAGGCCGATGTCGGCGGCGTCCAGGCGCGCGCTTGCAGACACCGTCGTGGCGCCCGTGCTGTCCAGCATCAGGCTGCCGCCCCCGGCGTCGAACTGCACGCCCTGGCCCACCTGCAGGCGGCCCGCCTCGCGCTCCACCGCGGTACGCTGCAGTGTCGCGCCCGGCGCTGCAGCAACCCGCAATGCCGCGCCGTCGCCCTGCAGCGCATACACCGGTGTCGTGCTGCTGGCGACCGACCCGGCGACAGGTGCAAAGCGTGCGTTGTCGGCCACCACGATGCTGTCGGTGGCGCTGGCCAGCAAGTCGGGCACCGTCAGGGCCTGCGCCCCTTGCGCCAGCACGACGGAGCGGGCCTGGGTCTGCAGCGTGCGCGACGGCAGCGCTTCGGCCTGATCGCCGGCCGCAGCGCTGGTGGCGCCCAGCACCACCGTCTGCGCGCCGAGCCGGTTCAGGTTGGCGGCGCTCAGGTGCAGCACGCCATCGTCGGCAGTGACGTTGCCGGCATCGACCTGGATGTTCTCGGCGACAAACTCCGCGCGTCCCCCCTGGCCCAGCGCACGGCCCGCGTCGTCCACCGCCGCGGAGAAGCGGCCCTCACCCTCGAGCCGGGCCCGGGTGGCGCGCACGACCAAGGTGCCCGCGTCATTGGGCAAGGGCGGCGCTGCGGTACCGGCCTTGGTGGCGCGGGCGGCAAAAACATCCCCCGCGTCGTAGGTGCGAATTTCGCTGTGGCGCAGCGCGGTCGCCGTGTCCATCACCTGCCAGGTGCTCGTCAAGGCGTCGCCGAAGCCGGTGCCGGCGTCGCGCAGACGTGCACCCACCAGCAGCGAACCGTCGGTGCCTTTCACGGCCGTGCCTGCCGCCAGAGCGGTGCCGCCTGCCTGCGACGGACGCACCAGATAGGCGCCCGGCAACATCGCATAGCGCGCCGGCAGCAAGGTGTAGTTGCCGGCCGGCAACACGCTGCCGTCGGCCAGCGTGACCGCCCGGGCGATCTCGATCTGTCGGCCCAGCGACGCCGCCGTCGCGGCATAAGAGGGGTCATGCGGGGCCAGACCGGTGACACCGGGGACTATCGCGTAGCTGCCGTCACCGCCCGCCAGGATGTCGTGGGAGCCGCCCTTGCCGGGCACGAACTCGGTGGCAAACAGCTTGCCCCCGCCGCTGGCGTCCAGCGTGGAGCCGGCTTCGGACACCACGCTGGCGGCATTCAGCACGATCTGTTTGTCCGGCGGCGTGCCCAGGGGCGCACCGAGCCCCGGTCGCGTCCAGAGCTCGGATGCGTACGAACCGTAGGGCAGTACCAGACCGGCCGCGGAAACCGAGGTCTCGCTGCCGGCCAGCAGCCGCAACTCTTCGCTGGCATTCAGCTCCAGATGCCCCATGGGCGCGCGTATCACGCCGCCTTGCGTGATGGTCGCGGCATGGACGACCAGGCTGCCGCCGGCCGACAAGGGCTTGGCCGCAGCCGGCTGGCCGCCGCTGATGGTCACGTCCGCCCCGTCGGCGTTGAACGTGAAACGGGTATCGGTGGCCGGGTAGATCTGCGCGGCCGAGAGGCTCAGCTCGGCCGGCGTCGTCAGGCTGCCCTCGTAGGCACCGCCACCCTGGACGGTGGCGCTGCCCTGCAGCCGCATGTCGCCCGCGCTGACCAGGGCGATCTGGCCCAGCCCCTGGGTTGCGATCTTGCCGTCGAGCACCAGGCCGCTGCGGGCCTCCACCCGCAAGCCGGCATCGCCCCCGCTGGCAGTGGACGCACCAGGCAGGGCCGTGCCCGAGATCAGGACACTGGCCCCGCTGAGCCGGGAGTCGGTGCCCGCTTCGGCAGCGAAGCGGCCCGCCACCAGACTCAACTTGCGGTCCAGGTTGAGTTGCACATTGTCGGCAAGAAGCAGCGCGTCGGTGGAACTCAAGCTCAGGTCGGCTGCACCGGAAGCCGCCACCCAATCGCCAGCCACCGCCGAGGAAAGCGCGATGCCGGCGGGCGGGGCCAGCGTCGCCGTCGTCAAGCCGGCACTCTGGCTGGCCAGCCGGTCGGTCACGCGCAGTTCGTGCGCGGGTGGCAACAGCTGATTCTCATCGGTCAGGCCACCTCGCAGGACCACGGCCAGTGTGCCGCCGGCCGCGCCCGCGCCGCCGTGCAGGTCGACATCCCCTTCGAGCAGCAGTTGGCCGTTGCCGGCAAAGCTGATCTCGCCGCCCGCGCTGGCCAGGGTCCGGCGCTGTGTGCGCACTCCCCCGTCACCGCGTTCGCTGACGTCCAAGTCCGCGCTGACACCCTGTGCGTCGAGCCGGGCACCCTGCTGGAACACGAGGCTGCTGGCCAGGCCCGGGTTCTTTTCAGTGTTGGGCGGAGCTGCATCGATCTTGATCTGGCCGCCGCCCAGCACCTGCCCGAGCCGCAGCCCGTTGGTCAAACCCGGTGTGAGCAGCGCGGTGCCGGAGACATCGATCTCGCTGCCAGCGCCCAGCCAGATGAAGTTCGGGCTGCTCGTGCTGAACTTCGTCAGCGTCAGCGCCACGCTGCCGCCATGGCTCTCGATACGGCCGTCGAAGACCAACTGGTGTGCCGCCGACAGGCTCACCGCGGCCTGCGGCCCGGCTTGCAACGAAGCGCCCGCGTTGAGCGTCAGCAGGCCCTGGGTCAGATCGACGCTGTCACCCGACGAGGCCAGCGCCAGGTTGACCGGACCTTCGCGCAAACCGGGCGCCAGCCCGGTCAGCAGCACGTCGCGCGTGGCCGTACCGCTGGGCGGCAGCACCTGCGCCGGCAGGATGGTCGGTGCTTGCCAGGTCTGGCGCTGGGGCGCGATCACGGTGCCGGCGGCCACATCGAGTGCCAGCCGGCCATCGACGCTGAAGCTGCCGAAACCACCTGCGCTGAAGAACGACGGCGCCAGCCACAGCCCCGCTGCGCCATCGACCTCGGCCGCGTCCGCGATATGAACCTCGCGGGTCTTGAGGCTCAATCTGCCCCCGCCGGTGCTGACCCCCCCGGTTGCTTGCGACGAGTAGCCCCGCAGCTCGCCGCCCAGCACCAGGGTGTCGGTCCGCGCATCCGCCAACTCGGTGTTGTCGGCCAAGCTGATCGAGCCGGCCGCCGCCCCGCTGACCACACCGGCCTGCGAGGCACTGGCGCCACCCGACACATCGATCACGCTGCTGCGGCCCAGCTCCACCCCATAGGCGCTGGCCTCGAAACTGCCGCCCCCCGTGGCGCTGGTCTGCAGGCCCGTGGCCAAGCCGTAGGCGTTGACCCAGGCCCCGCTCAGGTCCACGCTGACGCCGTCTTCCACCCGCACCTGGCCGGGCGCTAGAAACTCCAGGGTGACCGGATCGCGCCCCACCACTTTGCTGATCATCTCGACCTTGCCATGGGCGCTGCGCAGGCTGCTGCCCAGGACCACATCGCCATGCAGCGACAACAAGCTCAGGCGGCCGCTGTCGGCCATCTCGTAGCGGGCGCTGCCGGGCTCGCCGAAGCGCACTGCGCCGGTGGCAGCGATCGCCACCGTATCGAAGCCGGCTTGCTGCAGCGAGGCCTGCGCCAGGCCGGATTGCTCCGGCAACGCCGCCTCCAGCGCCTCGGACCAGAACCCCGCATCGACCTTGGGGCTCTTGTCGCCGACGCTGAAGTTGCGCAGAACCGCGCCACTCTCGTCAACTGTCGGCGTATTCAAATCGTCGACAAGGTACCTGTCATTGTTGAAATGCGCGCCGCCGTTGTACACGGCGCCCAGCGTCAGGCTGCCGTTCGAGGCCCGCTGCGCGTCTTGCCCGCTTTGCTGGCGCTCGCCCTGCACGGAGCCGGCGGCCAAGGCGCCTTGCAAGGCGACCACGGGTGCGGCGATCTCGACGGCCCCGGCATCGCGCCCTTCGGTGTAGCCCAGCTCGGTGCGGGCCGGCGAAACCGTGCCAAAAGCAAGCTTCACACCCCACCGGTCGTAGCTGACCAGGCTGGACTTCTGCAGGCTGGTCGCGCCGACGTAGACCAAGTCGGCCGGCGCGTCGGTCAAGGTGTAGGTCTTGCCGTCGCTGCCCAGCAGCAGGGTCTCGCGGATCTGGGCCTCGGTGTAGCGAATCTTGCCGCCGCTCACGGCTATGCGCGAGCCGGCCTCGGTCAGCACGGCGCCCTCGGCGCGCAGCCGCACCGTGCCGCCTTCGGACAGGCGCTCCTCGATACCGCGCTGGGTACTGTCGCGGTAGCTGTCCAGGCTGCCGAGGATGGCCGAGTCCTGGCGGGTGTCCAGCGTGACCTTGGCGCGGTAGAGCAGGCCGTCCTTCTGAACCGGCGCATCCTTCAGGTCGTTGCTGCCCAGCAGCTCGGTGGTCACAAAGTGGCGCGCCACGCTCTCGACCGCGCCGGTGCTGCCGGCCACGTCGATGCTGGCCCCCTCGCGCAGCACGATGCGGGCGGCGTCGCTGCCGGCCACCAGCGTGGCGGGGGCGGCCGCATTGGCCAGGCTGGCCTGGTAGCTCGGCACCGTCTCGGCACGCACGTTGATCGTGGCGCCCGGCGCCACGATCGCAGCGCCGCGGTCGAACAGCACCGATTGGCCGGCCAGGTCGATGTGCGAAGCGACAAAGCCGGCGCTGTCGGTCGAGGTCGGCGCCTTGCCGCTGCTGTCCAGTGCGGTGTCGGCGGTGATCGTGATCTGGCTGCCGGCGCCCAAGGTCAGCGCGCCGCTGGCGGCCGCCCTGAGACTATCGGCGCCGCCCCGCACAGCGGCCCCCTGGGCCCGCAGGATGACGGAGCCGTTTTCGCTGACGCTGGTGGTGGCGCTGATGCGGCCCATCTGGTTGACGGCCATGCCGATCAGCGTGGTGTTGCCGCGCGGCGTGTTGATGACGCCGGTGGCGAGGTTGCCGGCACTGCCGGCGTCCCCCTCGGGCGAATCGGCCGGGCCCGCGCCCACCTCGACCAGGAAGCCGCGCAGCACCGAGACTTTGGGATTGCTCTCGGCCGCGTACAGCCCTGCTTCGGCACTCGGCAGCTTCAGGTAGATTTCCCCCCCGCCCGCCAGCACGGTCTGCCCGCCGGGCGTGCTGATGCTGCCGGCGTTCTCGACCTGCTTTGCGAACAGGAAGACCCGGCCGCCATTGGCCGTGGCGATGCTCGCACCGGGATCGACACGGACAAAGTTCTTGCTGTCGATGAAGTCTTCGGGCGTGCCGTCGTATCGGAAGGCGGCATTCAAGCTCGGGTCGAATGTATTGGCCAGACTCTGCGCAAAGCCCGACAGGTATTCGCTGTCGGTGATGTTCAGCGCCGAAGCCACCAGCGAGCCGGTGTTGACCTGCGCGCCCTTGCCGAAGAGGATGCCGTTGGCGTTGATCAGGAAGATCTCGCCGCCGTTGGTGGCGCTGAGCTTGCCGAAGATCTGCGAGGGCGCATTGCCGCCGATGCGGTTGAGCGCGCTGGCGCCCTTCTGCGCCATGTCGAAGGTGACGCTGCTCTTGTCGCCGATATTGAAGCTCTGCCAGTTGTAGATGCCGCGGGTGCTGGTCTGCGAGATGGTCTGGTCGACGCCGCCGGCCGTGTTGGGCTTGTTGACCGGCGCCGCACCGCCGGTGCCGCTGACACGCCACGAGACCGAGGGCACGGGCACCGCAGCCGCCACCGGCTTCGTGTGGGCCTGCATCGGCAATGCGGCGGCCAGCGCGGCGACGAGCGGGCTGAGCGCCAGGCTCAGGTTGCGGGTGCGGTCACGGGCGGGAGTGGCGGGGCGGTGGACCATGGGGGCGAGACTCCGGGGCGTCTGGTGCGGTGAGAGTGGGCGTCAGAAGCGCGCCAGCAAGCGGGCATGCAGCCGCCAGTTGCCGGCGTCGGTGGCGGCCGTGGCCTTGGCGGCGCGGGCGAAGTCCAGCGAGGCTTCCAGGCCACGTGTGGCCAGGCGCAGGCCGACGCCGCTGCCGAGCAAGGGGGTTCTAGAGGCCTGGCCGGGCAGCGGCTGCAGCGTGACGGCATTGGCCACGTCGAGGAAGGCCAGCGGCGTCACGTCGCGCCAGAACTCGCCGAAGCTGGACGCCAGGTTGGGCGCACGCAGCTCCAGCGAACCCAGCACGCCGTGGTCGCCGGAGGCCTCGCCTTCTAGGTAGCCGCGCACCGTGTCGGCACCGCCCAGCGAATACTGCTCGGCGCTGATCAGCGGGCCCGAGGCGATCTGCAGGCCCAGGCGCGTCACCAACATGGCCGGGCCGAGCGGGTGGAACCAGCGCGAGTCCAGCTTGAAGGCGCCGAAACTGCCGCTGGCGCCGAAGCGCTTGCAGGCGAACTGGTCGGCCTGGGCCTCGGGGTTCACGCCGGAGGGGCACGGCACGTCGCGCTTGAGCAGCGAGGCGATCGCGAAGGCGACATTGGCGTTGACCTGCAGGCGGTCTGCGCCGATGGCCCACTGGTCGGTGTAGCCGAGCTGGAACGGCATGTAGCGCACCGGCGTATCGAAGGCGCTGCGCTCCTTGGTGTTTTTCAGGTCGAAGCCCAGCGAGAGCAGGCGCGAACCGTCGGCCCGGCCGAAGGCGATGTAGCGGCGCAGGCTGAAGGTGGTGCCGCGCGAGATCACCTGGGTGCTGCCGAGGGTTTCGACATCGCTGTTGGACCACACCAGCGAGGCGCTCCAGCTGTTCGCCCCCTCCAGCGGGATGCCGTAGTTGGCCACCAGCACCTGGGACTGCGAGGGCTCGGTGGGCGCGGTGATGGCCGTCAGCGAGAGCGAATGGTCGCGCTGGAAGAGGTTGTCGTAGCGCACGGTCGCCGAGACGCGCGCGGGATCGGTGTCGCGCGAGTGCTGGTTGTTGATCTCGACGCTGCCCGAGATCGGGAACTCGTCGTTGACCTGCAGCTCCACGTCGACCGTGCCGGGCAGGCGGCCGGGCTTGAGCACCGGCTGCACACGGCGGTCTTCCGTGCGGTTGACCAGCGCGAGCTGCTGCTGCACCTCGTTGAAGTTGGGCACCGTGCCCGGTGCGAGGCCGGTCACGGCATTGCGGATGTAGCCCTGCGAGTGGTAGCGCGAGCCGGTCACGTAGAGCCCGCCGACCTGCCCCTCTATCACCTGCAGCAGCACGATGCCGCCATCGACACGCTGCTCCGGCACATCGACCAGCACCGTCAGGTAACCGGCCTTCTGGTAGGCGGCTTCGAGCGCGTTGCGGGCGGCGTCCACGTCTTTCATCGAGCGGTCCGGGCCCAGGTGGTCGCGCACCGCGGCCTCGATGGCCTCGACACCCAGCACCGTGTTGCCCTCGATCTCGTACTCCCAGATGTCGAAGGCCGGCTCTTGTGCCGCGGGTGCGGCGGCAACGGGCGCAGGTGCGGGCGACGGGCTTTGCGCGGCGGCCGAGGCGCCTGCCAGCAGGCCGGCGAGGCCGCACAGCAGCGGCTTGGACAAACGGATCAAGGCGGGTGTTTTCACGCAGCCCATGTTGCGTGCAGCAATTGACAAGGCCCGGCCCCCGCGTGGGCCGAACGGCTCACGCGGCGAGCGCATGGCGGGGCAACTCGGTCACGCGGCGGACATGTGACAACGCCGCGGCGATCACCTGGTGCATGTCGTAGTAGCGGTACTCGGCCAGGCGGCCACCGAAGTGCACCTGGCCGGCCACGTCGCGCGAGGCCGCAAGCTCTTGGTAGCGCTCGAAGCGGGCCTGGTTGGCCGGCGTGTTGACGGGGTAATAAGGCGCGCGGCCGGGCTGCCAGTCCAGCGGGTACTCGCGGGTGATCAGCGTGCGGCCGGTGGCACGCAGCGGCGGCTCGAAGTGGCGGTGCTCGATGATGCGGGTGAAAGGCACGGCGGCGTCGGTGTAGTTCACCACCGCCCGGCCCTGGAAGTCGTCCACGCCCAGGTGCTCGCGCTCGAAGCGCAGCGAGCGGTACTCCAGCGCACCGTGGCAGTGGTCGAAGAAGGCATCCAGCGCGCCGGTGTAGATGACCTGGTCGTAGCGCGCCATCCAGTGCGCGCGGTCGGCCAGGAAGTCCACCCCGAGATCGACCGGTATGCCTGCCAGCATCCGCTCGAACATCGCCGTGTAGCCGCCCACCGGCACGCCCTGGAAGCGGTCGCTGAAGTAGCGGTCGTCGTCGGTGAAGCGCACCGGCAGGCGCTGCACGATGCTGGCCGGCAGGTCGCGCGGGTGGCGGTTCCACTGCTTCTGGCTGTAGCCCTCGATCAGCAGGCGGTAGAGCGTCGGGCCTATGGTGGCCAGGCAGTGGCTCTCCATGTTGCGCGGCACGCCCCCGGCCGCGGTCTCGACAACCTTCAGCCGGTCATGCTCGAGCGCCTCGCGCGCCGCCTCGGAGCTGTCCACGCCGAACACCTCGCGCAGCGTCTGCAGGTTGATGGGCAGGCTGTACGAGGCCTCGCCGTGGCGCGCGCGCACCCGGTGCACATAGGGGTGGAACGCGGCAAAGCGCTGCACATAGGCCCAGATGCGCTCGCTCTCGGTGTGGAAGATGTGGGCGCCGTGCACATGCTCATGGCTGCCCGAAGCTTCATCGAAGCGGGTGTGGCAATTACCGGCGATGTGCTCGCGCTGCTCTATCACCCGGACCGCATGGCCCAGGTCGCTCAACTCGCGTGCGCAGACGGCGCCGTACAGGCCGGCGCCGACGATGAGAATGCGTTTCATGGGGAGAGGCCGGCAGCTTCGACGACAGAGAAGCCGGCGCGGCGTGTGAGTTCGAATTGGGACGCACTGTGCAGTGCCAAGATGACCTGCCCGTGACTCCCACCGCTCGCACGCCTGGGTTGCACCTCGCGCAAGCGGGCGCAGTGGCCTGCTATGCGATCGCCTCAGGGGTACGTGCCCGGCCGCAGGTGCGCACGCGGGGCAGCGCCACGGCGGCACGCTTGCCGGCAACCCGCGGCACCCGCGCCACCGCAGGCGCGCCTGAGGCGGCTCTTTGCTGCAGCCAGTTCTGGATGGCCACGCCGTAGGCCACGTACGTGGCTGTGCCGCTGGAGCTCGCGGGCTCCGGCAGGCCCAGCTTGCGCAGATGCGCCAGCGCCGTTTCGCTCAAGCGCAGCAGGTCGCTCACGTCGGAGATGGCCGCCGCGTGCTCGTCCCGGTAGCTTTCGGGCGATTCGTCGAAGGGCTTGTCCAGCCGCTCGGCCACCCAGGCCACGTCACCGGCATGGGCCTGCCATATCGCGCGCGCCACTTGGGCCGAGAGCCGCAGCCGCGGGCCCTCCAGACCCGCGGTGAGCCGCCGCACCGCGAAGCCGGTCGCACCCTCGCCCACCGCGTTCGCGCGACCGAGGATGGTCCGGCGAACATGGTGGTAGACGAACATCAGCGCGGCGCCATCGTGCGAGAGCGACTCGTTGTTGCGCACCACTTCAGCCGGGCGCGCCACGTCGACGCGCGCGCAAAACTCGGTGACCGCGCAACGGTCGGCGAACGATGGCGGGTCGAAGTTGAGCAGCGTCGTGTTCTCGCGGCCGAAGACACGCTCGAACTTCTCGAAGCGGCGGCGGTAGTTGGGCCACGGGAACTCGTAGGTCACGTCGCGCTTGAGGTGCTGCTGCAACTGGCTCTCCATGAAGGAGCGCGGGGCGCGCACCCATGCCAGCACTTTGATCTGCTCGGCGCCGGCCTCTCGCAAAAAGCTTTTCAGGCCTTCGAGGTCGTCGCCGGAAAGCGAGCTCATGCCCTCGCCGGAGATGATGACCCTGTCGTGTTCGGTGGAGCGGCAGGCCTTCAGCAGGGCGTCGCGCGTGGCCTGCGCCTGCTGCTCCTGGCCGGGTGCCATCGGCGCCCGCTTGGCC
>DATHWJ010000322.1:0-9750 GCA_035460745.1 Ideonella sp. | reverse complement strand
CTGTCGCTGGCGATCATGACGGGCGCGTTTGCCAAGGAGCTGGGCTTGGGCGTTCGCTACCAGACGGTCAACGTGGCGAGCACCTGGGGGCGCAGCGGCAATCTCGTGCTGCACAACAGCCATGTCAACGTCTCGCTGAAGAAGTTATCGGCCACCATGCTGATCTACGGCGACGAGTGGATCACGATCGATTTCATCCCGGTGCCCGAGTTCTACCGGGTGCGCACCCAGGTGATCGATGAGACGCGTATGGTCGCCATGTACATGAACAACCGGGCCGCCGAGGCCCTGGCGATCGACCGCGTGGATGCCGCCTACTGGTGGGCGCGCGCTGCCGTGCTGCAAGACCGTGCCTATGCGGACGCCTACAACACACTGGGTGTGGTGTACCGCCGCCGCGGCGAGTCTCAGTGGGCTGAGGCCGCGATGCGGCGCACGCTGGCACTGGACCCCGACAACACCAACGCCATCGGCAATCTGGCATCGCTGATGCAGCGCCAGGGCAGGCTGGCCGAAGCGGTCGAGTTCTCGGCGCGCCTCGAGCGGCTGCAGCCTGAGTTGCCGTTCCAGAACTTCGAAAGGGGCATGCTGGCCCTGCGTGCCGGCGACTACCGGCTGGCGCGCGACCTGCTGGAAAAGGAGGTCAAGCCCACCAACGACTACCACGAGGTGCACCTGGGCCTGGCCATTGCCTACCTGAACCTAGGCGACACCGCGACCGCGGCGCGCCACTTGACGCTGGCGCGCGAAAACAGCAGTACCCGCCGCCAGCAAGCGCTCTATGCCGCCAAGCTGGAGCAGCTGAAGGCCATGGTTCACTGAGCAGGGCCAGGGCCGTGGGCCGGTGCCTACCGGCCTTTCATGGATGGCCGGTCGCAGGGCACAACGACCGGACCCGGGCTGGTTGCGGGCCTGACCCGAGACAAAGCACCAGTCCGGTGCGGGCTCGCACTTCAGTCGGCACAGGGGCTGCCGAAAAGGCACAGGTCTCCCCGTCCGAGTGCTGTACCCCATGAAGTTCGTCTGCCCTGGTGCCAACCACCGGCATGTGCGCCGCGCGGCGCGGGTGGTCGTGGTCTGCCTGGCTTGTTGCCACGGCATGGCGCAGGCCGCCGTGGCGCAGACGCCGGCCTTGGCGGCCGAGCTGTCGGCCCTGCCGCTGGACGCCCTGCTCGACATGGAGGTGACTGGCGCATCGAAGTTCGCGCAGCGGGCGAGCGACAGCGCCGCGTCGGTCACGGTGATCGGCGCCGCCGAAATCCGGGCCTTTGGCTACCGAACGCTGGCCGACGTGCTGCGCTCGGTGCGTGGGCTCAACGTCAGCAACGACCACAGTTACAGCTACCTCGGCGTACGAGGCTTCGCCACACCGGGCGACTACAACACGCGGGTGCTGCTGCTGATCGACGGCAACCGCGTCAACGACCCCGTCTACAGCCAGGCGTACATCGGTGCCGAGTTCCCGCTCGACGTCGAGCTGATCGAGCGGGTCGAGTTCATCCCCGGCCAGGGTTCGTCGCTGTACGGCGCCAACGCCTTGTACGGCGTCATCAACGTCATCACCCGGCAGCGGTCCGGCGATGGCGGCCAGGCAAGCGTGCAGCTGGGCTCGGGGCAGTCGCGCGAAGTGCACGCGGACTTGAACCGGGATCTGGCCGGCGGCGCACGGTGGGAGATGGCGGTTTCGCGGCAGTTGTCGCAAGGCGAGCCCGCCGCCGCGCCTGGCCTCGACGGCCGCGCCCGCGCCACCGACTACGAGCGCCGCTCCAGCCTGTACCTGCGTGCCGACCAGGGGCCGCTCGCGGTGACGCTGACCCACGCCGACCGCCTCAAGGGCAGCCCTGCGACGCTGGACCTGGCGCTCGACCCGCGCAACTTCAACCGCGACAGCCACTGGCTGCTCGATGCGACGCTGAAGCGCTCGCTGTTCGACCAGGGCGAGCTGACCGCACGCGCGTTTGCCGGCCGCTATCGCTTCGAAGGCCAGTACGTCTATGACGATCCCGAAGTGCCCGTCAACCGCGACCAGAGCACAGGCCGCTGGTGGGGCCTGGAGGCGCGGCTGCTCACGACCCGCTGGCAGCACCACAAGACGCTGGTGGGCGTGGAGTTCGAGCGCGCCAGCCGGCTGAGCCAGAAGAACCACGACGCCGGCGAGGCCGGCGCGATCTATCTGGACGACGCCCGCAGCCGCCAGCGCGCGGCGCTGTATGCCGAGGACCGGTACGAGATGGACGCGTCATGGACACTGACCGCCGGTGCGCGCTACGACGCCGGCGACGCCGGCCTGCGGCGCCTCAGCCCGCGCGTGGCGCTGAACTACCGGCCGCGCGACGACCTGGTACTGAAGCTGATCCACGGCACCGCCTATCGCCAGCCGAACGTCTACGAGGCCTACTACGTGGTCGATTCGCCGGCTGGCTACAAGGCCAACCCGGCGTTGCGGTCCGAGACGGTGCGCGGCTCCGAGCTGGCCGCCGAGTGGCGCCCCGATGCCACCAGCCGGCTGGCCGGCTCGGTCTATGTCAACCGGGCCCGGCACCTGCTGACACTGGACTATGACCCGGCCGACGACCGCTACATGTTCCGCAACGCCAGGCCGGTGCGTGCACAAGGCCTGGAGTTGGAGTACGACCGCGTCTGGCAGGGCGGTGCACGGCTGCGCGGCAATCTGACCTTCCAGCGCACCGACGATGGCGAAGACCTGGACATCGCCCGCTACACGCCCAGGCGCATGGCCAAGCTGATGGCGATGCTGCCGCTGTCCGACGACTGGCTGCTGGCCAATGTATGGCAGGCCGTGGCTTCGCGCGGTGCCGCTGCCGGCTATGGCACGCTGGCCGCCACGCTCTCGCGCTACTTCGGCCACCATGGCACGACGCTGTCGCTGAGCGTCTGCAACCTGCTCGACAAGGACTATGACGATCCCGGCGCCGACCTGCTCCGGCAGCCGACCATCCGGCAGCTGGGCCGCAGCTGGCGCCTGCGGCTCGAAATGGCTTTTTGATCGGGCTCGCGACCATGCCGCACCTCGATCGCCCTACATGCAGCAGCCTGCAGGCCGGCTGGCGGCCGCGTGCCTCGCCGCGGGGCCTGCTGGCGGCGCTGCTGCTGGCAGCCCTCGCGCTGCAGCCCGCGCAAGCGCTCGACCTGGCCAGCCTGAAGACGGCGATCGTCTACAACCTGCTGCTGTTTGCCGAATGGCCGCCCGAGGTGCTGGCGGCCGACGGCAGCGCGCTCACCTTGTGCATCGACGCCGCAGGCAGCGCGATCGATCCCATGCTCTCGCTGGCCGCTCGCCCGGTGGGCTCGCACAAGCTGGAGGTGCGCGGCGTGAATGCCGCGCCCGAGTCGATGCGCGGCTGCCACGCCTGGTACCGCGACGCCGCCGTGCCGGCACCGGGCTTCGCGCTGCGCCATCAACTGCAGCAGGGCGCCGTGCTGACCATCAGCAACGACATCCGCCGCGACGACGATGCCACGGCCATCTACCTGGTGGAACTCAACGGGAGGCTGTCGTTCGACGTCGATGCGGTCACCGTCAAGCAGCACCGGCTGCAGCTCAGCTCCAAGCTGCTGAGACTGGCGCGCAAGGTCTACGAATGAGGCGGGCCTACATGTTCGGCGAGGGGCTCCCATGACGGGTGTGTTCAGCCTCTCCAAACCCCACCAGCGGCTCGGTGTGCGGCTGACCCGGGCAGCGGTGCTGGCGGCCGGCGTGGCCTTGCTGGTGGTGGGCATCACGCTCAACGTCTTCATGTATTTCTGGTCCAGCGAGCGCATGGCCGAAGACGCGCAGGTGCAGGCTCGGATCATGGCCGACAACAGCGCCGCGCCCTTGATCTTCAACGACGTCAAGGCCGCCACCGAGACGCTGAACTCGCTGCGCGCTGCACCGGTGGTGCTGGTGGCGGCGCTCTACGACGCCGACGGGCAGGCCTTCGCTTCCTATGAGCGTGCCGCCGCGCCGACGCCGCTCGAAGACGCGGCCGGCTTGCCGGGCTGGGCGAGGTGGACGCTCTCCGGTGGCGACCGGCTGCTGCGCGTCAGCGAGGCGGTGCGCCACGACGAGCGCGTGGTGGGCCGGCTGGAGCTGACGGTCACGCAAGAGAGCCTGTACCGGCGCGGGCTGCAGTTCGCCGGCATCACCGTGCTGTGTGCGCTGGCGGCGCTGGGCATGGCCTACCTGCTGGCAGTGGGCATACGGCGCGATATCGACCGCACCGAGCTCCGGCTCGACGAGCTGGCCTTCATCGACCCGGTGACCGGCCTGCACAACCGCCATGCGGCCAACCACCATCTGGCCGCGATGGCCGAGCGCTCGCGCCGTTGTCAGAGCGAGTTCGGGCTGATGCTGCTGGACCTGGACGACTTCAAGGTCATCAACGACACGCTGGGCCACGCGGTCGGCGACGACGTGCTGCGCACCATGGCGTCGCGTCTGCGCGGCGGGCTGCGCGTCTCGGACCTGGTGTTCCGCTTCGGTGGCGACGAGTTCGTGGTCGTGTTCGAAGGGCCGCTGGCAGAGGCCGCCTGCGATCGCTTCGGCCGTGCGGCGATGCTGGCGCTCCAGGCCCCCATCGTGGTGGGCGCCAACCAGATCTACGTGCGTGGCAGCGCCGGCATCGCCCAGTTTCCGGGCGATGCGGCGGACGTGGAGCAACTGCTGCGCATGGCGGACACGGCGATGTACAACGCCAAGGCCGCGGGCAAGAGCACCTATGCGATCTATGCGGCAGAGATGGACCAGCTGTTCGGCCAGCGGCTGCAGGTGGAGAACGAGCTGCGGCGTGCGATAGAGCGCGGCGAGTTGGTGCTGTATTACCAGCCCATCCTGGACCTGGGCAACGGCCGGCCGATCGGCGTGGAGGCGCTGGTGCGCTGGCAGCACCCCGAGCGCGGCCTGCTGCAGCCCGGCGACTTCATCGAGGTGGCCGAGAGCAGCGGCTTGATCGTCGGCCTGGGCGAATGGGTGCTGCTGGAGGCGGCCCGGCAACTGCAGCGCTGGAGCGCCGACGGCCTGGAGGAACTCTACGTGGCGGTGAACATCTCGGCGCGGCAGATCAAGCGCGGCGTGTTGCTGGACCAGATCGAGGCTGCCACCGAGCTCACCGGCATCGCCCCGCGGCGGTTGGAAATAGAGATCACCGAGTACACGCTGGTCGAGGACATCGAGGCCAACATCGCGATGCTGAGCGCGATCCGCGACAAGGGCATGCGCATCGCGGTGGACGACTTCGGCACCGGCCAGTCGTCGCTTGCCTACCTCAAGCGCCTGCCGATCGACAAGTTCAAGATCGACCGCAGCTTCGTCAAGGAGCTGCCGCATTCGGCGCCCGACGCGGCGATCGTCAGTGCCATCGTCGCGATGGCTCACGCACTGGGCCTGCGGGTGGTGGCCGAGGGCGTGGAGACGGCGGCCCAGTGCGAGCTGCTGGCGCGGCTGGGCTGCGACCACGGCCAGGGTTATCTGTTCAGCCGGCCCTTGCCGGCGGCACAGGCGACCGCGCTGCTGCGGGCGGCTTGTGCCCGCGAAGAGCCGGTGGCCCTGGCGCCTGTCGGCGTCGCCGGCTGAGCGCCGGCCCACATCACTCCACCAGCTCGCGCTCTATCACCTCGCAGATCGGGTCCGGGCCGTAGGCGGGCGCCCGCACCACGCCGTCGATCATCGAGACCTGAAACCACTGGCAGAAGATGGCGTCGTAGCGGTAGGACCAGACTTCGCCGCCCTGCCAGCCGCCGCCGCGACGCTGCGAGGGGCGGCCGAGCTTCAGCAACAGCTCGTCCTGGCGCATGCCGTCGAGCACGGTGTCGAAGTTCTTTTCGGTCAGCACCTGCTGCCAGCCCAGCACGCTGCCGCCGGCATCCATGTCGACCATGAAGGTGTGCTTGCCGAACGGCCCGCGGGCGTACTCGAGCCGGGCGCCGCCGCCAGGCAGCGGGTAGCGGCCGGTGGCCGGGCCGAGCTGCTCGGTGACCTGGGCCAGGCTGGCGCCGGCGGGCAGGTTTTGCGGCGCATAGCCGGTGCAGCCGGCCACGAGCAGGGAGGCGGCGAGCGCCGTCGCCATGGCGTGGCGCAGCGCCTGGCGTCGCGCCGCGGGGAGGGGGCCGGTCTTGGCCGCGCCAGGGCGTGGGCTGGGCATGGCGGACCCTCGGGGCTCAGTTGGTGGGCGTGGGCGCTTCGCCGTCGGCCGGCGCTGCTCCGGGCGGGCGAAGTTCTTCGACGCGCATGCCCTCCTTGAGCAATGCACGGCGCAGCCAGTCCGGGTGCGGGCCTTGGCCGTCCCAGGTCTCGCCGGTGAGCGGGTGCTGGTATTTGATCGGCAGCGGGCCCGTTGGGGCGATCTCGATCACGGGGGTGTCGGCGTCGAGCTCGGCTTCGGTGATGCCCCAGAACTCGATCAGAGATTGAATGCGCGCAATGACCACCGCGCGCTCGCGGCGCGTCAGAGGGCGATCACTGCCGCCGTCTGAGAAGGCATCGGTCAAGACGCCAGGATCCGTTTCATGCATCGGCAGGACCACCAGGGGGGTGGTGAGCGCCGCCTCGCGGCGGCGCGGGTACTTCGCTCAGGATTGCGCCTCGTCAAGCTCGCGGCAGGAAGGCGAGCAGACGGCTTGCGCCTTGCCCAACAACTTGCGCGATTTCAGTTGCGCGCGCGGCCGGTGCTTGCCGCACAAAAAACACGACATGGTGGCGGCACCGAATGCGCCGGTCGCGGAGAAGGGGGAGCCCGCTACTTTGGAGCGGTAGCGCAAGCCGCCGGCATCGATGGCGGTCTTGGGATCGTCCTTGGCCAGAATGAACTCCTAGTAGGATGAGAGAGAGATGACAAGCTTGGGGTGGAGCGCACGCAAATGCGCGACCCCCTATTCTCCCTCATTGGCAAGTGTCGGGCCACCAGGGGGATCCAGAAGCACCACGCCTTGAGGGTTGTTGAACGGCTTGCGGGAAAGCGGGTGCTCGCATCGGCCTCGCGCAGTCGCCGGCGCCAGCCTATTCGCGCCAGTGCTCGGCGATCCACGGCGCCGGTTTCACGAAGCGGCCGAAGCGATTGCGCCGGCCGGCCAGCGCATCGGGCGGGTTGACCTCGCCGTGGAAGATCAGGATCCGCGAGGCGTCTGGAATGACCGGCTCGCGCCAGAAGTTGCTCGGGAAGGGTGGGATGCAGTGGTACTTGTAGCTGCGGCACCAGGCGTCGGGCCAGTAGCTCAAGCGGCCCTGGCGGTGCAGCACCTCGGACAAGAAGGCCTGCTCGTTGCGCAGCCGCGCTCGCACCTGCTCCTGCGTGGCGCGGAACTCGGCCAGCACGTCGGCGTGGGCGCCGAGGGTGAAGCGGTAGACCGAGGAGTTGCCGGTGATGCGCTGCGGCCGTTTCCAGTCGTGGATGATGACGAACTCGCCCGGCACTTCGAAGAAGGGCGTGATGTCATCGACGATCACGACGTCGAGGTCGAGGAACAGCGCGGTGCCGCGCAGGCCATGCAGGTCGGCCTCGAAGGTGGTGAGCTTGGTCCAGCCGCGCTCGGGGATGCCGGGCGGCAGCGCCAGGCTGGGAATCGGCAGGCATTGCACTTCGGCGCGCACGCCTTCGGCACGGTCGGTCAGGCAGACGAAGCGGAAGTCGCCGCGCAGGTGCCGGCGCACCATCGCGTAGAGCCGGTTGACGTATTCGGGGCCGTACTTGGTGCCCCACTTCATGCAGAGGATGAAGCGCGGGTCGGTGGGGGCTGCGGTCGTCAAAGCTCTTCCAGGTGGCGCGGCGGGAAGCTGTCCCAGCTCAGGCAGCCGGGGCATTGCCAGAAGTAGCGCTGGGCCTCGAAACCGCAGGCGGCGCAGCGGTAGCGCTGCAGCGGCTTGGCGGCGCGGTTGACGGCATTGGCGACGGCGGCCGCGTCGGCGTCGCTCCATTCGGCCGCCGGCAGCGTGAGCAGCGGCTGTGCGGCGGTCAGCGTGGGATGGGCCTGCAGGTGCGGCAGCAGGCGCGGCGAGCGGGCCAGCTCGCCGCCTTCGAGGCGGGCGAGGGCGCGCAGCAGGTCGATGCCGGGGGTCAGCTCGTAGGTCTGCGCGAGTGTCGTGCGGGCTGCCTCGGCCTGGTCCGCGGCCAGCGCGGCCTCGGCGTAGTCGGCCGCCACCAGGTGGAAGCTCGCGGGGCTGCGCTGGCGCAGTTCGTCCCAGCAGGCCAGCGCCTCCTGGGGGCGGCCGGCCTTGGCATGGCGCTGGCCGGCCAGCAGCAGCGGGCGGGCGGCCTGGGGCGCGGCCTCGCGGGCGTGGCGCAGCGCGCTGTCTGCCGCTTCGCTGTCGCCGCGGGCGTCGGCCTCCTGGGCCAGCTCGCACCAGTGGTGGGCGATGCGGGTGTCGAAGGAGCCGGTGCCGGCGCGCTCCAGCAGCGCGGCGGTCTCGGCGGCATTGCGCCAGTCGCGCGAGCGCTCGTAGAGGTTGAGCAGGGCCAGGCGGGCTTCGGTGTCGAAGGGCGTGCCGCTGAGCGCGCGGTAGGCTTCTTCGGCGCGGTCGAAGAGGCCGGCCTTCATGAAGTCCTGCGCCAGCGCGTGCTGCGCGCGGTCGCGCTCGGTGGCGCCCAGGTCGGCCCGGCCCAGCAGGTGCTGGTGCACCCGCACCGCGCGTTCGAACTCGCCGCGGCGGCGGAACAGGTTGCCGAGCGCGAAGTGCAGCTCGGTGGTGTCGGGGTCGTTCTGCACGGCCTCGATGAAGGCATCGATGGCCTTGTCCTGCTGTTCGTTGAGCAGCAGGTTCAGGCCCTTGAAGTAGGCCTTGGGCGACTCGCGGTTTTCGCGCTTGAGCTGGCGCAGGTCCAGCCGCGCGGCCAGCCAGCCCAGCGTGAAGGCGACCGGCAGGGCGACCAGCACCCAGATGAAATCAAACTCCATCGGGAATCGGCGGGGTCGTGTCGGGGGCGACGGGGGGCGTGGCCGGTGCCGCGGGCGTGGGCGCGGCGGCGGGGGCGCTCTGGCGGGCCAGGCGGCGCTGGCGCCACCAGCTGGGGGCCATCGCCAGCACGCCGAAGGCGGTGCCGGCGCCGAAGGCGACCAGCACGATGATGACCATCGGCGCCGTCCACGCGTAGCCGAAGAACCAGTGGACCGAGGCGGTCTGCTGGTTGTTGAGCGAAAACGCGAACAGCGAGAAGAAGACGAAGGCTCGGAAGAGCCAGACAAGAATGCGCATCAGGTGGGGGCTCGGTGGCGGCGCCGATTTTACGGACGCCGGCCCGGCCATCGAGGCAGGCACAAAAAGAAACAGGGCCCTTGCGGGCCCTGTCGGGGCGGCACTGCGCTACTGGGCGCTGCCGCGTGGTCAGCTCGGCTTCACTCGCCCGCTTCGGCCTTGGCCCGAGGCACCGGCGGTGGGGCGGACGGCGTCGTGCCGACCTCCATCACCTCCAGCGCCTCGCCCGCTTCGATCACCGGCAGGCTGGCGTCCACGCCTTCGCGCAGGGCCTTGCCCGGCTTGAAGTGCGGCACCAGCTTTTCGGGGATGGTGACTTGCTCGCCGGAGCGCGGGTTGCGGCCCACGCGCGGCGGACGCCGGTTGATCGAAAAACTGCCGAAGCCCCGGATCTCGATGCGGTGCCCGCGCGCCAGCGCGTCGGACATCGCATCGAGGATCGTCTTCACCGCGAACTCGGTGTCGCGTTGCGTGAGCTGGCCGAACCGTTCGGCCAGCGCCGCGACGAGGTCGGAGCGCGTCATGGAGGGAGACGGACTTTAGTTGTTGTCCTTGTTGTCCAT
>DATHWJ010000321.1:0-18780 GCA_035460745.1 Ideonella sp. | reverse complement strand
GCCCGCCTGCCCCGTTACCCGGCCCTGTCGCTTTGGCTGGGCGGCGCTGACCTGTCGCCGGCCACCGTGCGCGAGGCCGAGTCCACGATGACGGACTGGGAGCTCTACCACTGGGCTGTCAACGACGCGCAAGCCGCCAGCCTGCCCATGGTGACGGGCGCGCGCTTCGAGGCCGTGCCGGCCGAGGCCGATGCGTTGGCGCAGGAGGCGGTGGCGGAGGCCTCGGTGCAGGTCGATACCCGCCTGGCCTTTGGCCTGGCGATGTCGTTCGGCGTGGTGTCGTGGGCCGCGCGCGGCAGCATGCTGCTGGCCAGCGTGCTGGTGTCCAGCCCGGCCTGGCGCAGCTTTGACCTGCTGCCGGTGTTGCGGCGCCGCCGCGACGAAGAAGACGACGACGACGACAACGAGAACGACGAAGCCGAGTCGGCGGACGCGGGGAGCGGCACGGCCGCGCGCCGCCTGCGCGCCAGCCGCCGTGACGACCCCACCCTGGAATTGAAGTGAAGATGCGCCTGCCCCATTTGCCCTTCCATGCCAGCCCGGCGACCCGCGTGGCGATGGGCCTGGTGGCCCTGATGATCACGCTGCTGCTGCTCAGCGACCTGTTCGTGGCCGGCTTTTTGCCCAACGCGGCGGAGCAGGCGCGCCGGGAGCGCGTGCTGTCGGCCCAGATGCTGGCCAACCAGGTGGTGCACAGCCTGCAGGCCCGCGGCGGCCGGGACGTGGAGGCCCTGCTGAAGCAGGCCTTGCAGCGCGAGCCGCAACTGCTCTCGGCCGCGGTGCGTGCCGAGGACGGGCAGCAACTCGCCGCGGGCGACCATGCGGGCCACTGGCGCCTGGCGGCGGGCGAGGCCTCCAGCCTGGAGAACGTGCGCGCCACCATCCTGGCCGAGGGCCAGCCGTGGGGCGAGCTGCAGCTGGCCTTCGAGCCGGCGTCGCCGCGCACCCTGCTGGGCTGGCTGACTCAGCCGGTGATGCTGGGCGCGGGCCTGATGACGCTGCTCGGCTTCGTCGCCTTCCAGCTCTACCTGCGCCGCGCGATGCGCTACCTCGACCCGAGCACCGCCATCCCCGAGCGGGTGAGCGCCGCGCTGGACACCCTGACCGAGGCCGTGCTGGTGCTGGACACCGGCGAACACATCCTGCTGGCCAACCAGGCCTTCAGGGAGCTCGCCGGGGGCCGGCAGGATCTCACCGGCCTGAGCCTGACGGCGCTGCCCTGGCTGTGCGCGCAGGCCGCCGAGGGCGAAGGCCTGCTGCCGTGGCAGCGCGTGCTGCGCGACAACCTGCCGCAGCTGGGCCGCCGCATGGAGCTGCAGGTCGGTCCGGCCGGGCCGCGCCAGGTGGTGATGAACTGCTCGCCGATCAACGAAGGCGGCGGCCGTGCCCGCGGCTGCCTGTTGACCTTCTCGGACGTGACCGAGCTGCACGAGCGCACCGAGCGCCTGCGCGAGACCCTGGTCGACCTCGAGGCCTCGCGCGAGCAGATCCGGCTGAAGAACGAAGAGCTGACGCTGCTGGCCACGCGCGACCCGCTGACGGGCTGCCTGAACCGGCGCGCCTTCCTGGAGGAGAGCCAGGCCAGCATCGACGCGGCGGCCAGCAACGGCCAGCCGCTCAGCTGCATCATGTGCGACATCGACCACTTCAAGCTGATCAACGACTGCTACGGCCACGGCGGTGGCGACCAGGTGCTGCAGGCAGTGTCACGGGCGCTGGGGCGCGGCCTGCGCGCTGGCGACCTGCTGGGTCGCTACGGCGGCGAGGAGTTCTGCATCCTGCTGCCGGACGCCACGCTGGAGCAGGCGCGGGTGATCGCCGAGCGCCTGCGCGCCGACATCGAGGCCAACGCCGGCAGCGCGGCCCGCCAGCTCGACGGCGTGCGCGTCACGATGAGCTTCGGCATCGAGCAGTACGGCCTGCGCACCGCGGACTTCTCGGTGCTGGTCGACCTGGCTGACCAGGCGCTCTACCACTCCAAGGAAAACGGCCGCAACCGGGTCACGGCCTGGTCGGACATGCCGAGTCGCGACAGCCAGGCCGCGCCGAGGCTGACGGCGATGCACTGAGGCGCTGGCGAGCTGGCTTATCCTCGGGGCTGGCCCGGCAGCAGCCGGGCGAACGCAGACCTGCACCGACCCGAGACCCTCCCGTGATCAAGCTCTACGGCATCCCGAACTGCGACACCGTCAAGCGCGCCCGCACCTGGCTGGCCGAACATGGCCGGCCGCATGAGTTCCACGACTTCAAGAAGCAGGGCGTGCCGCCCGAGCGCCTGGCCGCCTGGGTGCAGGCGCTGGGCTGGGAGCCGCTGCTGAACCGCAAGGGCACCACCTGGCGCAAGCTCGACCCGGCCACCCAGGCCGCCGCGACCGACGCGCCCTCCGCCCAGGCGCTGATGCTGGCGCAGCCCAGCGTGATCAAGCGGCCGGTGGTGGAGTGGGGCGGCGGTGCGGTCACGGTGGGCTTCGCGCCGGAGCACTGGGCGGCCCGCTGAACCGGCGGGCTGCCCTGCCTGTCAGCCCTGCAGCTGGAGCTGCAGCACGCCGCTGCGGTTCCAGCCGTCGGCCTCCTCGCGCAGCAGGTGCAGGGTGCGCGGGTGGCTGTCGGCCCAGGCCGGGCTGAAGCGCAGCTTGAGCAGGCGGCCCTGGCGCTCCAGCCGCAGCGCCTGCAGGTCGATCTCGCCACGCGCGTGGCACTTGATCACCGCCAGCCGCAGGCACAGCATCTGCAGGCGCACGGCCTCGTCCTTCAGCGCTTCTTCGACCTTGCGCAGGCCGCCACGCTGGCCGAGCGCGAGCTCGGCGAGACGACGCTGCTGGCTCTGCGAGAAGCCGGCCGCGTCCACATGGGCGATCAGGTAGGCGCTGTGGCGGTGGTGGTCGTGGTGCGAGACCATCGCGCCCAGCTCGTGCAGCTCGGCCGACCACAGCAGCTCGCGGCGCGCTTCGGCGCCGGCCTCGGGGGCGATCTGGCCGTAGAACGCCAGCGCCATGTCGCGCACCCGGCGCGCCTGCGCGGTGTCCACCGCGAAGCGATGCTGCAACTGCTTGACAGACTCGTCGCGCAGGTCGTGGCCGCTGACGCGCTGCTGGGCCAGCAGGCGCTCGTGCAGGTCGACGATCACGCCCTGGCGCAGTGCGCCCTTGGCGGGCAGCAGCGCCTCGATGCGGAAGTGGGTGGCCAGCGTGTAGAGAATGGCCAGGCCGCCGCCGATGACCGCACGGCGGTCGTTCTTCATGCCCGGCAGGTCCAGCTTGTCGATCGAACCAGCTGCGATGCACTGCCGCATCAGCCAGCGCAGGCTGGAGGGCGTGATGCTGCCATCGGTGACGCCGCAGGCCTGCAGCACCTCGGAGACCGCGCCGGCCGTGCCGGAGGAGCCCAGCGCTTCGCTCCAGCGTGACGGCGTGAACTGCGCCATCGCTTCTTCCAGCTCGGCGCCGGCGGCGATCTGCGCCGCCCGGAAGGCCTCGGCGGTGAAGCGGCCGTCGGGGAAGTAGCGCATCGACAGGCTGACGCTGCCGATGCGAAACGACTCAGCCTGCTGCGCCAGCGGGCCGCGCCCGAGGATCATCTCGGTCGAGCGGCCGCCGATGTCGATCACCAGCCGGCGCTTGTCCGAGGGCTGCAGGTGGGCCACGCCGGCGTAGATCAGGCGGGCTTCTTCGCGCCCGGAGATGACCTCGATCGGCAGCCCCAGCGCCGCCTGTGCCCGCGCCAGAAAGGCGTTGCGGTTGCGGGCCTCGCGCAGCGTCTGCGTGGCCACCGCCCGCACCTGGCCGGGCGCCATGCCGGCCAGGCTGCCGGCAAAACGCCTCAGGCAGACCAGGCCCCGCTCGGCCGCTTCGTCGGTCAGCATGCCCTCGGCGTCCAGGCCGGCCCCCAGGCGCACGGTCTCCTTCAGGTAGAGCTGGCGCCGGTAACGGCCGTCGCGGATCTGGCCGATCTCGAGCCGGAAGCTGTTGGAGCCCATGTCGATCGCGGCCAGCAGGCCGCTCGCGGTGGCCGCGGCCTCGTGGGCGACTTCGGGGGAGGGGTTTCGCATGGGGGTGGATTGTGCCGGTGCAGGGGACGGGCACGCTGGCGTTGCGATCCCGCCTCGGTTGGCGCGGCGCCTCGACAACAAATCACGCCATCCCTTGTTCTCGGGGGTCACTAGATATGACCCTGTCGTCAAAATGCGCAGCTGTTACCAGAATTCACGCTGCCGCTGCAGCGGTCGGCGCGGTCTGTCGCGGTTTGTGCTAGAAACGCGCGATTCCGTTTTGGTTACGAATAGTCACATTGGAGGTTCTCATGCGTGTCCCGTTCGCTTCTCGACCCGCGGTGCTGCCGCGAGCTTCGAGCTTGCTGGCCAGCCTGGCCCTGGCGCTGGCGGCCGCTTCGGGCCACGCCGGCGTGGTGCCGCCCGGCCCGGCGGACGTGCAGCAGAAGGGCTTTTTCGGCCCCGTGTTCTCCTGGCCGCTGATGCCCATCCACATGGTGCTGCTGCAGGACGGACGGGTGCTGACCTACGGCACCAACCTGAACGGCGCCCAGGGCGGCGCCATGTGGTACAGCATCTGGGACCCGAGCGTGGGCACCGGGCCGGACGCCATGCTGACGCTGGACAACGTCTGGCGCACCGACACCTTCTGCGCCGCGCAGACCATCATCCCGGCCACCGGCGAGGTGCTGGTGGCAGGTGGCGACCGCGTGGTGGACGGCGTGCGCAACTACGCGAACAACGACGTCAACCTGTTCAACCCCGTCAACAACATGCTGGTCAAGCAGAGCCAAGCTATGGCCTACCAGCGCTGGTATGCCACCGCGGTGACCAACCAGTTCGGCGAGCAAGTGGTGATGGGCGGCCGCATGGACCGCACCTGGCCGAGCGTCGATCCCGAAAGCCCGGCCCTGCTGCCAGCCTTCAAGGGCGGGCTGCCGGTGCTGCCTTCGGCCACCACCGTGGCCACCTACGCCAGCACGCCGGAGGTCTACACCGCGGGCGTGGGCTGGCGCACGCTGACCGGGGCCAAGAACGAATACGCCTACGGCAGCATCGTGCCGAGCTGGAACTACCCGCGCGCCTGGCTGGGCCCCAAGGGCTCGGTGCTCATCTTCACGCCGGGCGGCAAGATCTTCTCGCTGAATTCCAAGGGCAAGGGGTCTATCCAGCAACTGACCGGCGTGCTGGGCTGGGGCACCGAGACGCTGCCCGGCGCGATGTACCTGCCGGGCCGCATCCTGACGGTGCGCGGCAGCGGCATCGCCAAGGTGGTCGATGTGCGGGGCGACCAGCCCGTCATCACCCCCACCGCCAACCTCAGCGTCGACCGGCGCTACGGCAACGCCACCATCCTGGCCGACGGCAAGGTCTGGGTCAACGGCGGCTCCTCGACCGGCAACGACCTGGTCGGCGCGGCCTACCACTCCGAGACCTGGAACCCGGACACGGGCACCTGGACGACCTCGGCCACCGCCTCCCAGGCCCGCCTGTACCACTCCGCTTCGCTGCTGATGCCGGACGGCAGCGTGCTGACCGGCGGCGGCGGCGCGCCGGGCCCGTTGACGCTGCTGAACGCCGAGATCTACTACCCGCCTTATCTCTACCGCACCGACGGCAGCGGCCAGCCGGCCGACCGGCCGGTGGTCACGGCAGCACCGACGGTGCTGGCCTGGGGCCAGCAGTTCAACGTGACGCTGGCGGCAGGCGTGAAGGCCTCGCGCGTGACCTGGATGCGCACCGGCACGGTGACCCACGCGTTCAACAACGACCAGCGCTACACCTCGCTGGGTTTCAAGCAGAGCAAGACCAAGCTGACGATGACCCTGCCCACCTCGCGGGCGCAGCTGCCGCCGGGCTACTACATGCTCTTCGTGTTCGACGACAAGGGCGTGCCTTCGGTGGCGCGCACCATCCGGCTGACGGACTGAACGCGCCGGTTGCGCCGGCCGGGCCGCTTGACAGGATTGATAAGATGAAAACGTCGCCAATCCTGGCGTGCCGCATGGCCGGCTGAGCCGCAGGCTGCCAGGGCCACGCCACGGAGCCGCCGCGCCTTCGCAAGAGGCGCGGTTTTTGTTTTTTGAGCGCCCGCATGACCCTGTTCTACATCGTTCTCGCCACGCTGCTCGGCGGCGTGCTGTCGGTCGTGATCGCGGCCTCGCTGACCTTCGCGGTGCTGGGCAAGCTGGTCAAGCACCTGGTGAGCCTGTCGGCCGGGGTGCTGCTGGCCACCGCGCTGCTGCACGTGCTGCCCGAGGCCTTCGAGAGCCAGGCCGATACGCACCGGTTGTTCGCCACGCTGCTGGGCGGGCTGCTGTTCTTCTTCCTGCTGGAAAAGGCCGAGCTCTACCGGCATGCCCACCACCACGAGGGCGACGGCCACGGGCACCACCATCACTTCGACAGCGAGCAGGCCGGCCGCGGCGGGCTCAGCGTGCTGGTGGGCGACAGCATCCACAACTTCTGCGACGGCATCATCATCGCCGCCGCCTTCGTCTCCAGCCCAGAGCTGGGGCTGACCACCGCGCTGGCGATCACGCTGCACGAGATCCCGCAGGAGGTGGGCGACACCATCGTGCTGATCAACGCCGGCTTCAGCCGGCGCAAGGCCCTGCTCTACAACGCCGCTTCGGGCCTGGCGGCGGTGGTGGGCGGCGTGCTGGGCTACTTCGTCGTTGGCAGCCGGGAGGCCGCTTTCCCCTACCTGCTGGTGGTGGGCGCCAGCAGCTTCATCTACGTGGCGGTGGCCGACCTGATCCCGCAGATGCAGCGCCGGCTGCCGCTGCGGGAGATGGTCTCGCAGGTGGCCTGGCTGGTGGCCGGGCTGGGTCTGATCCTGGCCGCCCTGCGATTGATGCACGGCCACTGACGGGCCGCGGCCCGCTGCTCGGGGCCTACTTGACGATCAGCACCGGCACTTTCGAGTGGATCAGCACCCGCTGGGTCTCGCTGCCCAGCAGCAGCGCCGCCATGCCACGCCGACCGTGCGAGGCCATCACGATCAGGTCGTTGCCCTGCGTCTTGACATGGTCGACGATGGCCTCCCAGGGGTGCAGCGCCTCGACCGTGTAGGCGGCGCACTCCAGCCCGGCGGCCGTCGCGGCATCGACCACGGTCTTGACACGCGCCGCTGCGATGCGCTCCTGCGCGTCGAAGAACTCCTGCGGCGGCACCGGCTGCATCTCGGAGATGGCGCTGTACGGGAAGGGCTCCTTGACGCTGATGGTGCTCAGGCGCGCGCCCAGGCTGCGGGCCAGCGTGATCGCGGCGTCGACAGCCTTGGAGGTGATGTCGGAACCGTCGGTCGGGACGAGGATGTTGCGGTACATGGGGCGCTCCTTCAGTGGCTCGGCCGGAATGCCGGCCGCATGCGCTGCGCCCTCGTGATGGCGCACCACGCGCTGGTGGGCACCCAGTGTGGCGCCGCCGCCGGCGCGGCGGCTTGACGGGCATCAAGGCCCCGCCAGGCCGCCACGCCACCAGGCCGCGCCGCAAGGCGGTGCCGACAACAGGCATACGCGGCCACTGTGCGCCCGGTGTGCGCAGTGCTCAAAGCCCCCATCGCCTGCGAGGGGAATGCGGCAGGGCGCCGCGGCTCACTCGGTGGGCGAGGCGGTGGACGGCGCGGCCTGGCTGCGCAGCAAGGTCGCCGCCAGCCCGGCGGCGACGATCAGCGCCATGCCGGCCAGCGCGACCCAGGTGACCGGGTCGTCGAAGATCAGCACGCCGTAGAGAAAGGCCCAGGCGATGCCCAGGTACTGCAGGCTGGCGTTGGAGAGCGTGCGGCCTATCGTGTAGGCGCGCGTCATCATGATCTGCGCGCCGGTCGCCAGCAGCCCGGTGGCCAGCAGCAGCGCCGCGCCGCTCCAGCTGTGGCCATGCAGGCCGCCCTGGAAGGCCGCCAGCAGCGCGCCGGCCGCGATGCCGCCTATCGAGAAGTAGAAGACGACGCGCGACTCCGGCTCGCCGGCGCGGCCCAGCGCGGTCACCTGCAGGTAGGCCATCGCGGCGATCATGCCGGAGAGCAGGCCGGCCAAAGCGCCCCAGAACTGGTCCTTGTCGATCGACGGCTGCAGCACCAGCGCCACGCCGGCGAAGCCGGCCAGCACCGTCGCCACCAGCCGGGCATCGACCTTAGCCGCGCCCAGCAGCACCGCGCCGCCGATCAGGAACAGCGCCATCCAGACCGAGGACATGTAGTTCAGCGTGATCGCGGTGGCCAGCGGCAGCTTGCCTATCGAATAGAACCACAGCACCAGCGAGCACACGCCGGTGAGGCTGCGCCAGAAGTGCATCGCCGGCAGCGAGGTCTTGACGGTGCCGCCGCGCAGCCGCGTCAGCACCAGGATGAACAAGGCGCCGACCAGGCCGCGGTACAGCACGATCTCGCCGGCACCGTACTGGGCCGACGCGAGCTTGACGCAGACCCCCATCGAGGCGAAGAGAAAGGAGGCGATGAGCATCAGGACGGGGGCGGACATCGCGGGATTGTCGCCGCCGCACCCTCCAGCGCCGGGCGGCGGCACGGCCGAGGCGGCGCCGGGTTACCCTTTGTGGGGATACGCCGCCGACCCCCGGTGTCCCGCTTCTCCGGCGATAGCGCGGTGGCCGCGGCTTGCACAATCCGCGCGTCCTTGCTTGCCCACTGCCCCGTAGCCCCCGCCGCCCGTGTTCTCCACCCCATGATTCGACCGGGATCCTCGTTCGCCTGCCGCTGGTCACGCGCCCTCGCCTGGTGGCTGGCGGTGCTGCTGGCCGGGCACGGGGGCATGGCGGCCGGCCAGGTGCGGGATCGTTCGCTGGCGCAGATGCACCACACCGCCTGGTCGGTGCGGGACGGCGCGCCGGCGCAGATCGACGCGCTGGCGCAGACCGCCGACGGCGACCTCTGGCTGGCCACCGCGACCGGCCTGTTCCACTTCGACGGCGTACGCTTCGAGCGGGTGGAGGCGGTGGGCGGCGAGCGGCTGCTCTCGGCCAACGTGGCGTCGCTGCTGGCGCTGCCCGGCGGCGGCCTGTGGGTGGGCTACCGCTTCGGCGGGGCCAGCCTGCTGCAGGCGGGCCGGGTGAGCCACTTCACCACCGCGCAGGGCCTGCCGACCGGCACCGTGACCGGCTTCGCAGTCGATGCCGACCACAGCGTCTGGGCCACCACCAGCCACGGCCTGGCGCGGCTGCAGGGCGAGCGCTGGCAGCCGGTCGGGGCCGAGCAGGGCTACACCGGCGCGGCCGGCCACACGCTGATGGTGGACCGCGGCGGCAGCCTCTGGGTGGTGGCCGAACAAGGCATCTACCGCTTGCCGCGCGGCAGCCAGCGCTTCGAGAAGGCCGGGCCCGCCGTGGGCTATGCCTGGCTGAAGCAGGCCCACGACGGCAGCATCTGGGTCTCGGACGGCGTGCACGGCGTGAGGCCGCTGGCCGATGTGCGCGGCGGGCCCGCCAAGCCGGCAGCGCGGCCGGAGCTGCGCCAGAGCGGCCCCTTCCTGTTCGACCGCAGCGGCGCGCTGTGGGTCAGCGTGCCGGGCGGGCTGGGCCGGCTGCCACAGTTCGACACACCGGCCGGCACGCCCAGGGGCGTGGCGATGGACCGCTCGGACAAGGCGCTCACCGGCGACGTGGTGCTGGTGCTGCTGGAAGACCGCGAGGGCAACATCTGGATGAGCACCAGCGGCGGCCTGGACCGCTACCGCCGCAACAAGCTCACGCGCATGCCGCTGCCGCCGAACTCGCTCTGGTTCGCACTGGCCGCCGGCGACGACGGCGGCGTCTGGGTCGGCAGCGCCAACCGGCCGCTGATGAAGCTCTCCTCGCGCGTCGAGCAGCGGCCGGACGTGAACGGCCGCATGACCAGCGCGTTGCGCGACGAGCAGGGTGTCGTCTGGTTTGCCGGCGAGAGCGGGCTGTGGCGCGGCAAGGGCGCACGCTTCGAGGCCGTGGCGCTGCCCGAGGGCCTGGGCGACAACCCGGTGCAGGCGATGGCGGGCGACCGCGGCGGCACGCTCTGGCTCTCGGTGGCGCGCAAGGGCATGTTCAGGCGGGTCGACGAGCGCTGGCAGCCCGTGCCCGACGCAGCCGGCCTGCCCGGCCAGTACCCGCTGACGATGGCGCTGGACGGCCGTGGCCGGCTCTGGTCGGGCTACGCCAACAACCGCGTGCTGCTGCGCGACGGCGCGCGAGAGCGCCTCTTCACCGCCGCGCAAGGCCTGGGCGTGGGCAGCGTGCTCGCGCTGCACGCCCGCGGTGCGCGCGTCTGGGTGGGCGGCGAATTCGGGCTGGCGCGGCTGGAGGGCAGCGGCGACGCGCAGGCTTTCCGCCCGGTGCTGGGCGTGGGCGGCGAGGTCTTCAGCGGCTTGTCGGGCATCGTCGAAACGGCGCAGGGCGACCTCTGGATGAACGGCGGCGAAGGCATCAGCCACATCGCCGCGGCCGAGCTCCAGCGTGCGCTGGCCGACCCGGCCTACCGCGTGCACTTCGAGCGCTTCGACTTCCGCGACGGGCTGGACGGCGCCGCGGTGCAGCTGCGTCCGGTGCCCTCGGCGGTGCAGGCCAGCGACGGCAAGCTCTGGTTCGCCACCAACAACAGCGTGGTCTGGATAGACCCGAACGACGTGCCGCGCAACCCCGCGCCGCCGACGGTGCAGGTGCGGGCGCTGCGCGCCGACGAGCGCGCCTACGACATCTCGCCCAGCGCCGCGGCGCCGCAGCTGCCGGTGGGCACCACCAGCCTGGAGATCGCCTACACCGCGCTGAGCCTGAGCATCCCGGAGCGGGTGCGCTTCCGCTACCAGCTGCAGGGCGTGGACAAGGGCTGGCAGGAGGCCGGCACACGCCGCGAGGCCTTCTATACCAACCTGCGCCCGGGGGCCTACGAGTTCCGCGTGCTGGCGGCCAATGAAGATGGCGTCTGGAGCCCGGCCGGGGCGACGCTGCACTTCGGCATCGAGCCGGCCTTCTACCAGACCACCTGGTTCGCGCTGATGTGCGTGCCGGCGGCGGCCGGCCTGCTCTGGGGGGTGTACTGGCTGCGCTGGCGCGTGATGGCGGCGCGCATCAGCGACCGGCTGCAAGCGCGCCTGATCGAGCGCGAGCGCATCGCACGCGAACTGCACGACACCTTGCTGCAGAGCGTGCAGGGCCTGATCCTGCGCTTCCACTCCGGCCTGGCGACGCTGCCGCCCGAGGGCACGGCGCGCCTGGCGCTGGAGACGGCGCTGGACCGGGCCGAGCAGGTGCTGGTGGAGGGGCGCGACCGGGTCACCGACCTGCGGGCCCGCGCCAGCACGGTGGGCAGCCTCTCGCTGGCGCTGGTCGATGCCGGCGAGCAGGGCGCGGCGGCGCATCCGCCCACGCGCTTCCAGTTCAGCGAGCAGGGCGCTGTGCGTGCGCTGGACCACGTGGTGCACGACGAGGTGCTGCAGATCGGCCGCGAAGCGCTGGCGAACGCCTTCGCGCATGCCGAGGCCGGCCAGGTCACGCTGACGCTGGGCTGGGGCGAGCGTGCCCTGGCGCTGCGTATCGAGGACGACGGCCGCGGCGTGGACGACGCCGTGCTGGCCGCTGGCGGCCGGGTGGGCCACTGGGGCCTGCAGGGCATGCGCGAGCGCGCCGAGGCGCTGCAGGCGCGGCTGGCGATCAGCCGGCCGGCGCAGGGTGGTACGGCGCTTGCGCTGGTGGTGCCGGCCAAGCGGGCCTACCGCGCGGCCGAACCGCCACCCCGGCGCGCCACCGCCCGGGCGCTCTGGGCCAGAATCCTCTCGCGATGGACCCCCAACCGATGACACCCGCCGAACCCGGCCCCAGCCAGCCGCCCATCCGCGTGATGTGCGTGGACGACCACGCGATGCTGCGCGAGGGCATCGCCGGCGTGCTGCTCGGCCAGCCCGACCTGCGACTGGTGGCCGAGGCGGCGACCGGCAGCGAAGCGATCGCGCTGTTCCGCCAGCACCGCCCCGACGTCACGCTGATGGACATCCAGATGCCCGGCATCGGCGGCATCGAGGCGGTGAGCGCCATCCGCGCCGAGTTCCCCGAGGCGCGGCTGATCATGCTGACGACCTACAAGGGCGACGTGCAGGCGCTGCGCGCGCTGCAGGCCGGCGCCTCGGGCTATCTGCTGAAGAACATGCTGCGCAAGGAGATGCTGGAGGCGATCCGCACGGTGCATGCAGGCCGGCGCTACATCCCGGCCGAGATCGCGGTCGAGCTGGCCGAGCACATGGCCGACGAGGTGCTCTCGCCGCGTGAGGTCGAGGTGCTGCGCCTGGTGGCCGCCGGCAGCTCCAACAAGCGCGTCGCGGCGCTGCTCTCGCTCTCCGAAGACACCGTGAAGGCGCACATGAAGCATGTGCTGGCCAAGCTCAAGGCCACCGACCGCACGCATGCCGTGACCATTGCGCTGCGGCGCGGGATCATCGATCTGTAGTCAGTAGGCCAGGCCCATCGCGTCGCGCACTTCCTTCATGGTCTGCTTGGCCACGGTGCGCGCCCTCTCGGTGCCGATCTCGACGATCCACTGGATCTGCTTGGGATTGGCCAGGTAGGCCTCGGCGCGTTCGCGCCAGGGTTGCTGCTCGCGCAGCACGGCGGCTATCACCGGTTGTTTGCAGTCCAGGCAGCCGATGCCGGCGCTGCGGCAGCCTTGCGCGGCCCAGGCCTGGGTGGCTTCGTCGGAATACAGCTGGTGGAATTGCCAGACCGGGCAGCGCTCGGGTTCGCCGGGGTCGCTGCGGCGCACGCGCTGCGGGTCGGTCGGCATGCGGCGTATCTTCTGCTCCACCATCGCCGGCTCTTCGCGCATCGCGATGGTGTTGCCGTAGCTCTTGCTCATCTTCTGGCCGTCCAGGCCGGGCAGCCTGGCGGTCTGGGTCAGCAAGGTGGCGGGCTCGGTCATCACCGGCTTGTCGCCACGCGGGTAGAGGTGGTTGAAGCGGCGCGCCACCTCGCGGGTGATCTCGACGTGCGGCGCCTGGTCCTCGCCCACCGGCACGTACGAGGCCTTGTAGATCAGGATGTCGGCCGCCTGCAGCAGCGGGTAGCCGAGGAAGCCGTAGGTGCCCAGCTCGCGGTCGGCCAGCCGGCCCATCTGGTCCTTGTAGCTGGGCACGCGCTCCAGCCAGGAGAGCGGCGTGCTCATCGCGAGCAGCGTGAAGAGCTCGGCGTGCTCGGGCAGCCGGCTCTGGATGAAGAGGGTGGCCTTGTCCGGGTCGATGCCGGCGGCCAGCCAGTCGATCACCATCTCGTAGACGCTGGCCTCGATCTGGCCGGGGTTCTGGTAGTCGGTGGTCAGCGCATGCCAGTCGGCGACGAAGTAGAAGCAGTCGTGCTGGTCTTGCAGCGCCACCCAGTTTTTCAGCGCGCCGTGGTAGTGGCCCAGGTGGAGGGCGCCGGTGGGGCGCATGCCGGAGAGGACGCGGGATCGCATGGCGGTGGCTCTGGCGGGTGGACGAGGGGAGGGCGATTCTCGCAGCCCGCCGCCGCGGCGTGCCATCGGGCGTGCATCGCTTGCCCGCATCGCTTGCCCGTACACTGCGGCGCCTCATGAAGTCAATCGTCGTCCTGCTGTCCGGCCGCGGCAGCAATCTGCAGGCCATTCACGAGGCCTGCCTGGCCGAGGGCTGGCCGGCCCGCGTGGTGGCCGCGGTCAGCAACAAGGCCGAGGCCGCCGGCCTGGCCTATGCCGCCGCGCAGGGCATCGCGACGGCGGCGGTCGACCACCGCGCCCATGCCGGCCGGGAAAGCTTCGACGCTGAGTTGGCCCGCGCGATCGACGGCTTTGCGCCCGACCTGCTGGTGCTGGCGGGCTTCATGCGCATCCTGACACCGGGTTTCGTGCGGCATTTCGAGGGCCGCATGCTCAATGTGCACCCCTCGCTGCTGCCGGCGTTCCCCGGCCTGCACACCCACCGGCGCGCCATCGAGGCCGGCTGCAAGGTGGCCGGCGCGACGGTGCACTTCGTGACGCCGGAGCTCGACCATGGCCCCATCGTGATCCAGTCGGTGGTGCCGGTGCTGCCGCAGGACGACGAGGCAAGCCTGGCCGCCCGAGTGCTGGCGACCGAGCACCTGATCTACCCGCGCGCCGTGCGCTGGGCGGTGGAAGGCAGGCTGCAGGTGGCCGGCGGCTGCGTGCGCCAGCTCGATGGCGAGGCGCAGCAGAGCTTCGGTTGAGCGGGAGCCTCAGTGCACCAGGCTGGCCGCCACGTTGACCGACAAGGCCAGGATCGTGGTGTTGAAGGCAAACGACAGCACCGACTGCAGCAGCACCAGCCGGCGCATCGGCCGCTCGGTGACCATCACATCCGAGGTCTGGCAGGCCACCGCGATCGTGAACGCGAAATAGACGAAGTCAAAGTACTCGGGCCTGAAGTGCGGCTCGGCGTCGGGGAACTTCAGCCCGCCGTCCGGCGGATCGCGGTAGTAGAGACTGGCGTACTGCAGCGTGAACTCCATCGGCAGCACCAGCCACGAGCCGGTCACCGTGGCCGCGGTGTAGAGCAGGTGGCCGGCCTGGTTGGCCGTGCTGCCCGCGCCGGTGTGGGCCAGCTCGGCCAGGATGGCCACCATGCTGGCGACCACCGCGCCTATCACCACCATCAGCACCACGGCCGCGCCGTCGCCATGCGCGGCCGCGACCCGCCTCAGGTGGCCGTGGTCGGCCCGGAACATCATCCAGGCCAGCAGCACCAGGTAGAGCCAGACGCCGACGTTCCAGCCGAGCAGCGCGCGGCTCATCGGGTGCAGGGTGTCGGCGCCCAGGCCGGCGGCCAGCAGCCCGGCGGCCAGCGCCACCACCATGCGCGGCCGGGTGGTGAGCGGGCGCAAGACCTCTTTCATCGGGACCGTGGCCGGAGCTGCGGCGGGCGGGCGGCGGGAGCGCGGGGATAATCCACCGATGCATCCTAATGCCCTGCTGGATCTGGCCGCCGAACTGGTGCGCCAGGTCCTGAAACTCGACGCCCCCGCCGACGCCATCGTCTCCACGTTTTTTCGCTACCACCGCACGCTGGGACAGCGCGAGCGCCATGCGCTGGCCGAGACCGTCTACGCCGTGCTGCGCAAGCGGCTGCTGTTCGCCAACCTGGCGCAGAGCGGCAGCGGCGTGCTGGAGCGCCGGCTGGCCATGCTGGCCTGGCAAGGCGACGCGGCGCTGCTGCGCGGCGCGATCGGCCCGCACGAGCAGCAATGGCTGGCCAAGGTCGAGGCGATCGACAAGAACAGCCTGCAGGAGAAGCTGCGCCACAACCTGCCGGACTGGCTGGCCGCGCCGCTCAAGGCAGAGCTGGGCGAGGGCTTCTGGCCGCTGATCGCCGCGATCGAGCAGAGCGCGCCGCTGGATTTGCGTGTCAACACGATGAAGGCCAAGCGCGAGGACGTCCAGGCCGCGCTGAAAGAAGCCGGCATCGAGGCCGAGCTCACGCCGTTTTCGCCCTGGGGCCTGCGCATCCACGGCAAGCCGGCGCTGCAGAAGCTGGATCTCTTCGTGCGCGGCGACGTGGAGGTGCAGGATGAAGGCAGCCAACTGCTGGCGGCGCTGCTGGCGCCCAAGCGCGGCGAGATGGTGGTCGATTTTTGCGCCGGCGCGGGCGGCAAGACGCTGGCGCTGGGCGCCGCGATGCGCAACACCGGCCGGCTCTACGCCTTCGACGTCTCCGGCCACCGGCTGGAGTCGCTCAAGCCCCGGCTGGCGCGCAGTGGGCTGTCCAACGTCTACCCGGCGCAGATCGCCCACGAGCGCGACGACCGCGTCAAGCGCCTGGGCGGCAAGATCGACCGCGTGCTGGTCGATGCCCCCTGCTCGGGCCTGGGCACGCTGCGGCGCAACCCCGACCTGAAATGGCGCCAGTCGCCCAAGGCGCTCGAAGAGCTCTGCGCCAAGCAGACGGCGATCCTGGAGAGCGCCGCACGCCTGGTCAAGCCCGGCGGGCGGCTGGTGTACGCCACCTGCAGCCTGCTGCGGCGCGAAAACGAAGACATCGCCGGGGCGTTTCTGGCGGCCCACCCGGCCTTCGAACCGCTGCCGGCGGCCGCCGCGCTGGCGGCGGCGCAGGTGGAGCGCGCCGATGAACTGGACACCGGTGGCTTTTTGCGACTCTGGCCGCATCGGCATTCAACCGACGGCTTCTTTGCCGCTGCGTGGCAGAAGAAGGCCTGAAAGTGCAGGTGGCGCGGGCGCGCTGAAGTCACGAACAGCCCTTGATCTGTCGCAAACGCCTGACAATCTGCCGGTAAGGTCCAGGGTTACTACGCAATTCCCACGCACCTTGTCACGGTCCGGTCACTTACAATCACCTGTTCGCCTGCACTCCGTGGGCGTCAAGGTTGGGTAAATGGACTGGCATACAGTGGACTTGCAAACGGTTTTTTCAGCGCTGATCGACTGGGCCGGCCACGGCCTGTTGAACTTCACCTGGTGGCAGGTGCTGCTGGCCGCGCTGGTGCTGACGCACATCACCATCGCCTCGGTGACGATCTTTCTGCACCGGGCGCAGGCGCACCGTTCGCTCGAGCTGCACGCCATCCCCTCGCACTTCTTCCGCTTCTGGCTGTGGATGACCACCGGCATGGTGACCAAGGAGTGGGTCGCCATCCACCGCAAGCACCACGCCAAGTGCGAGACCGAAGAAGACCCGCACAGCCCGCAGACGCGCGGCATCGGCAAGGTCATGAAGGAAGGCGCCGAGCTCTATCGCGCCGAGGCCAAGGTCGCGGAGACCATGGCCAAGTTCGGCCACAACACGCCGGACGACTGGATAGAACGCAAGCTCTACACCGGCCACAGCGCGCTGGGCGTGGGCCTGATGCTGGTGATCGACGTGCTGCTGTTCGGCGCGCTGGGCCTGACGGTCTGGGCGCTGCAGATGGCCTGGATCCCCATCTGGGCCGCCGGCGTCGTCAACGGCCTGGGCCACTGGTGGGGCTACCGCAACTTCGAAGCCGCCGACGCTTCGACCAACATCTCGCCGTGGGGCATCATCATCGGCGGCGAAGAGCTGCACAACAACCACCACACTTATCCCACCTCGGCCAAGTTCTCGGTCAAGGCGCATGAGTTCGACATTGGCTGGTGCTACATCCGCGCGCTCGAGATGCTCAAGCTCGCCAAGGTCCGCAAGACCGCCCCGCAGCTGGTGCTGGGCTCGCTGAAGCCCGAGGCCGACGCGAAGACGCTGGAGGCGATCATCACCAACCGCTACGAGGTGATGGCCAACTACGCCAAGGAGCTGCGCCGCGCCTGTGCCGTCGAGGCGGCGAAGCTGAAGGCCCAGGGCATCGCCAAGGGCGCCGCCTGGAGCGATCTGCGCCTGGCCGAGCGCTGGCTGCACCGCGACGCCGAAAAGATCCCGCACAACGTCAAGCCCAACCTGGACCAGGCCATGCACGCCACGCCGGTGCTGGCCAAGCTGGTGAGCATGCGTGAAGAGCTCCGGCTGCTGTGGACCCGCACCAACGTGTCGGCCGAGCAGCTGGTGGTCGACCTGCAAGACTGGTGCAAGCGCGCCGAAGAGAGCGGCATCCATGCGCTGCGCGAGTTCTCGATGAAGCTGCGGGCTGCACACGCCTGACACTTGCCGGCGGGTTTCTCCGCGCCGCAAGAAAGCCCGCCTTGAGCGGGCTTTTTTGTGCCCGAGTATCTCCGTGGCCGGGAGGCCGGAGTTAACTGGGGGTGTGCGGGCGGAGCCTCGCAGCCCAATGCCGTGATGAGCCCCATGCCATGAGCCCAATGCAAAAGGGCCCGCCGTTGCCGGAGGGCCCTTTTTCTTGACTGCTGCGCCAGCGCCGTTGCCGGCGCTCAGCCGAAGTGAATCACTTCAGCTTGATTTCCTTGAACAGGACGTGCTTGCGTGCCTTGGGGTCGAACTTCATGAATTCGAGCTTTTCGGGCGTCGTCTTCTTGTTCTTGTTGGTGGTGTAGAAAAAGCCGGTGCCCGCAGTGGATTCCAGCTTGATCTTTTCGCGTCCGCCTTTGCTTGCCATGGTCTGGTGCTCCTAGCTTGGATTAAAGGGTGCCCTTGGCGCGCAGATCGGCGACGATCTGGTCGATGCCAACCTTGTCGATCAGGCGCAGAGCGGCGTTGCTGATGCGCAGACGCACCCAGCGGTTTTCGCTCTCGACCCAGAAGCGGCGGTACTGCAGATTCGGCAGGAAGCGGCGCTTCGTTTTGTTGTTCGCGTGGGAAACGTTGTTTCCCACCATCGGGCCTTTGCCCGTAACCTGACAGACGCGCGCCATGACGCTTCTCCAATTTTGTCCAGATGTTCAGGAGCTGGTGTCTAGAGCAGGGGCTTCGAGCAAAGAGCCGGGCGGTGAGCCTGGCGGGGTGTTCGAAGTGCCTGATGGGCACCCGTGGTGCCGGGGGATGCCTGTGTCAGTCATTGCTGACTTGTTCGACACGGACAGGCCGAGTTCCGGCAAAGATGACGATTATAGCCGACTTCGGGGCCGCAATGCCAAGCCCGTCAGGAGCCCTGTTCCAGGAAGCGTTGCGCGTCCAGCGCCGCCATGCAGCCGGTGCCGGCCGAGGTGATGGCCTGGCGGTAGATGAAGTCCTGCACGTCGCCGGCGGCGAACACGCCGGGCACGCTGGTCATGGTGGCAAAACCGTTCTGCCCCGAGCGGGTCAGGATGTAGCCGTCCTTCATCTCCAGCTTGCCGTCGAAGATGGCCGTGTTGGGCTGGTGGCCGATGGCGATGAAGCAGCCCTTGAGCGGCAGCTCGGTGGTGCTGCCGTCGGCGGTGCTCTTCAGCCGCACGCCGGTGACGCCGGACGAATCGCCCAGCACCTCGTCCA
>DATHWJ010000320.1:0-3923 GCA_035460745.1 Ideonella sp. | reverse complement strand
CGCGTCCGGCATCCCGGTCGTCAACGTCGATCGCAACGCGGCCGGCGCGCCCGGCGACACCTTCATCCGCGGCGAGTCCATCAAGGCCACCACCGAGCTGGCCGAGTGGATCTGCAAGCAGACCGGCGGCAAGGGCAACGCGGTGGTGATCCACGGCCAGAAGGGCACCTCGCCCGAGGTCGACCGCATGAAGGGCTGGATGGACGGCCTGGCCAAGTGCCCCGGCGTCAAGGTGACGCAGAACCAGTGGACCGAGCGCTGGGCCGCCGACGAGGGCAACAAGATCGCGCAGGACATGCTGCAGCGCGACCCCAGCATCAACGTGATCTTCGGCCAGGCCGACGGCATCGCGCTGGGCGCCGCCCAGGCCGTCAAGCTGGCCAAGCCGGGCCAGAAGGTCTGGGTGGTGGGCTACGACGGCGACATCGGCGGGCTGAAGGCGGTGCAGAGCGGCGGCCTGGACGCCACCGTGACCCAGCCCACCTTCACGATGGGCCGGCTGGCGGTGGACGCGGTGACCGACCTGCTGGCTGGCAAGAAGCCGCCGGTCGACCAGCCCAGGGACGGCGTGCTGACCACCAAGGACAACGTCGAGAAGTTCCTCGCCAGCCACCCCTGAGCCGGCGGCGCGGCGGCAGCGCCGCGCCCTCCTCCACTTCACCCCAGCGAGCTAGCGATGAACCTGCCCCCCACGCCCGACACGGGCGCCGCGCACGCCGGCCTGGTGCTGCGCGGCATCGGCAAGACCTACGGCACGATCAACGTGCTGCGCGACGTGGCGCTGGAGGTGCGCCCGGGCGAGATGGTGGCGCTGCTGGGTGAAAACGGCGCCGGCAAGTCCACCCTCTCGTCGGTGATCGCCGGCCTGGTGCCGCCGGACGCCGGCGGGCAGATGTGGTGGCAGGGCCGGCCCTATGCGCCGCAGTCGCCGGCCGACGCGCTGCATGCCGGCATCGGCCTGATCCACCAGGAGATGCGGCTGCTGCCCGAGCTGACCATCGCCGAGAACGTGTTCGTCGGCCGCATCCCGATGAAGGGCGGCCGCATCGACACCGCCGGCATGATCGAGCGCTCGCAGCGCCAGCTGCACCGCCTGGGGCTGAATGTGCCGGCCACCCGCAAGGTGGGCAGCCTGCGGGTGGCGGCACAGCAGCAGGTCGAGATCGCCAAGGCGCTGACGCTGAACGCCCGGCTGCTGATACTGGACGAACCCACCGCCGCGCTGGGCGACGAAGAGACCGCTCGCCTGTTCGAGCAGATCCTGAGGCTGAAGGCCGAGGGGGTCTCGTTCATCTACGTCAGCCACCGGCTGGCCGAGATCGCCCGCATCTGCGACCGCATCGTGGTGCTGCGCGACGGCTCGCAGGTGGCCAGCCACGCCACGGCCCAGGTGCCGACCGCGCAGCTGGTGCGCGACATGGTGGGCCGCAGCGTGGACCGGCTGTTCCCGCAGATCCCCGTGCCGGCGGCCGACGCCGAGGTGGCGCTCTCGGTGCGCGGCCTCTCGGCGCCCGACGGCAGCTTCAGGAACATCTCCTTCGACGTGCGGGCCGGCGAGGTCTTCGGCCTGGCCGGCATCATCGGCGCGGGGCGGACCGAGCTGGTGCGCGCCATCGCCGGGGTGGACCCGATTGCCGAAGGCGAGGTCGCCATCCGCGGCAAGGTGGTGCGCATGCAGTCGCCGGCCGACGCGATCCGCGAGCGCGTGGTGCTGGTGCCCGACGACCGCAAGGCGCTGGGCGTGGTGCTGCAGCACTCGATCGCCGAGAACATCGCCTACAGCAACTTCGACCAGGTGGCCCCCAGCGGCTGGCTGCAGCCGCGCCGCACCGCCGCCTTCGCGGCCGAGCTGATACGCCGGCTGGGCGTCAAGGGCCGGCCCTCGCAGCCGGCCGGCAGCCTGTCGGGCGGCAACCAGCAGAAGGTGGTGATCGCCAAGTGGATCGCCCGCAACCCCAAGGTCATCATCCTGGACGAGCCGACCCGCGGCATCGACGTGGGCGCACGCGCGGCCATCTACGAGCTGATCGCCGAGCTGGCGCGCGCCGGCATGGCGGTGATCGTGGTCAGCTCCGACCTGGACGAGGTGCTGGGCCTGTCGCAGCGCGTGATGGTGCTGGCCCGCGGCGAGGCGCGCGGCATCCTGCCGCAGGCCGAGGCCACCGGGCCGCGCGTGATGGAGATGGCCGTCTCATGATGCAGACACAGTTGCCCCCGCCGGCGGCCGGGCCGGCCTGGCGGCCCGCCGCGAGGCCGTCGCCGCGCCGGCCCTTTGCGACAATCGCCGACGATATGCCCACGTCACGCACCGCTTCGCACGACCTGCTTCGCCTGACGACCCGCATCGCCAGCATGTACCACGAGCGCGGCCTGGGGCAGACCGAGATCGCCGAGCAGCTGGGCCTCTCGCAGGCCCGCGTCTCGCGCCTGCTCAAGCAGGCCGTCAGCCTGGGCATCGTGCGCATCACCGTGCACGTGCCCGAGGGCGTGCACGCCGAGATCGAGGCCCAGCTCGAAGCGCGCTACGGGCTGGACGAGATGATCGTCGTCGAGGTGGCCGACAGCGCGCTGGCCGACGACGAGCTGATGAACCAGGGCCTGGCCTCCAGCGCGGCGAGCTACTTCGAGCTGATGCTGCCGGCCTTCGAGACCATAGGCGTGTCGTCGTGGAGCTCGGCGCTGCTGGCGGCCGTCAACGCGATGCGCCCGACCGGGCCGGGCGAGACGCAGACCATCGTGCAGGTGCTGGGCGGCGTGGGCTTTGCGAACGCGCAGCGCTTCGCCACCCGGCTGACCGAGCGGCTGGCCCAGCTCGCCAAGGCCGAGGCGATCTTCATGCTGGCGCCCGGCGTGGTGAGCTCGCTGGCGGCCAAGCAGGCCTTGCTGACCGACCCCTCCTGCCTGCAGGCGCTGCAGCGCTTCGACGAGCTCTCGGCGCTGCTGGTGGGCATAGGCCCCATCCCACCCTCGCGCATGCTGCGCGAGAGCGGCAACGTCTTCACCGAGCAGGACCTGGCCGACCTGCGCGCCGCCGGCGCGGTGGGCGACGTCTGTATGCGCTTCTACGACGCGCAGGGCCGGCATGTGGCCACGCCGTTCGACGAGCGCGTGCTGGGCATAGGCGTCGAGCAGATCCGCCGCACCCGGCGCCGCATCGGCGTGGCCGGCGGCCAGCGCAAGTTCGAGGCCATACGCGCGGCCTTGCGCGGCCGCTGGCTGAGCACGCTGATCACCGACCTGCAGACGGCGCAGCGCCTGCTCGCCGAACCCTGACCTTCGCCGGCCGAAGCCGGCGCCTCATTGCAAAGGAAACCAGATGAACTTGTTCGATCTGCAGGGCGAGATCGCCCTCGTCACGGGCGCCGGCAGCGGCATAGGCCAGCGCCTGGCGGTCGGGCTGGCCGAGGCGGGCGCCGACGTGGCCTGCTTCGACCTGCCCGCCAGCCCCGGCCTCCAGGCCACCGCCGAGCGCGTGCGCGCCCTCGGTCGGCGTGCCATCGTGGTGGGCGGCGACGTCACCCAGGCCGAGCAACTCGCCGCGGCCGTCGAGGCGGTGGAGCGGGACCTGGGCGCGCTGTCGATCGCGCTGAACTGCGCCGGCATCGCCAACGCCGCGCCGGCCGAGGAGATGGCCTTCTCGCAGTGGCAGCGGGTGCAGTCGGTCAACCTCGATGGCGTCTTCCTCTCGTGCCAGGCCGAGGCCCGGGTGATGCTGCCGCGGCGGCGCGGCGCGATCGTCAACATCGCGTCGATGTCGGGCAGCATCGTCAACCGCGGCCTGCTGCAGGCCCACTACAACAGCTCGAAGGCCGCGGTGATCCACCTGTCCAAGAGCCTGGCGATGGAATGGAGCGACCGCGGGCTGCGCGTCAACAGCATCAGCCCCGGCTACACCGCCACGCCGATGAACAGCCGGCCCGAAG
>DATHWJ010000319.1:0-7006 GCA_035460745.1 Ideonella sp. | reverse complement strand
TGAGCGCGGCCACCCGGAATCGCTGCGTTCTCATGCTGTGGCTGGGCAGCATGGCGGTTGCGGCACAGGCCGGCCCCACCACCGTCTACCGCTGCGGCCAGACCTACCAGCAAGTGCCTTGCAAGGACGGGCAGGCCGTGGTCGTCAACGACCCTCGAGACCCGGCGCAGCGCCAGGCGGCCCAGCAGGCCGCCACGGCCGAGCGCCGCGCAGCCGAAGACCTGGCGGCCCAACGCCGCGAGCGTGAAAAGGCCTTGCAGCCGCAGACCCGGGCCGCCGGCGTGGCGCCCGCCGTGGCCGCCGCGGAGCCCGCTGCGTCGGCTGCGGGCAAACCGCCGCGCGGCAAGGGCGGCAAGCACCCGAAGCCGCTCGAAGCCAGCGACAAGACGCTTTATTCGGCCCGCAACAACAAGAAGACGGCGCCGGACGCCAAGATGCCGGCGCCCTGACCCGCTGGCGCGCTGCGCTCTAGGCCGACCCCGCCGCTGCCAGCTTCGCAGCGGCCATCAGGCCGGCGTACTTGAGCTGCAACTGCTCCCGGCTCTCGACGTGGTCCGGGCTGACGGGAATGCACTCCACCGGGCAGACCTGCACGCACTGCGGCTCGTCAAAATGCCCGACGCACTCGGTGCACTTGCTGGGCTCGATCACATAGATGACCTCGCCCATGGCGATCGCGTCGTTCGGGCACTCGGGCTCGCAAACGTCGCAGTTGATGCACTCGTCGGTGATCATCAACGCCATGGCGATACCTGCATGCGCTGCGGCAAAGAGCCTTTCAACACGGTCATTCGCGCGGCTGCGCCACGCGCTCCTTCAGTCGGGTAAGCACCAAAGGTGCCACAAACTTGGAGACATCACCGCCGAGCGTGGCAATCTCGCGCACGAAGGTGCCGCTGACGAACTGGTACTGGTCGCTGGGCGTGAGGAAGAGGCTCTCGACGTCGGGCATCAGCTGGCGGTTCATGCCGGCCATCTGGAACTCGTACTCGAAGTCGCTCACCGCGCGCAGGCCGCGCACCACCACGACGCCGTTGTTCTCCAGCACGAAGTCGCTCAGCAGCCCGCGGAAGGCGATCACCTCGACATTCGGGTAGGGCTTGGCCAGCTCGGTCGCGATGTCCAGCCGCTCGGCGATGGTGAACATGGTGCGCTTGTGGTGGCCGGCCGCGACCGCCAGGATCAGCCGGTCGAACAGGCCGCTGGCGCGCCGCATCAGGTCCTGGTGGCCCAGCGTCATCGGGTCAAAGGTGCCGGGGTAGACGGCGGTCAGGGTCTTGGCCGTGGTCATGGTCTCGCGTCCCCCTTCGGGTGATGGACAGGCGGGTGGTCGGGCTGGGCAGTTTAGCCCGCCACCGAACCCGCCGCGCCCTCGCCCGGCTCGGCCGCCCGCAGCAGCGCAAAGTGCACCGCGCCGGCCCGGCCCTGGCGGTAGAGCTGCAGCCCGGGCGGCAGCTCGGCCGGCGCCGGCTCGGCCGACTCCAGGTAGATGAAGCCGCCGGGCACCAGCAGTCGGGCGGCGGCGTGCACGGCGGGCAGCGCCAGGCCGGCGTCGAAGGGAGGATCGAGCAGTATCAACTCCAGCGAAGCCGGCGGCGCGCCGCGCATCCAGCCCAGGCCGTCGGCACGCTGCACCCGCATGCCGACCGCCTTCAGGCGCTCGCGCGAGGCGCTGAGCGACTTGACCAGGTCGGCGTCCTGCTCCAGCAGCACGACTTGCGCGGCGCCGCGCGATGCGGCCTCGAAGCCCAGCGCCCCGGAGCCGGCGAAGGCATCCAGCACGCGCCAGCCGCTCAGGTCCTGGCCCAGCCAGTTGAAGAGGGTCTCGCGCACCCGGTCCGGCGTGGGCCGCAGGCCGGGCTTGTTGGCCACCGGCAGCACGCTGCGCCGCCACTGGCCGCCGACGATGCGCACCTCGTGGCGCGCGTGGGCGGGCACATGGGCGGGACGTGGCGCCGCCGGTTTGTCGGCCACCTTGTCGGCCCCGCGGGCCGGCAGCTTGCCCGAAGCGTCGAGACCCGCCTTGCGGGCGGTCGCCGTCGGCGCGCCGTGCAGCCCCAAGACCTTGCCGCGGCTCATGACCGCACCGTCACGCCCGCCTGCACCATCAAGGCCTTGGCCTGCGCCACGGTGTATTCGCCGTAGTGGAAGATGCTCGCCGCCAGCACCGCGTCGGCGCCGCCGATGCGGATGCCGTCGACCAGGTGCTGCAGGTTGCCGACACCGCCGGAGGCGATCACCGGCACGCTCACCGCGTCGCTCACCGCGCGGGTCAGTTCGAGGTCGAAGCCGCTCTTGGTGCCGTCGCGGTCCATGCTGGTCAGCAGGATCTCGCCGGCGCCGTGTTGTGTCATCTGCCGGGCCCAGGCCACGGCGTCGAGCCCGGTGTTCTTGCGGCCGCCGTGGGTGTAGACGTCCCAGCCCGGGCCGCTCTTCGCCAGATCGTCGCCCTGGCGCCGCTTGGCGTCGATCGCGACGACGATGCATTGCGCGCCGTATTTGTCCGACGCGTCGTGGATCACCTGCGGGTTGGCCACCGCGGCGGAGTTGAAGCTGACCTTGTCGGCGCCGGCGTTGAGCAGCCGCCGCACGTCTTCGACCGTGCGCACGCCGCCGCCCACCGTGAGGGGGATGAAGACCTGCGCGGCCACCGCCTCGATGATGTGCAGGATCAGGTCGCGGCCGTCGCTGGTGGCGGTGATGTCGAGGAAGGTGAGCTCGTCGGCGCCCTGCTCGTTGTAGCGCGCGGCGATCTCGACCGGATCGCCGGCATCGCGCAGCTCGACGAAGTTGACGCCCTTGACGACGCGGCCGCCGGTGACGTCGAGACAGGGAATGATGCGTTTGGCGAGCATGGATTGAGCTGCCCGCGGCGCAGGCCCGCCAGGCGAAAAGGAGGGAGCAGGGTCAGTCTTGGGCGAGCTCGTCGGCGCGGGCTTGCGCCACGGCGAAATCCAGCGCGCCGTTGTAGATCGAGCGCCCGCAGATCACGCCTTCGACACCTTCGCGCTCGACCGCGCAGAGCTGCTCGATGTCGGCCAGGCCGGCCAGGCCGCCGGAGGCGAAGACGGGGATGGACAGCGCCTGCGCGAGCTTCACGGTAGCGTCGATGTTGATGCCGGTGAGCATGCCGTCGCGGCCGATGTCGGTGTAGATCACGCCCTCGACGCCGTAGTCCTCAAACTTCTTCGCCAGATCGATCACTTCGTGGCCGGTCAGCTTGCTCCAGCCGTCGGTCGCGACCTTGCCGTCCTTGGCGTCGAGGCCGACGATGATGTGGCCGCCAAAGGCCGAGCAGGCGTCGCGCAGAAAGCCCGGGCTCTTGACCGCGGCGGTGCCGATGATCACGTAGCTCAGGCCGTCGTCGAGATAGCGCTCGATGGTGTCGAGGTCGCGGATGCCGCCACCCAGCTGCACAGGGATGTCGTCGCCGACCTCCTTCAGGATGGCCTTGATGGCGGTCTCGTTGATCGGCTTGCCGGCGAAGGCGCCGTTCAGGTCGACCAGGTGCAGGCGGCGTGCGCCAGCGGCCAGCCAGCGCCGCGCCATCGCAGCCGGGTCCTCGCCGAAAGTGGTAGAGACATTCATGTCGCCTTGTTGAAGGCGGACACACTGACCGTCTTTCAGGTCGATCGCAGGGATCAGCAGCATGACTCGGGGAGCGCGGGTGGAAAAAACGGGGCAGTTTGACGGGAAGGTCGCGAAGCGCTTCGCAGCGGGGCGGTGTGGCTGTGCAGGGGCTCAGGGCTTCCAGTGCAGGAAGTTGCGGTACAGGGCCAGACCGTGTGCGGCGCTTTTCTCGGGGTGAAACTGCGTGGCGAAAATATTATCGCGGGCCACGGCGCAGGTAAAGCGCGAGCCGTAGTCCGTTTGGCCGGCGCTGTGGTGCTCATCCGACGGCACGGCGTAGTAGCTGTGCACGAAATAAAACCATGCACCGTCAGGCACGCCCGCCCAGATCGGGTGCGCAGCGCCGTTGGCGGAGCCTTGCGTCACGCGGTTCCAGCCCATCTGCGGCACCTTGTAGCGGCTGCCGTCGGGCTGCAGACGGCCTTCGAGCTCGAAGCGGCGCACCCGGCCCGGTATCAGGCCCAGGCCCGGCGTGTCCTGCTCGTCGGAGTGGTCGAGCAGCATCTGCATGCCCACGCACACGCCCATCATGGGCTTGCTGGCGGCTGCTTCGAGCACCGCCTCCTTCAGGCCGGAGTCGTGCAGCTCGCGCATGCAGTCGCGCATCGCGCCCTGCCCCGGCAGCACGATGCGCTCGGCGGCGCGCACTTCTTCGGGGCGCGAGCTGACGATGACGCGCACCGTCTCGTCGCCCTGCGCCACATGCCGGACCGCGTTGGCCACTGACGCCAGGTTGCCCATGCCGTAGTCGACCACGGCCACCGTGCGGCTCACGACACCGCTCCTTCTTGCGGGACCCGCATCACAGGCTGCCCTTGGTCGATGGGATCACGCCCGCCGAGCGGGGATCCAGCGTCATCGCCATGCGCAGCGCGCGGCCAAAGGCCTTGAAGATGGTTTCGCACTGGTGATGCGCGTTGTGGCCCTTGAGGTTGTCGATGTGCAGCGAGATCAGCGCGTGGTTCACGAAGCCCTGGAAAAACTCGTAGGCAAGCTGGGTGTCGAAAGCACCCACCATGCCGGACTTGAAGTCGACGTCCATCTCCAGCCCGGGCCGGCCTGAGAAGTCGATCACCACGCGCGAGAGCGCTTCGTCCAGCGGCACGTAGGCGTGGCCGTAGCGGGTCAGGCCCTTCTTGTCGCCCACCGCGCGGGCGACCGCCATGCCCAGCGTGATGCCCACGTCTTCGACGGTGTGGTGGCCGTCGATGTGCAGGTCGCCCACGGCCTCGATCTCGAGGTCGATCAGGCCGTGGCGCGCGACCTGGTCGAGCATGTGGTCGAAGAAGCCGATGCCGGTGGCAAGCTTCGCCTCACCCGTGCCGTCGAGGTTGACGCGCACGCGGATCTGCGTCTCCTTGGTGTTGCGGGTGATCTCGGCAATGCGTTCGGCGGTCATGGCGGGGCGTTCAGGTGGGCAGTGTCAGAGCGAGATGTACAGGGATTCGCGCAGGGCCGCGAGCATCAGGCGATTCTCGTCGGGCGTGCCTATGGTGATGCGCAGGCAGTTGGCGAGCAGCGGGTGCAGGCCGGAGACGTTCTTGACCAGCACGCCGCGCTGCTTCATGCCGGCGAACAGCGCGGCCGCGTCGGGCACGCGGGCCAGGATCATGTTGGCCTCGCTCGGGTAGGGGTGCACGCCGGGCATCTCGCGCAGCAACGCGAAGACGCGCTCGCGCTCGCTGCGTATCAGCGCGGCCTGGCGGGCGTATTCGTCGAGCTGCTCCAGCGCAAAGAGACCGGCCTCGGCATTCAGTACGCTGATGTTGAACGGCGGGCGCAGCTTGTTGACCTCGGCGATCAGCTCGCTGCGGCCGATCAGGTAGCCGATGCGCACGCCGGCCAGGCCGAACTTGCTCATCGTGCGCATCAGCAGCACATGCGGGTGGCACCTGAGCCTGGCCATCGAGTCGCGCGCGGCAAAGGGCTGGTAGGCCTCGTCCATCACGACCAGGCCGGGCGCGGCTTCGACGATGCGGTCGATCGCGCCGTCGTCCCAGAGGTTGGCGGTGGGGTTGTTGGGGTAGGCGAGATAGACCAGCGCGGGGCGGTGCTCGGCGATGGCGGCCAGCATGGCGGCTTCGTCGAGCTCGAAGTCGGCCGTCAGCGGCACGCCGACGAACTTCAGGCCCTGCAGCCTGGCGCTCATCTCGTACATCACGAAGCCGGGCAGCGGCGCCAGCACCGTGTTGCCCGGCACGTCGCAGGCCAGCGCCAGCAGGCTGATCAGCTCGTCGGAGCCGTTGCCCAGCATGATGTCGCAGCCCGCCGGCATCTGCGCGTGGCGGGCCAGCTCGGCGCGCAGCACGTCGCCACGCTCGGCCGGGTAGCGGTTCAGTGCCACCTCGGCCAGCCGCGCCCCCAGCGCACGGCGCAGCTCGGGCGGCAAGCCGAAGGGGTTCTCCATCGTGTCCACCTTCACCAGGCCGGCACTGGGCTGCACGGCGTAGCCATGCATGCCCTGCACGTCGGCGCGGAGGTAGCGGGTCATGCGGTCGGCGAGCGGGGTGGTCATGGCGGGGAGCAGTGAGGCAGGCAAGAAGCGTCGGGCGCCTGGGTGGATCGGGCCGGAAGAATGGGGGCGCGGCAGCGGGGCCGCGCCATCTTGGGTGTTGCAGTTCGCCGGCGATCACGCACCGACGGGTGGCCTGGCTGCGACGCCGCTGCGGCGAACCGGCCGGGATACCCGCCGGTCGCAAGACGCGGTTTGCCCGCATTTTATGCGTGCGTGACATTCGGCACATGCCGCCTGGCCATGCCCGCCCTCGCGATCCGCGCCGCAGCGCCGAAGTAAGATCGTCCGAGCCCCCCGCTACCCGCTTCGCCTCGCCCCCGCCCCTTGCATGAATGAGTTCCTGAAGGCGCTCGATGCCCGCCGAGAGGCCAGCGTCGCGCTGCGGTTCAACGGAGCACGCTTCATTCCCGGCGGCGATACGCTGGTGGTCACCTTCCAGCCCTTTTTCGACGAAGACGACCCCGCGGACCGCTCGCCCCAGGCGGTCTGGGCCGAGAACTTCCTGAAGAAGCGCGGCCTCAGCGTGCTGGGCGTCAACCACCAGGTCAACAACTGGTACCGCGCCGACGACCTGCACCGCTTGCTGCGCGCACTGCAGCAGCAAGGCTTCTTCCAACGCTATCGGCGTGTGATGTTCTACGGCGGCTCGATGGGCGGTTTTGCCGCGCTGGCCTTTGCCGAGCTGGCCCCCGGCTGCACGGTGCTGGCGCACAACCCCCAGACCACGCTGCGGCCCGCAGAGACGCCGTGGGAGACGCGCTTCGAGGTGGCCCGCGAGCAGGACTGGGACGGCGAGTTCAGCGACGGCGCCATCGGCGCACGCTCGGCGGCCCGGGTCTACGTGAGCTACGACCCCTTCGA
>DATHWJ010000318.1:0-4654 GCA_035460745.1 Ideonella sp. | reverse complement strand
CGGTGAAACCCAGCTTCAGGCCCACCGAGGTGCCGGTGCCGAAGAACATCACCTTGTTGTCGGGCGGCGTCGCAACTGGCGTGGCCTGGGGCGTCGCGCCGCCGGCCACCCCGGCGGCCGACGTATCCGCCGGCGTAGCGCCGGAGGGCGTCGTTGCCTCGGACGCATTGCTCTCCGCCGGAAGCGTCTTCGCCGTCACCAGCAGCGCCGCGTTGCCGGTCGCATAGACCTGGCGAATCTGGCGATTCATGAACTCGCCGTTGGTCTCCAGCGACCCGGCCACCGGGAACACCGTGCCGTCGTCGAAGCGCGGCCCGATGTAGCCCTCGACCCGGTCGTAGGCGATGCTGACGCCGGCCGGTGCAGTATCGACATCGACCAGGCTGAACGAGGTCTTGGTGACGAAGGTGGCATGCTCGCGCGGCGAAGCGCAGCCGGCCAGCACCGCTACGCAGGCCAGGGCGGCCAGGGCCGAGCAAGACGGCAGGTTCATCGAACTTCTCCTGCAGGAGGTGGAAGGGGGCTGCTGCCTTCGGTGTCCAGCAGCAGCAGCGCGCTGGCCGAGACCAGGCTGTCGTTCTTTAAGAAGGCCATCGTCGCGTCGCTGTAGCCCAGCGTCAGTGCACTGCCGGCTTCGGACAGGGTCAGCGTCAGGCCCAGGCTGCGGGTGCGCAGCGACTCGGCCGCATTGCGTTCCGGCGAGGCCGGCGGCAGGCTCAGCCACACCAGGCCGATCACGTGGCGCACGCCCTGGCCATCGACGTAGACATGCGCGCAGCCCGCCGACCACGCTGCCATCACGAGCGCCGCGCCGATGCGAAACCTGCTCCCCAAGCGCCTGCGCTGCATCACGCTGCCCCCTCGTGGTTTGTTGCTCGCCCCCATGCATGGATTCAATCCCTCCGGCCGGACAGCGTCAATCGCCGGGTACGAGCGTAGCCGCGGCTGCCAGGCCGGCGCATCCTCTGGTCTGTGGAGGCGCGGTGCGGCGGCTGCAAGCTTGGGGATTGACCGGCGCGCAGGAACGCCCACAGTCGCGCCGGTGGCCTTGGCCGCCACGCAAGGAGATCACCATGCAGCATCGAACCGTCGCCACGGCACTGATAGGCCTGCTGTGCCTGGCGCTCGCGGCGCCGCTGGCAGCGCAAACCGAGGCCGACCCCGCATCGCCTCCCGCGCCGGCCTCCGCCCCGGCGGCTACCGCGCCGGACCGCGCGGCCCCGGCCTGCGTCGGCAGCGAGCTGCAGATCGTCTCGCCGCCGTCCGCCGATCCCGCGCCGCCGCTCTACCGCCTGGGCGACACGCTGCGCATCCAGGCCAGCGGCGGCTGTGCCCAGCGGTTGCGCAGCCGGCTGGCCGAAGGCCGCGCCGGGCCGCTGGCCACGCTGGTGCTGGACGCCGTCGAGATGAGGGGCCTGAAGCCCGGCGCGCCGCTGCGGGACGACGCCGCGGGGCTGGTGCTGTCGTTCCCGCTCGCGCGGGACTCGCAGGACGACAGCAGCCGCGACGCCTGGGACGCACTGCTGAAGAAGCAGCGCCAGGGCTACACGATGACACTGCCGGTCGCGCTGGCAGTGGCCGGCGACGCGGCCACCGTGGTGCGGCCCGGCACGCTGCGGCTGAAGGTGGCCGACAAGGCCGGCATCTACGCGGTGCTGATCGGCGGCGTGGCGCTGTTCGTGGGCCTGTTCTACGGCCTGATCCGCTTCAGCAGCGCGCTGCGCGACCAGGGCGACGGGCCCTACAGCCTGGGCAAGAGCCAGATGGCCTTCTGGGGCCTGCTGATCGCGCTGAGCTTCGTCGGCGTGTTCCTGCTGACGGGCTCGATGGAGCGCATCCCCGACCAGGTGCTGGTGCTGATGGGCATCAGCGGCGCGACCGGCCTGGGCGCGATCCTGATCGGCGCCGGCAAGGCACCGCCGGCCACCCGCAAGGCCGCGCTGGAGGACCAGGCCGGCCGGCGCGAGCTCAGCGTGGCCGAGCAGGGGCAGCTGGCCCGGCTGTACGAGCGCGTCGCGCGCGACCACGCCCAGGCCCGCGCCGCCCCGCTGCGCACGCTGCCGCAGTTCTTCTTCGACATCTGCAACGACGGCGACGGCACCAGCGTGCACCGGCTGCAGGTGGTGGTCTGGACGGTGGTGCTGGGCGGCGTCTTCGTCTGGACCGTCGCGCAGGTGATGTCGATGCCGCAGTTCCCCGACACGCTGCTGATGCTGCTGGGCATCAGCAACGGCACCTACCTGGGCTTCAAGATCCCGGAGCAGTGAGGCTACCCTTGGGGGCATGCAGTTCATCGATGCCCCGACGACCCGCCGCGCCCTCGCCTTCGGCCCCTTGATCGCCGCGCTGCGGCAGATGTTCGTGCAGGGCTGCGAAGTGCCGCCGCGCCACACCCACACGCTGCAGCCGCCGGCCGGCCCAGCGATGACCGTGCTGATCATGCCGGCCTGGCAGCCCGACGCCTACCTGGGCATCAAGACGGTCAACATCGCGCCCGGCAACGCGGCGCGCGGCCTGCCCGGCCTGCACGCCAGCTACCTGCTCTACGACGCACGCAGCGGCGTGCCGCTGGCGCAGATCGACGGCAACGAGATCACCGCGCGGCGCACCGCGGCGGCCTCGGCGCTGGCCGCCGCGATGCTGGCGCGGCCCGACAGCCGCAAGCTGCTGATCGTCGGCGCGGGCCGCGTGGCCGCGCTGCTGGCCGAGGCCTACCGGGCCGTGCTGCCCATCGAGGAGGTGATGGTCTGGAGCCGCCGGCCGGACAGCGCCGCCGCGCTGGTGGACGCGCTGGTGGCCGCGCCAGCCGAGTGGCAGATCGCCGCGCGCGTGGCCCCCGATCTCGCCGCGGCCGCGGCCCAGGCCGACGTGGTGAGCTGCGCCACGCTGGCCACCGAGCCGGTGCTGCAAGGCGCCTGGCTGCGGCCGGGCTGCCACCTCGACCTGATCGGCAGCTTCACGCCGGCGATGCGCGAGGCCGACGACGACTGCTTCCGCGGCGCTCGCCTGTTCGTCGACACCGAAGAAGCGCTGTTGAAGAGCGGCGAGCTGCTCGGCCCGATGTCGCGCGGCGTCTTCCGGCGCGAAGACCTGGCGGCCACGCTGGCCCAGCTCTGCCGCGGCGAGCGGCCCGGCCGCGGCAGCGCCACCGAGCGCACGGTCTTCAAGTCGGTGGGCACCGCGCTGGAGGACCTGGCGGCGGCCAGGCTGGTGTACGAGACGGTGGCCTGAGCCCGGCGGCGGCCTGCCAAAGCACCTACCGCGTGAAAGGCTGTCAGCTAAAGGGTTTACCCTTGTTCGATGTTGCCTTCCCTGCCTGACGCAGTCTTGCGTGCCCTTTTCCCTGCACCGGCGCCTCCCGCGCCACAGACGGCCGTCGCCCTGCGGCGCAGCGGCCCTGCGTCGCGGGTGCCTCTCAACCTGGCGCTGCAAGGCGGCGGCGCCCACGGCGCCTTCACCTGGGGCGTGCTCGACGCCCTGCTCGAAGACGGCCGCTTTCATTTCGACGGCCTGAGCGGCAGCAGCGCGGGCGCGATCAATGCCGTGCTGCTGGCCGAGGGCTGGCGCCGCGGCGGTGCCGAGGGCGCGCGCGAGGCGCTGGCGGGCTTCTGGGGGGCGCTGGGCGAGCTGCTGCCCTTCGAGCTGCTGACCCAGGGCGAAGGCGACCACATCAGCCTGAACCCCGCCAGCAAGATGGTGATGCAATGGGCGCGCCACTTCTCGCCCGCCCAGCTCAACCCGCTCGACCTGAACTCGCTGCGCGACCTGCTGGCGGCCCGCATCGACTTCGACGCGCTGCGCCAGCACAGCCCCTTCAAGCTCTTCGTCGCCGCCACCCATGCCAACAGCGGCCGGCTGCGCGTGTTCCGAGAGCACGAGCTCAGCGTGGAGGTGCTGCTCGCGTCGTCCTGCCTGCCGCAGCTGCACCACACGGTGACGATAGACGGCGAGCCCTACTGGGACGGCGCCTACTCGGCCAACCCGGCCGTGTTCCCGCTCTTCTACGAGTGCGACGCGCGCGACGTGATGCTGGTGCTGCTGAGCCCGCTGCGCCATGCCAGCACGCCCAGCAGCCGCCCGGAGATCGAGCAGCGCAGCGCCGAGCTGGCCTTCAGCGCCCACTTCCTGCGCGAGATGCGCATGTTCGTGCAGGCCACCGAGTTTTCGCGCCGCTCGTGGTGGCCCGCCGGCAGGCTGGAGCGGCGCTTGCATGCGATGCGCTTCCACATGATCGACACCCAGGATCTTGCGAGCATGCAGCGCACCGAGACCAAGCTGATCGCCCACCGCCCCTTCCTGGAGCTGCTGCGCGACCAGGGCCGGGCCCGGGCCGGTGCTTGGCTGGCCGCGCACGGCACCAGCGTGGGGCACAGCGCCACGGTGGACCTGAAGAAGTGGTTCGAGTGACGGCCGGCTGCGGCATCATGGGCGCCCGCACCCTCCGCGCATGAAACGAACGGCCTGACCCTGCCCATGCCCCACAGCACGATCTCCGACCCCTACGCAGAGCTCGGCGTGACGCGCCGGGCCTCGGAGCGCGAGATCAAGGACGCCTACCGCCGCCTGGCCGCCCGCTGGCACCCCGACCGCAATGCCCACCCGCGCGCCGCCGAGCGCATGGCGCGCATCAACCAGGCCTACCGGCAGCTCAGCC
>DATHWJ010000317.1:0-3540 GCA_035460745.1 Ideonella sp. | reverse complement strand
CGCATCGCCGGCTTGTTGTCCCACGGGCAGAAGCAGTGGCTGGAGATCGGCATGCTGCTGATGCAGGACCCCAAGCTGCTGCTGCTCGATGAGCCGGTGGCGGGCATGACGGACGAAGAGACCGAGCGGACGGCGGAGCTGTTTCTCTCGCTCGAAGGCCAGCACTCGCTGGTGGTGGTCGAGCACGACATGAAGTTTGTGGGGGAACTGACGCAGGGATGGAAGAAGGTGACGGTGCTGCACGAGGGCAGCGTGCTGGCGGAAGGTACGCTTGCCGACGTGCAGGCGAATGACAAGGTGGTTGAGGTTTACCTCGGGCGGTGATCTTTGTGCCGCTTGCGCGACTCGCTTTGTCTTTGTTGGTGAGAGCCCGCCGGGTTTCGCCCGGCCGGCGAGTCACTTTCTTTTTTGCGAAAAAGAAAGTAACCAAAGAAAAGCGCTTTACACCCATATTTATTTCTCGGCCAGGGCATCGGTCGCTGCGCTCCGTCCTGTGCACCCGGGACCGTCTCGCCCAGCAGCGGGCGAGACACGGTGCATCTGGCTTGAGTACCTCGACTCGGGTCGGTGCCTGGGCAGCAGCAGGACATTTGGCACGAGTCTCCAGACCCGCGAGTGAGCCACGGAGCGTGCAGCCCCGTGCCAGCGAGGGTCTCGCCCGCTGCTGGGCGAGACGGTCCCGGGTGCACAGGACGGAGCGCAGCGACCGATGCCCTGGCCGAGAAATAAATATGGGTGTTGAGGCGCTTTCTTTGCTTACTTTCTTTGCGCCCGCAAAGAAAGTGAGGCGCCAGCCGGGCGCAACCCGGCGGGCTCTCGCCAAAACAAACCAAGCCAGTCGCGCAAGCGGCACCCAAAAAGAGACTCCGAATTCAACACATACCGAGCGCAACACATGCTGAAAGTCGAAGGCCTGAATCAGTATTACGGTGGCTCGCACATCCTGCGCGGCCTGGGCTTCGAGGCCAAGCTCGGTGAGGTCACCGTCGTGCTCGGCCGCAACGGCGTCGGCAAGACGACGCTGCTCAAGAGCCTGATGGGCGTCGTGCCCGTCAAGACCGGCAGCATCCAGCTCGACGGTGGCGACATCACCCGCGACACCCCCTACGAGCGGGTGCGCAAAGGCGTCGGCTACGTGCCGCAGGGCCGCGAGATCTTCGGCCGGCTGACGGTGCAGGACAACCTGCTGATGGGCCTGGCCTACAAGAAGGCCGGCACCGCCATCCCGGCCGAGCTGTTCGAGCTCTTCCCGGTGCTCAAGGCCATGCTGCACCGCCGCGGCGGCGACCTCTCCGGCGGCCAGCAGCAGCAGCTCGCCATCGCCCGCGCGCTGGCCGCCGGCCCCAAGCTGCTGATACTCGACGAGCCCACCGAGGGCATACAGCCCAGCATCATCAAGGACATCGGCCGCGTGATCCGCATGCTGGCCGACCGCAAGACCATGGCCATCGTGCTGGTCGAGCAGTTCTACGACTTCGCCGCCGAGCTGGCCGACCAGTACCTGGTGATGGAGCGTGGCGAGATCATCCAGCGCGGGCGCGGCAAGGACATGGAGGCCGAGGGCGTGCGGGCGCTGATGTCGATCTGACGGGCGCGACCGGGCGGCGGCTCAAGCCGCCTTCGCCATCGGCCCCGCGGCCGCCACCATCTGCTGCACCATCGCGCCCACCCGCTGCAGCGCCTGCTGCTCCGCCGGCCCCCAGGCTCGGCCCAGCCCGAGCCGGATGCAGTGGTCGTAGCGCGCGCTGCTGCTGAACATCGGCCCCGGTGCGATGCAGATGTTTTCCGCCAGCGCGGCCTGGAAGAGGGCCACCGCGTCGACGCCGCGCGGCAGCTCCAGCCACAGGATGAAGCCGCCTTCGGGCGCGGTGATGCGTGTGCCGGCCGGGAAGCTCAGCGCGATCAGCCGGCGCGCCTGCTCGATGCGGCTGGCGATGGTGGCGCGCAAGGTGCGCAGCGCGGGCTCGTGGCCGGGCTGGCACAGCACGTCGGCCATGGCCCATTCGATCAGCTCGGTGTGGCCGCCGCTCAGCGTGGCCTTCAGGCGCTGCACCGGCGTGGCCCAGCGGCCGGCCTCGACCCAGCCCAGGCGCACGCCGGGCGAGACGGTCTTGGAGAAGGAGCTGCAAAGCATCACGTTGCCGCTGGTATCGAAGGACTTGACGGCGCGCCGGCCCTCCCCGCGGCCGTGCAGGTCGTTGTAGAGCGCGTCTTCCACCAGCGGCACGCCGCGTTCCTCCAGCAGCCGGGCGAGGCTGCGGCGGGCGGCCAGCGGCATGGTCGAGCCCAGCGGGTTGGACAAGGTGGGCACCACCAGCACGGCCTTGATGGGCTGGGTGTCCAGCGCCAGTTCGAGGGCCGGCAGCGAGATGCCGGTGCGCGGGTCGGTGGGGATCTCCAGCGCGCGCAGGTGCAGGCTTTGCAGGATCTGCAGGAAGCCGAAGTAGGTCGGCGACTCCAGCGCGACGATGTCGCCGGGCTGCGTCACCGCGCGCAGGCACAGGCTGATCGACTCGATGCAGCCGTTGGTGATGAGGATGCGCGCCGGGTCGAGCTGGCAGCCCAGCGCCAGCGCCCGCCGGGCGATGGCCTCGCGCACCGGCGCGATGCCGGGTGCGAAGGGGTAGCGGCCCAGCGCCGCATGCTGGCGCTGCGCGGCGCGGCTGATCGCGCGGCGCATGCGGTCGTTGGGGAAGAGGTCGCCGCCGGGGCAGGCGGCGCCGAACGAGATCACGTGCGGGTCGGTGGCGGCGACCATCACGCGCTCGACGATCTGGCTGACCTCCACCGGCCGCGACTCGGCCGGCGGCTGCGTGATCTCGGGCAGCTCGGGCGCGGCGGCCGCCTTGCGCCCGATCGGCGTGCTCGCCGCCCGCAGCGCGACGAAGTAGCCCGAGCGCGGCCGCGCCTCGATCAGCCGCTGGTCCTCCAGCGTGCGGTAGGCCTGCAGCACGGTGGCCAGCGAGACGCTCTGCTGCTGCGCCATGTCGCGCACCGAGGGCAGGCGGTCGCCGCGCTTGAGCGCGCCGCTGGCGATCAGCGTGGCGATGCGCTCGGCGAGCTGCTGGTAGAGGGAGGGGGCGGAAGGGGCAGTGGGCGTCTGCGGCGGGGTGGGAGCGGTGGCCATGGCGCTGATTCTGTACCGGTCGGGTCGCGCTGAACCGGTACAGGCGGTTCGTGAATCGACCGGTACAGAGGCCTGGGGCGGCGAGTTGTGATCGCAACATCGTGGCGCGCTGTGCCTGTGCGCCGCGGGCCGCCGCGCCTAAGGTGTAGCCCATGAACACCTCCACGCCCATCACCCCCGAGACCCCGTTCGTGCTGGCACAGGGCGACCTGATGCGCGTGGCACCGACGGGCCTGCAAGCCACGGCCCCCTGGCTGCTGCAAGTGCAGGCCGGCGCGGTCTGGCTGACCTGGCCGGGCTGCATCGACGACGTTTTCCTCGCGGCCGGCCAGCAGGCCGAGGTGCCGGCCGGCGTCGCGGCGCTGGTGGAAGTGGAGCCGCGGCTGGTCGCTGGCGCCGCGCTGCTGCGTGTC
>DATHWJ010000316.1:0-11683 GCA_035460745.1 Ideonella sp. | reverse complement strand
AGGTTTCATATATGCAACCTTCCTCTTGCGAAGTAGGGACCCAGAAGGCGGTGTCTTGGCACGCGAGGACATCCGAGTGTTACTTGACGGAATGAGAGTCGTGCAATAAGTGTTTGCGCACCGTGTTTCGGCTGCCGCTGGCTATCGGGGACTGTTCGCAAGTTGCAGCTTCCGGGGCTTCGACAAACAGGTTTCGATACGAGACATATTTTCGCGTCGATCGACAAATCACAAGACCTGCACCGGAGCAAAGGGCCGGTCTGCTTGGTCAGTCATGCAATTCGCCTGCAGCTCGCATCGATGCTCGTTTCCGGCCTGAATCTTGCTGCTGAGATCCCTTGATATCGGCAGGGCCAAGCTCGGCGAATACACCACAGCGCCCGCCCCCAAGTCCGACAGACAATGCCACCCCCATGGGAGAACCACGCACCACAAGACCCGCCGCACCGCGGCAAGGCAGCCCGCGACTACAGGAGAGCACCCTCCTCGCCACCGCACGCAACGCCTTCCTGGCCACAGCGCGCAGCGCCGCCCTGGTCATCTGCGCCACCCACGCCCTCGCAACCCCCGCCGCCCCCACGCCCGCCCACCCACAAGCCCTGGCGTTGCCCCCCGGCGACGCCGCACCGCGCATCGACGGGCACCTCGACGACCCCGCCTGGCAGCGCGCCCCGGTGCATGACAGCTTCTACCAATACGAGCCGGAAGATGACGAGCCCGCGCCCGACAACCTGCGCACCACCCTGCAGGTGCTCATCACCGAACAAGCCCTGATCGTCGGCCTGCGCGCCTGGGACGACCAGCCTGCGCTGATGCGCAGCGCCCTCACCCGGCGCGACCAGGTCAAGCGCGACCAGGACTTCGTTGCGATCTGGCTGGACCCGACCGGCCACAAGCGGGCCGCGCAGTTCGTGCGCATCAGCCTGGCCGGCGTGGTGGCCGACGGCCTCTACCGCGCGGACGAGGATGAAGAAGACTACGGCCCAGACTTCCCGGTCGAGGCCGCCGTGCAGCGGCTGCCGGACGGCTACAGCGTGGAGCTGCGCTGGCCCTTGTCCAGCCTGCGCTACCCCTACAAGGCGGGCCTGCCGTGGCGCATCATGGCGGTGCGCAGCGTGCCGCATGCCGACGACCTGCTGCTGGTCAGCGCACCGCTGGCGCAGGACTCGCTGAGCTTCATCGAGGAGTTGCAAGAGCTGGGCGGGCTGGGCGAGACGCTGCAGGCGGTGCGCGACCGCGGCTTCATCGAGTTCAAGCCCGAGTTCACCGCGCGGCGCCAGCGGCGCACGGGGGAGGCCGGCCGCAGCCGGCGCGACAGCGCCAGCCTCGGGGCCGACCTGAAGTGGCGCCCGCGTGCCGACTGGGTGCTGGACGCAACGCTGAACCCGGACTACTCCCAGGTGGAGCTCGACGCCCCGCCCAACACCGGTGCCGGCGCGATCGCGCTGAGCCTGCCCGAAAAGCGCGGCTTCTTTCTCGAGAGTGCCGACGTGCTGGGCTTGCCGCTGCCCGCCTTCTACTCGCGCACCATCGCAGACCCGCGCGCGGGCCTGCGCGCCACGTGGCGCGGCACGCAGGCCGACGCCACGGCCCTGAGCCTGGCCGACCAGGACGGCAGCCTGCTGCTGCGCGGCAGCCCCTATGAGACACAGGACTGGCTGCAGACCCGCGACTCCAGCGCCAGCCTGCTGCGCGCCCGCTGGCACGGCGACCCCGCCGCATGGGGCATGCTGCTCTCGCAACGCGACCACGGCGAGGGCCGGCGCAACAGCGTGGCCGGCATCGACGGGCGCTGGCGCACAGCCTCCGGCGAGGACGCCGAGACCCACTTGCGCTGGATCGCGATGGCCTCGCAGAACACTGCCGGCTTCGACGGCGAGGGCCTGCCGCTGCGCACGGCCCGGCGCGACGGCCGCTACGGCTGGGCCGAGTGGCGCTACAGCAGCGAGCAGTGGTGGCACGAAGCCGAGTGGGAGTGGATCAGCCCGGGCTTCGTCAATGACAACGGCTTCGTCGCACAGGCCGGCGTGCGCCGTCTGAGCGCCAACCTCAACCGCCGGCTCGGCGAGACCCGGCTCGGCGGCGGCGAGTCCGGAGAGGGCGGCCTCGCGCTGTACGAGGTCGAGGCCCACCTCGGGCTGCATGAGATACGCACCCTGCCCGACGCGGCCGGCGGCGTGCCCGGCGGCGAGGTGGTGGAGCAGCAGCTCAGGCCGGGTTTCTGGGTGCAAGGCCCCTTGCGCAGCGAGCTGTGGATGGAGCTCGGCTTCGACCGGCAGCGTGCCAGGACGCGTGGGCAGTTGCACCCCGTGCCGGCGCTGCACCTGGGCTTCGAGGGTGCGCCGCTGCCGTGGCTGACGCGGGTGACGGGCGAGTTCAGCCTGGGCCGGCTGCTCGACGTGGACGCCGACCGGGTGGGCCGCGGCGCCAACCTCTGGCTGGAGATGCAGACGCGCTTCCCGCTGCCGCGCGGCTGGAGCCTGGAGTCCGACCACGCCTGGACAGGCACCTGGGTGCGCGGTTCCGACGGCCGCAGCGCCTTCACCGAAGGCAGCTGGCGCTGGCTGGCCGTGCTGCACGTCAGCGCCCGCGATTCGCTGCGCCTGATCGCGCAGAACACGCGCGACTTCCGCCGCAGCGACGCGCTCGCGGGGCTGGAGAGCTACGCCGACCGGCAGCGCCACCGCTCCTTGATGTTCCGCCGCGAATGGGGCTACGGCCGCTCCTGGAGTGTGGGCCTGGTGCGCGAGCGCGAAGACCCGCTGCGCGACCGCTACGAGGAGCTCTTCCTCAAGCTGCAGTGGGCCTGGGCGCTGTAGCGGCGCGCCCGCCCGGCAGTCAATCCGGCTTGGGCGTGTGCGGATCCAGCTCGGGCGGCACGCTCACCTGCGGCGGCGCCATCGCCGGCCCGGTCGACTGGCGCAGCTGATACACCCAGGCCAGCACCTGCGCCACCGCGGCGAACAGCGCTGCCGGCACTTCGCCGTCCAGCTCGCAGTGGGTATAGAGCGCCCGCGCCAGCGGCGGCGCCTGCAGCACCGGCACCTTGGACTCGCGCGCGATGTCGCGGATGCGCAGCGCCAGCAGGTCCGCCCCTTTGGCGACCACGCGCGGCGCGCCCATGCGGTCTTCGTCGTACTTCAGCGCGACGGCATAGTGGGTCGGGTTCATCACCACCAGGTCGGCCTGCGGCACGGCGGCCAGCATGCGCCGGCGCGCCATCTCGCGCATGCGCGCCTTGATCTTGCCCTTGACCTCGGTGTTGCCCTCGGCGTCCTTGTGCTCCTGCTTGACTTCTTCGCGGGTCATCTTCAGGCGGCTCAGCCACAGGTGGCGCTGCAGCGGCACGTCCACCAGCGCCCAGGCGCCCACCACCAGCAGCAGCAGGCCGAAGCCGCCGGCGATCGCCGCCGAGAGCTTGGCGATGCCCTGCGGCAGCGGCACCATCAGCAGCTGCGAGAGCTCCTGGAACTGGGCCTTCAGGTACATGCCGCCCACGGTGCCTATCACCAGCGTGAGCACGCACATCTTGAAGACGTCGATCAGGTGCTGCTTGGCAAACAGGCGGCCCAGGCCGGCGATGGGGTTGAAGCGGCCGAAGTTGGGTTGGACAGCCTTGAAGCTCACATTCCAGCCTCCCGAGAGCATGGCCGAGGCCAGCGCCACCGCCACCATCAGCAGGCCCGCCGGCACGATCACCACCAGTGCCTTCAGCGCCAGCAGGCTGAGGTGCTCGGTCATGTACTGCGGCGAGACCACCGCGCGGCGGTCGAAGCTGAGGGCGCTGGCCAGCAGGCGCTGCAGCCAGCCGGCCATGGGGGCGGCCGTCAGCATCAGCACCGCCCCGCCCACCGCCAGCGCGGCAAAGTGGCCCAGGTCGCGCGAGCGCGGGACCTGCCCGTCCTCGCGGGCACGGCTGATCTTGCGCTCTGAGGCGGGTAAGTTGCGGTCTTGGGCGGAGTCAGCCATGGTGGCCGCCATCCTGCCCGGGTACGCGCCAGACTTGAGCCGGAAAAGGGCCGCGCTTGCGGCGCGTTTCCCGGCTTAGCCCCTCAGGCCTTCCACGTCAGGCCTTCCACTCCACCCAGCCCATGTAGGCCGAGAGCAGCACCAGGCCGCCAAAGACGATGCGGTACCAGGCGAAGACGGTGAAGTCGTGCGTCGAGACATAGCGTATCAGCCAGCGTATGCAGACCAGCGCGCTGATGAAGGCCAGCACCAGGCCCACGATGAAGACCGGCAGATCGGCCAGGTGCAGGTCGGCGCGCTGCTTCAGCAGCGAGTAGCCACCGGCCGCGATCAGTGTCGGGATGCCGAGAAAGAAGCTGAACTCGGTGGCCGCACGGCGCGAGAAGCCGAACAGCATCGCGCCGATGATGGTGGCGCCCGAGCGGCTGGTGCCCGGGATCAGCGCGGCGCATTGCACCAGGCCCACCTTCAGCGCGTCCATCGCCGTCATGTCGTCGACCGACTCGACGCGGGCGCGGCGGGCGCCCTGCAGGTCCATGCTGCCGAACTTCTCGCGGTGGCGCCGCTCCACCCACAGGATGATCACGCCGCCGATCACGAAGGCCAGCGCCACCGGCACCGGGTGGAACAGCCTGGCCTTGATCATCGAGCCCAGCGCCAGCCCGAACACCGCCGCCGGGATGAAGGCGATCAGCAGATTGCGGGCGAACTTTTGCGCGATGCGCTGGCTGCCCAGGCCGCCCAGCGTGTCCAGCAAGCGGCGCCGGTACTCCCACATCACCGCGAACATCGCGCCGGTCTGGATCGCGATCTCGAAGACCTTGGCGACGCCGCCGGTGAAGTCGAGCAGCGAGCCGGCGAGTATCAGATGCCCGGTGGATGAGATCGGCAAGAACTCGGTCAAGCCCTCGACCACGCCCATCACGGCGGCCTTGAGCAGCAGCATCGGATCCAAAAAAGCGCTCCCTGTTCGGCAAAGCGGCCGATGATACCCAGGGCTTGCGTGCGCTTGATGTCTGCGCCCGCCGCCGCAAGCCTCAGCGCGGCACGACGCTGATCACGATGCCGGCGGGCGTGATTTCTATGCTGCCGGGCTGGTAGCCGGCGCGTGTCAGCCGCTCCATCTGCTCGGGCTTGAGCTGGTGGATCGCCGCGTCCTCCAGCAGGGTTTCGGCCACCAGCGCGCCCAGGCGCTGCAGCGGCACGCGCGGCGAGGCGCCGTCCTTGTCCAGCGTGAAGGCCGTGACCCGCACCTGCGTGAGCCGGATGCTGGCGTCGCGCGGGTCCAGCCGCAGCCCGCTCTCCAGCGCCAGCCGGCCGTGCAGCGCGTTGGCGAAGAGCCGGTCGGTGGCGTCGGCCTGCAGATCCAGCGTCAGGCGGTTGCGCTCGGGCAGCAGCCGCAACTGCGGCTGCGAGACCTTGACCTCCATCACCTCCAGCATGCGCCGGTCCAGCGGGAACTTGCGCTCCAGCATCTGCTGCAGCTCGCCCTCGCTGAAGACGACGCTGCGCGGGCCCGCCAGCTGGGCGCAGCCGGCCAACACCAGGGCCATCCCCGCCAGCACGGCGAGCGCCGAGCGCCGGGCCTGCGGTAAAAATGAAAAGACAGGCATCAAAAAATCTCGCAGAAATGCCGAAAAGGCGGAAACCCCAGGGCGTGATGAACGCCAGACCTCCAGCCTATCGCAATGCCGCCGTGCCCAGGGCCCCGGCACGCAGCGGTTGGCACCGACCGCAGCCCCTGTTAGTATTACTGACCCATCAGTCATTAACCCATGTCACCCGCCGCCCAACGCCAGCGCCGCAAGGAAGCCCGCCCCCAGGAACTGCTGGATGCGGCCCTGTCCTTGTTCGTCGAGAAAGGCTTCGCCGCGACCCGCTCCGAGGAGGTCGCGGCGCGGGCCGGGGTCTCGAAGGGCACGCTCTACCTCTACTACCCCAGCAAGGAAGAGCTGCTGAAGGCCGTCATCAAGCAGACGCTGTCGGCCGACATCGCCGCCGGCGCCCAGCAGGTGGACGAGGCAGAGGGGCCTTCGGGCGAGTTGCTCGTCCACCTGATGACGGACTGGTGGCTGAAGATTTTCGAGAGCCCCACCTCGGGCATCTTCAAGCTGGTGATCACCGAGGTGCGCAACTTTCCCGAGATTGCGCAGTTCTATTTCCAGGAGGTGGTGGAGCCTGGCCAGGCGGTGATATCGCGCCTGATACAGCGTGGCATTGCGCGCGGCGAGTTTCGCGCGGTGGATGTCCAGCTCACGGTCTACTCGATCATCCTGCCGATGGTGATGCTGTGCATGCACAAACATTCGCTGGGGGCCTGCGGCGGCCCGGAGAAGGCGCTGGACCACCCGGAGGCCTTCATCCGCCACCACATGCAGCTGCTGCTGCAGGGCCTTCAGCCGGCCGATGCTGCCTAGAATCTAGGGTTACTCCGGCCCGCCGCCTCTTCTCCCAGGACACGCCATGAACGTCGAACAAGCCCGCTTCAACATGATCGAACAGCAGATCCGCCCCTGGGACGTGCTGGATCCCGCCGTGCTGGCGCTGCTGGCCGTTGTCAAGCGCGAAGACTTCGTGCCGCCCGCCTACCGGGCACTGGCCTTCGTCGACACCGAGGTGCCGCTGGCCGAGGGCCAGCTGATGCTGGCGCCGCGCGTCGAGGCGCGCATGCTGCAGGAGCTCAAGGTGCAGCGCCACGAGACCGTGCTCGAGATCGGCAGCGGCAGCGGTTTCATGGCCGCGCTGCTGGCGCACCGTGCGCAGCGCGTCATCACGCTGGAAGACCGCCCCGCGCTGGCCCGCATGGCCACCGAGAACCTGCGCCGCGCCGGCATCGCCAACGTCTCGGTGCGCGAGGCCGATGGCCGCGCCGGCCTGGCCGCCGAGGGCCCGTTCGACGCCATCATGCTCTCCGGCTCGGTCGCCAACGTGCCGCAGGTCTTGCTCGACCAGCTCAAGACCGGCGGCCGGCTGATCGCCATCGAGGGCGCCGAGCCCATGATGCGCGCCGTGCTCTACACCCGCCAGTCCGGCGCCTCGCTCAGCAAGGTCGAGCTCTTCGACACCGTCGCGCCGCGGCTGGACGGCTTCGCCGAGCCGACGCGCTTCCGCTTCTGATGGACGAGCGGGCCGCGTTCAGGCGGGCGCAGCCCATCGCCGGTTTTTGTCATCACGGCATGCGCAGTGCGCAGGTCGTCGCATTTGTGATGCAACCCGAGCGGGGTGGCATGTACAACCTCGCCGGCTGCACGACAGCCGGGCCGAGACCCTGACCCCACGAACCACACCCCCACAAGAGGAAAGCACCATGCCGCTCCCGCGTCGCTTCAAACTGCACCGCGCTGCCCTGCTCGTGCCGCTGGCCCTGGCCTTCGGCGCCGCCGGCAGCGCCCGTGCGCAAAGCCTGCTGGAGCTGTACAACGCCGCACGCGCCTACGACGCGGTCTACCTCGCCACCCGCTCGCAGGCCGACGCCGCGCAGTTCCGCGCCGACCAGGCGCGCGCGCTCAAGCTGCCGTCGGTGGGCCTGGCCGGCACCGCCAACCTGGGCTACAGCGACACGCCGGACAGCGACTCGGCCCTGACCGCCAGGACCAAATCGGCCCAACTGGCGATCAATGGCCAGCAGACCCTGTTCAACAAGGCCGACAGCGCCACGATCTCGCAGGCCGAACGCGGCGTGACGATCGCGCAGGCGCAGCTGCGCGGCGCCGAGCAGGACCTGATCGTGCGCCTCTCGCAGGCCTATTTCGACGTGCTGGCCGCCTCCGACACGCTGGGCACGGTGCTGGCCAGCAAGAAGGCCATCTCCGAGCAGCTCGCCTCCGCCAAGCGCAACTTCGAGGTCGGCACCGCCACCATCACCGACACGCGCGAAGCCCAGGCCCGCTACGACCTCGCGCTGGCGCAGGAGATCGCCGCCGACAACGACCTGCGCGTCAAGCAGCTCGCGCTGGAGCAGACCGTCGGCCGCACCGGCATCTCGCCGCGCCCGCTGGCGGTGCCGGTGGAGCTGCCGTTGCTGGTCCCCGCCGCGGTGGACGACTGGGTGATCAATGCCGACAACCAGAGCCCCGCGGTGCAACAGGCCCGGCTGGCGCTGGAGGTGGCCAAGCTGGAGACCGACAAGGCCCGCGCCGGCCACCTGCCGACCGTCACGCTGACCGCCAGCGTGGGCACCGGGCGCAACCTGGCCTCCGGCGACGCCGCCACCGGCCTGGCCCCGCCACTGCCCCAGACCACGGCTTACAACCTCAACAACAGCGGCACCACCGCCGGCATCGGCCTCACCGTCAACGTCCCGCTCTTCGCCGGCTACTCCATCCAGAACCGCGTCAAGGAAACCCTCTCGCTGGAGGAGAAGTCCGTCAGCGACCTCGACTTCGCCCGCCGCACCGTCGCGCAGGGCACGCGCCAGGCCTTTTTCGGCGTGCAGTCCGGCCATGCCCAGGTCAAGGCGCTGGAGGCCGCCGAGTCGTCCAGCAAGCTGGCGCTGGAGGCCACGCAGCTCGGCTACCGCGTCGGCGTGCGCGTCAACATCGACGTGCTGAACGCCCAGACCCAGCTCTTCCAGACCCAGCGCGACCTCTCCAAGGCCCGCTACGACGTGGTGATGGGCGGCCTGCGGCTGCGCCAGGCCTCGGGCCTGCTGGTGCCGGACGACGTGCAGGCCGTCAACACGCTGCTCGCTCGCTGAGCCTGAGCGGCCCCGGCCGCACGCTTCTTTACAAGTTAGCCGGCAGCCCGGGTCGACTCCCGGGCCCCCTGCGGCGTTCATAAAAGCAACACCGACAGCTGCGTACGATGCTGCCCACCCCGGGCGCCCCGCGCACGGCCTGTCCGATGGGAGTTGCCGTATGACCTCTGCCCCGCTCAATGCGGTGATCGCCGCCCACCGCTTCGGCCTGGGCGAAGCCCGCCTCGACGTGGTGGGCAACGACCCCGCCGGCTGGCTCAAGGCCCAGATCGGCCCGGCCGACCGCCCCGTCGGCCGCCTGCTCGCCAGCTCGCAACAAGGCCTCGCGGCCTACACCGAGCAGAAAGTGCCCACCCGGGCCCTGCTCGGCGACCCCATGCCCAAGCAGCCGGCGATGGCGGGCGGGCGCGCCATGCCGGCCGCCGACGACCCACCCGAGCTGCGCGAGATCGTCAATGCCGACATCCAGTCGCGCCTGCTCACCGCGGCCCAGACGCGCCGCCCCTTTGCCGAGCGGCTGACGCTGTTCTGGGCCAACCACTTCTCGGTCTCGATCCTGAAGTCCACGGTGCGCGGCCTGGCCGGCGCGATGGAACGCGAGGCGATACGCCCCCACATCGCCGGCAACTTCGAAACCCTGCTGCGCGCCGCCGCCACCCACCCCAGCATGCTGCGCTACCTCGACAACAACGCCTCGGCCGGCCCGCACTCGCGCACCGTGCAGCGCAACCTGGCGCGCAGGGGCGGCACCGACAAGCCCGTCAAGCGCGCCACCGGCCTGAACGAAAACCTGGCCCGCGAGATCATGGAGCTGCACACCCTCGGCGTGGCCAACGGCGGCGGCAGCTATGGCCCCTGGGGCGGCTACACGCAGGCGGACGTGACCGCGTTCGCCGCGGTGCTGACCGGCTGGCGCGCCACCGACCCGCCGCGCAACGGCCAGGCCGGCTACTTCGAGCCCAACGTCCACGAGCCCGGCCCGAAACGCCTGCTGGGCAAGACCTATCCCGAGGGCCCGGAGGCGCTGAACATGGTGCTGCACGACCTCGCCACCCACCCCAGCACCGCGCGCTTCATCGCCACCAAGCTGGCGCGCCATTTCGTGGCCGACGAGCCGCCGGTTTCGCTGGTCGACAAGCTCGCCCGCAGCTTCAGCGGCTCGGGCGGCGACCTGGCCGCCGTCTACCGCACGCTGATCGACGCCCCCGAGAGCTGGGACCCCGCGGCCCGCAAGCTGAAGACGCCGGAGGAATTCGGCATCTCCACGCTGCGTGTGCTGGGCGTGGCCGAGCGCCATATGGCGCAAGGCAAGGACTCGGTATTGGGCAGCATGGGCCAGCGGCCCATGTCGGCCCCCTCGCCCGCCGGCTGGCCCGACAAGGCCGAAGAGTGGCTGGGCCCGGACGCCGTCTGGAAGCGCGTCGAGTGGGCCATGCGCATCGCCGAGCGGGCCGACCCGCAGACCGACGCCCGAGCGCTGGCCCGAGCCAGCCTGGGCGCGCGCTTGAGCGACACCACCGAGCGCCAGATCGAGCGCGCAGCGGACGGCCAGCAAGCCCTGGTGCTGCTGTTGATGTCGCCCGAGTTCCAGCGCCGCTGAAAAGGACACCCCATGAGCTCAACGATCTCCCGCCGCCACCTGCTCCGCGCCTCGCTGGCCGGTGCGGCGCTGACCCCCTTCTCGCCCTGGGCCAGCCTGGCCTTCGGCGCAGCCCCAGCCGCCAACGCCGACGCCAACCGCATGGTGGTCGTGGTGCTGCGCGGCGGCATGGACGGCCTGTGGGCCGTGCCGCCGGTCGGCGACCCCGACTTCGCGCCGGCGCGCGGCCCGCTGGCCCAGTTCGCCTCGGCGCCGCTGGCGCTGGACCGCACGTTTGCGCTGCATCCCGGCCTGCCCAAGCTGCACGAGATGTGGGGCCGCAACGAGCTCGCGGTGCTGCACGCCGTCGGCCTGCCCTACCGCGACCGCTCGCACTTCGACGCCCAGCAGGTGCTGGAGTCCGGCGGCGAGAAGCCCTACCAGCTGCGCACCGGCTGGCTGGGCCGCGCGCTGGCGGCGGGCGGCGACCGCGGTGTCGCGATGAACACCACCGTGCCGCTGGTGCTGCGCGGCCCCAAGGAGGTCGACAACTGGGCCCCCTCCTCGATGCCCGACCCCTCGGCCGACCTGCTGGCGCGGCTGGAGCGGGTCTATGCCAGCGACCCGGCGCTGGGCGCCGCGCTGCTGCGTGCGCGCGAGCTGCACCTGGGCAGCGCCACGGGCGGCGCGATAAGCCCCGGCATGGCCGGCGGCGACAACATGGCCGGCCCGGAGCGCGGCCCGCTCACGGCCCTGACCCGCAAGGCCGCGGAGTTCCTGATACAGCCCAAGGGCCCGCAGGTGGCCGTGCTGGAGATGAACGGCTGGGACAGCCACGCCAACCTGACGGCCCCCAAGAGCGCCTACGTGAACAACCTGCGCCTGCTGGACGACAACCTCGCCCTGCTGCGCGAGTTGCTGGACGCGCCCGGTGCCAACGGCACCTGGAAGCGCACGGTCGTGGTGGTCGCCACCGAGTTCGGCCGCGAGGTGGCGATCAACGGCACCAACGGCAGCGACCACGGCACCGGCGGCGCCGCCTTCGTGCTGGGCGGGGCCGTCAAGGGCGGCAAGGTGTATGCCGACTGGCCTGGGCTGGCCAAGAAAGACCGCTACGAAGGGCGCGACCTGCGCATCACCACCGACCTGCGCGGTGTCTTCAAGGGCCTGCTGGCCGATCACCTGCAGGTGGCCGGCGCGGCGCTGAACCGCGACGTGTTCCCGGGCACCGACGGCATGAAGGGTCTGGACCTGCTGCGCGCCTGATCCCACTGGCGCCTGTCGCCCACGCCGTCTCAGCCCGGCATCAGCGTCAGGATGCACTCGGCCATGCGGGTGGCCGCGCCGCCGTGCTCGGCGGCAAAGCGGCGGGCGTTGGCAGCCGCCGTTTCACGCTCGTCCGGCGAGCGCAGCAGCGCCAGCGCGCGCGCGACCGCCTC
>DATHWJ010000315.1:0-16175 GCA_035460745.1 Ideonella sp. | reverse complement strand
GCGGTGGTCAGCGCGGCGATCTGGTCGGTGGTGAGCGCGGCCATCTGGTCGGTGCTCAGGGCACGCAGCGCAGCGGAGTTCAGTGCGCGCAGGTCGGCGGTCTCCAGCGCGGCGACGTCGGCGGTCTCCAGCGCGGCGGCCTGGGCGCTGGTCAGCGCGGCGGCCTGGGCGGTCGTCAAGGCGGTCACTTGCGCGGTGGTCAGCGCCTCGATCGCCGGGGTGCCCAGCGCGCGCACGGCGGCGGTGCTCAGCACGGCGACGTCGGCGGTCTCCAGGCCGGCGATCTGGGCGGTCGTCAATGCAGCGGCCTGGGCGCTGGTCAGCGCGGCGAACTGGGCGGTGCCCAGTGCGTTCAGGTCGGCCGTGCCCAGGCCCGCGATCTGCGCGGTGCTCAGCGAAGCGACCTGGCCGGTGGTGAGCGCAGCGAGCTGGTCGGTGGTGAGCGCGCCGAGCTGGTCGGTGTCGAGCGCGCGCAGCGCGGCGGTGGCCAGCGAGCGCAGGTCGGCGGTTTCGATCGCGGCGATCTGGGCGGTGGAGAGGGCCCCGGCCTGGGCGCTGTTCAGCGCGGCGACTTGCGCGCTGCTCAGCGCGGCCATGTCGGCGGTGGTCAGGCCGGCGACCTGGTTGGTATTGAGTGCGGCGACTTGCGCGGTCGTCAGTGCGGCGACCTGGTCGGTCGTCAGCGAGGCGATCTGCGCGCTGCTCAGGCCGCTCGCGGCGGCCGTGGTCATTGCGCGAAGATCAGCCGTCTCCATCGCGGCCAGGTCGGCCGTCTCCAGGGCGGCCGTTTGCGCGCTGGTCAGCGCGGCGACCTGCGCGGTACTCAGCGCGACCACCTGGGCGGTCGTCAGGGCGGCGATGTCTTCGGTGCCCAGCGCGCGGATGGCGCCGGTGCTGAGGGCGGCGATGTCGGCCGTCTCCATGCCGGCGATCTGGGTCGACGTGAGCGCGACCGCCTGGGCGGTGGTGAGCGCGGCGAACTGCGCGGTGCCGAAGGCGTTCAGGTCGGCGGTGCCGAGGCCGGCGATCTGCGAGGTCGTCAGCGCGGCGACCTGCGCGGTGCGCATCGAGGCGAGCTGGTCGGTCGTCAGCGCGTCGAGCTGGGCGTCGGTCAGCGTGCGCAGCGAGGCGGTGCTGATGGCTTGCAGGTCGGCCGTCTCGATGGCGGCCAATTGCGTGGTGGTGAGGACAGAGAAGCTGGCCGACGGGATGACCGCCGCTTGCGCGGTCGTCAATGCCGCGATCTGTGCGGTGCTGAAGGCAGCCCAATCTTCCGTACTGAACCCCGCGATCGTCGTGGTGGAGAGTGCCGCGATCTGCGCGGTGGAGAGATTGGTGACGAAGGAAGCCATCGCGTATTACCTTTTACTGACGATCTGTTGTACGAGGGGAGCTGCACGCGAAGTCCGGCAGCCAGCCCGGCGCTGTGGCGCCGCCTCGACCTGCTGAAGACTCGAATTCATCCGCGTGTTGTCCTGATAGGGGGTGTCGATATCCGGGCCGCCGACCTGGCCACGCCAGACCCACTGCTTCCCTCACGGACGGGTTATCGGGACCATATCTGTGGACTTGAGCGGTCACTGCGGCGAAGTGCGCGGGGATTGGCGGCCAATTGGCCCTTGTGCAGGAAGGGATGCGGGTTCGCCTTCGATGTCGGACTGGGGGCGGGGCCGCTCCGCGTGGGGGCGGGATCCTCTTGCCGGGAGCCCGCCGGGTTGGGTGCGGCTGGCGCCTCCTTTTCCTTGCGGGCGCAAAGAAGGAGACGACGGCGGGCGGAACCTTTGCGGCAGGCGGCGACCGAACACAGCCCGCCACTTGCCTGCGAACCGCCCCATGACCTCTTCCGATACCCAGGCCATCGTCACCCTCGCGGTGCTCGCGGCGTATGCCGACGGCGACAAACACGACCGCGAGCGCGACGAGCTCAAACGCATCGCCGAGGGCCTGGGCCGGGCCGATGGCGTGCACCTGCCGACGCTCTACCAGGACGTGTTGATGAAACGCATAGACACCGCATCTGCGGTCGCCGGGCTCGGCAGTACAGAGGCCCGCCAGCTGGCCTACGAGATGGCCGTCTGCGTCTGCGACGCCGACGGCGCACAGTCGGAGGCCGAGGCGCGTTTCCTGGCCGACCTGCGCAGCCAGCTCGGCCTGGGCCTGTCGGCCGGGCATTTCGCCGCGCAGGCCGAGGAGATCGCCGCGGTGCCGATCGAGGCGCCGGTGGCCTTGCCGATCCCGGGCACGGCGGCGCCGGCCATCGACAACGCCGCCCTCGACCAGGCGATCCTGAACGCTGCCATCCTCAACGGCGCCCTCGAGCTGCTGCCCGAGACCCTGTCGACGATGGCGATCATTCCGCTGCAGATGAAGCTGGTCTACCGCATCGGCCAGGCCCACGGCTACCAGCTCGACAGCGGGCACGTGAAGGACTTCCTCGCGACCGTCGGTGTCGGCCTGACCTCGCAGTACCTCGAACAGGCCGGCCGCAAGCTGCTCGGTGGCCTGCTCGGCAGACTCGGCGGCGGCATGCTGGGCGGTCTGGGCAAGCAGGCGGTCAGTTCGGGCATGAGTTTCGCCGCGACCTATGCGCTCGGCCACGTCGCGAAGCGCTACTACGCCGGCGGCCGCAGCTTGTCCACCCAGATGCTGAAGGACGCCTACGCCAGCGTCGCCGCCGAGGCCCGGGAGCTGCAGGGGCGTTACCTGCCGGCGATGCAGGAGAAGGCCCGCGGGCTCGACGCCGGCAAGGTGCTGGCGCTGGTGCGGGGCGGCTGAGGCTCAGGCTCCCGGTCGAGGCCCTTGCCCGTCACCCTCCCCCGGCGTCCAGCTCGGCCCGCGGCGCATCGGGCGTCACCCAGCGGGCGAGCGTCGCGAACATCTCGTTGACGTTGATCGGCTTGGCGATGTGGTCGTTCATGCCGGCGGCCAGGGCGGCGTCGCGGTCGCCCACCATCGCATTGGCGGTCATCGCGATGATGGGCAGCGACTGCCGCAGCGGCTGCCGGCGCAGGGCCCGCGTGGCTTCGTAGCCGTCCATCACCGGCATCTGGCAGTCCATCAGCACCGCGTCGAAGTCCTGGCCTTCCAGCATGTCCAGCGCTTCCTGCCCGTTGCCGGCGACGCTGACCTCGATGCCGGCGCGGCCGAGCAAGGCCAGCGCCAGCTCCTGGTTGAATACGTTGTCCTCGACCAGCAGGATGCGGGCACCGCGCAGGCTGGCGCGCGGGTCGGCGGCGGGCGCGGGCTCGCACCCTGCATCGTGTTTGCTGCCGGGGCTGGTGATGCCCAGCGCCGTGTTGCAGGCGTGGATCAGCGTCGCCGGCGTGACCGGTTTGACGAGCAGTGCGCCGACCGTCAGCCGCTGCGCCGCCAGGCTCTGCTGCACCGTGTGGCGCGACCAGGCCGACAGCATCAGTACGACGGGAGTCTGTGGCTGCGGCGGCTCGCACCGGCCCAGGGATGCGGCGCTCGCTGCGTCATCGATGCCGGGCAGGGTCAAATCGACCAGCAGCAACTGGTACGGCGCATGGCCCGCTTGCGCCCGTGCCAGGCGTTGCCGCGCCGCGTCGGCGTCGGCCGCTGCATCTGCCTTGAGACCCAGGGCCTCGCAGGTTGCGGTGAGCACCGCGCGCGCGCCGGCGTTGTCGTCGACGATCAGCACGCGGGTACCACGCAGGCCCTGGCTGCGGTCTTCGGGCAGGATGGATGCCGCCGCGCCTGTCTGCAGGCCGAAGCGCACGGCAAAGCTGAAGCGGCTGCCGCGGCCCGGTCCGCTGTCGACCTGCAACTCGCCGCCCATCAACCGTACCAGGTGCCGGCTGATCGCCAGCCCGAGCCCGGTGCCGCCGTAGCGGCGGCTGGTGGAAGCATCGGCCTGCGTGAAAGGCTGGAACAGGCGCTGCTGCACGTCGGGGCCCATGCCGATGCCGGTGTCGCGAACCTCGAAGTGCAGCTGCACCGAGGCCGCGTCGCCCGTCAGCACCTGCACGGCCACGGTGACCTCGCCGCGCTCGGTGAACTTGACGGCGTTGTTGCCGAGGTTGAGCAGCACCTGCCCCAGCCGGGACGGATCGCCCACCAGCGCGGTGGGCAGCCGCGGCGACAGGTCCAGCAGCAACTCCAGCCCGGCCTCTTCGGCACGCATGGCGAGCACGTTGACCAGATTGTCCAGCACCTTGTCGAGCGAAAACGCGATGCTCTCCACCTCCAGCTTGCCGGCCTCGATCTTCGAGAAGTCGAGGATGTCGTTGATGATGCCCAGCAGCGACTCGGCCGAGGCATGCGCCTTGTGCACGTAGTTGCGCTGTTGCGGCGCGAGCTCGCCCTGCAGCGCCAGCGCCGACATGCCCAGGATCGCATTCATCGGTGTGCGGATCTCGTGGCTCATGTTGGCCAGGAAGGCGCTCTTGGCCTGGTTGGCAGCCTCGGCCGCGTCGCGCGCCAGCCGCAGCTCGGCGGTGCGCTGCTGCACGGTCTGTTCGAGCTCGTCCTGGTGGCGGCGCTGCGCGGCCTCGGCCTGCTTGCGTTCGGTCAGGTCGTAGGCCAGGCCGACGAAACCGGTGATCCGGCCCCCTTCGCCGTGCTGCGCCGTCAGCGCCAGTTGCACCGGCAGGCGCTTGCCGTCCTTGCGGATGATGCGCCACTCGCCGTTGTCGGGCAGGCCGCGGCGCGCCCGGGCGAAAAAGACCTCCAGGCCGGGCTCGATGGTGTGGCCCAGCTCCAGCGTCAACTCGCGCGCCCTGCGCGCGATCTCCGCCTCGTCGTGCCAGACCGCCGGGGTCAGCCTGCCCACCACCTCGTCGGCGGTGTAGCCGATCATGCGCTCGGCTGCACGGTTGAAGATGGTCACCACGCCGTCCGGGGCCACCGCAATGATGCCCGAGCCCACGTTGTCGAGCACCGTGCGCTGCAGCGCCGAGAGCCGGCGCAGTTCGACGTCGCGATCCTCCACCGCTTCCATCATCGCGTTGAAGCCTTGGCCGAGCCGCGCAACCTCGTCGGCCCCGGCGCTCGGCACGCGGTGGCTGTAGGCGGCCTGTGTGCGCACCCGGTCCGCGGCCTGGGCCAGCGCCGCGATGGGGCGGACGACGCTGCGCTGCAACGCCGCCAGAAGGCCGAGCGCGACGAGCGCCATCAGCACGATGGTGCCCGCGGCGATCGTGAACAAGGCTTCGCGTGTGCGACGCTCGAGCTCGCCCAGGTGCATCACCAGATGCAGCCGCGCGCCGTCGTGCAGGCCCTGCAGCAGCTCCGCCGTGTGCCGATCCGGCGAGACCAGCACCCCGTCGGGGCGTTGCGGAAGGGGCAAGGGCGAGACCTGCGCATGGGCGCTGTAGCGGGCCAGGCGGCGGCCATCGGCCAGCACGATCTGCGCCTCCAGAATCTGCCCATTGGCGCGCAAGGAGTCGAGGATCTCCTGGGCCCGCGCGGCGTCGCCGAACGCGACTGCGGCTTCGGCCCCCACCGAGACCAGCTTGGCATAGGGCTCGACGACGTCGCGTGCCCGGGTTTCCAGGGTGATGCGCTCGAGCAGCAGGACCCCCCCGCTCGCCGCCGCGAAGGCCAGCAGCGCCGCGACGGACAGCGCCAGCGCCAGCCTGGCGCGGATGCCCGACGGGCGCCAGTGGATCATCGCCACCTCCTCAGGGTGCCGTTCTCCACGACCTCGCGCGAGACTTCCAGCATCTTCGACGGAATCGTCAGCGAGGCGGCACGCGCCTGATCGAGGTTGATGCTCATTTCGATGCGCTCACCTGCCACCAACCGGATGATGCCGCCCTCGTCGAGGAACTGCGGCGCGTGGCCCACCGTCAGCACCGGCAGCTTCTTCAGCTCGGCCAACGCAGCGCGGCGCGCGGCGGCTTGCGGCAGGCCGACGAAGACGATCTGGCAGGCCGGGAGCTGGTCCAGCCTGGTGCCGCGCACGACCTCGAACGCGCGGCCCTGTTCGGTGCGGCCCTGGAATGTCGCCTCCAGTGCATCGTCGAAGTGGTTGTCGCCGAGGATGCAGACCAGCCACGGCGAACGTTCGCTGGCGAAGGCACGCGGCGGCCAGCTCACGTAGCGGGCGAAGTTGCGCAGGAAGGCGGCTTCGACCCGGTCCGGCTTCTCGGCCGCCCGCTCTTGCGCGGGCGCGCCGCCAGGCAGCAGCAGGCAGGCCACCAGGCACGCCGCAAGCGCCCAGCGGCCCGGCTGAAGCGGCCCCGCCGGCCTCACAGCGCGGCTCGCAGCGTGAGCAGGACCTCGCGCGGGCGCGAACGTGTGCTCTGCGACGGTCGGTAGGTGGCACCGCCGAGGTTCTTGCCCGCCAGTTCGACGCTCATGCGCCGCCCGCCCGACTGCCACGCATAACCGGCCAGCGCATTGAGCAGCGTGTAGCTCTGGCGCGAAGCCGGCGGCCCGTCGGGCAGCAGGGTCTGGTCGCGAACGATGTTGAAACCGCCCGCCACGTAGGCCCCCTGGAGGAGGCCCGAGGAAACGTCGTAGCGTGTCCACAGGTTGGCCAGGTGCGGGGCGCTCATCGCCAGCCTGGCGTTGTGCAGCAGGCGCACGTTCTTGTAGTTCTGCTGCCCGGCGGCGTCCAGCGTGGCAGGGTCCTGCGCGAGGATGGCGTCGTCGTTGCCGGTGAGCTCGACGATGCGCGCGTCGATGTAGCTGTAGGACAGGTAGACCTGCCAGTTCGGCCGCGGCGTGATGGTGAGGTCGAGCTCGACACCGCGCGAGCGTTGTTCGCCGCTTTGCAGGTTGTAGATCACCACCGAGCCGGCGGCGTTGGTCTGGGCCAGGTCGTTGACGATCCTGCGGTTGCGCAGCTCGAACACGCTCAGCGTGCCCCAGACGCGGCCGTCCAGCAGCTCGGCCTTCAGGCCCAGGTCGAAGCCCTTGCCCTCGCTGGGCGCGGCGGGCGCGGTCGAGCCGTCGAGACGGGTCAGGATGCGGGCGCCGGGCACGAAGGACTCGGCGTAGGACGCGTAGACGGCGACCTGCGGATCGATCTTGTAGAGCACGCCGAACTGCGGCGTGACCTTGCGCGCGGCGAGCTGGTCGATCTGCCCGGTCAGATGGTTCGTGAGCTCGCTGCGCGAAGAGGTCGAGCGCAGGCCCGCCAGCAGCAGCAGCCGGTCGTCGAACAGGCCGAGGGTGCCACCGGCATACACGGACTTGTCGGTGGCGTCGGCGCGGGCGTCCACGGCGCTTTCGGTGAGTGCGGACAGCGGAATGTCGACGGCGCGGTTCCAGGTGGACGGATCGCGCAGGTCCCACAGCGGCAGCGGCGACGCGATCGGGACATTGCCCAGCGCCGGGTCGTTGGGCGCCTGGGCGGCGCGGCTGTCGAAGCGCCGGCGCAGGTGCTGTGCGCCGAGCAGCACACGCAGGCTCGCGGCGCCGAGCCGGAGCCGGCCGACGGCATCGACCGAGACGGTGTCGCTGCGGTTGCTGTAGGTCTGCGAGCGCAGCCGCCGGCCCTGCAGGAAGGTCGAGTTGTTGGGCATGCCGAAGTTGCCCGAAAAGAGCGCGTCGACGCTGTAGCGCTGCTTCGCAAGGCCGCCGCGAACATGCCACTGTTCGTCGGCCTTGAAATCGATCCAGGCGTTCAGGCCATCGGTCTCGCTGCGCCGGTAGTCGATGTCCGACATGCTGTTCCAGGTGTCGGGCAGGCCCGGCACGTCCACGGCCAGCAGGTTGGGGTCGGCGGGCGTCGGCACGATGCCGCTCTGGCGCCCGTAGCCGGGCTTCTGCATGAGCTGCGGCGCCTCGAGCTTGCGGAAGCTCTCGTACTTCAGCGAGACGCCGACCCGCTCGCTGGGCTGCCACGACAGCGCCGGCGAGATGCTGTGCGAGTGCGCGTCGTAGGGCTCCCAGTAATGCATGTCCTGGTCGTAGGACGCGGCGATGCGGTAACGCAGCGTGTCCGACGCCGGGCCGGTGACGTCGGTCTCGACGCGGTGCTGCCCGTAGGAGCCTATCCTGGCTTGGCCGCTGGCTGCGAAGCGCGCTTGCGGGCTCTTGGTGATGATGTTGACGATGCCGCCGGGGGCGACCTGTCCGTAGAGGAACGACGACGGCCCCTTGACCACCTCGACGCGTGCCACGTTGGTGAGGTCGAAGATCGACGGGCCGACGAAGCCGTCGCGCAGGATCTGCGTGCCTCCCGGCACCGAACTCACCGCGAAACCACGGATCGCGAGGTTGGCATTGCCCTCGTTGAAGTCGTTGCTGCGGTAGGTGACGCCTGGCGAATAGCGGGCGATGTCGTGGATGTCGCGCGGACTCTGGTCGTGGATGAAGGACTCGGTGAAGGCCTGGATCGCGAACGGCAGCTCGTGCACCGGGGCATCGAAGCGCGAGGCGGACACCGCAGTCGAGGCGCGGTAGCCGCGGTCGAGGTGGCTGGACACGTCGAAGGGCGAAACGCGTACGTTCACCAGGTCGCTGATGTCCATGTCGGCCACGTCGCGGCCGGCAGGCGCCGCGACGCCGCCGTTGCCGGCAGCCGTCGCAAGTGGCGACACCAAGCCCGCCAGCGCCAGAACGGCGCATGGCGCCCGCCGTCGCGCCATCTCCGCAATGCCACTTGACATCAGCACCACCCGTCTGGGCTCTACTCGGGGGGTCAGTCTATCCCCCGCGCCCGGGATCACGCACGATATTCGCCAGGCGACCGGCATTGACAAGCACTGGCACTGGCACGGCATGCGTGCCGCCGCCAGCGTCGCAAGGTCATCAAGGTGACTCGCCGGCCGGGCGAACCCCGGCGGGCTCTCCCGTACGCAGCTCAGCCGTTCTGCGACAACAACTTCGAAGCCGTCTGCTCCTGCCTCTCCGCCGTCGACAGCATCTTCATCTGCTGCTCGAATTGCCTCGCCGCCGTGATCATCGCGACCATGGTCGCGACCGGGCTGACATTGGAGCCTTCCAGCGCACCCGATTGCAATCGGGCCGCCGGGTCTGCGTCGAGGTCATTGCCATCGGCCGCCCGAAACAGCCCGTCGCCGCCCCGGCTCAACGCCGCCTCGGGCGTCACCATCTTCAGCCTGCCCACCGTGACCGGCCGCCCGCCCGGCACCGTGGCGCTGATGGTGCCGTCGGAGGCGATCTGCAGTTCAGCGTCGGCGGGCGCGGCGATGGGCCCGCCGTCGCCGTTCACCGGCAAGCCGCCCAACGTCACCAATTGCCCTTCGGCATTGACGTCGAGCGCGCCGGCGCGCGTATAGGCCTCGGTGCCGTCCAGCGCCTGCACCGCGAGCCACGAGTTGCCCTTGAGCGCGACGTCGAGGTTGCGGCCGGTGGCCTGGGTGGGGCCGGCGTCGGGGTTGTAGCCGACGGTGGTCTCCAGCGCGTAGACGCGGGTGGAGGCGCCGTCGCCGCGCACCGGCACCGCGCGGAAAGAGGCCATCTCTTCGCGAAAGCCGTTCGTCGAGGCGTTGGCCAGGTTGTTCGAGAGCACCTCCTGGCGGTGCATCGCGGCCTTGGCGCCGGACATCGACAGGTAGATCATGCGGTCCATGGCGATGTCCTTGGTGTTTCAGCGATCGGCTCGATCAGCGCAGGTTGACCAGCGTCTGCATGATCTGGTCCATGGTCTTGATGGTCTGCGCATTGGCCTGGTAATTGCGCTGCGCGGTGATCATGTTCACCAGCTCGCCGGTCAGGTCCACGTTGGACTCCTCCAGCGCGCCGGCCTGCAGCGAGCCGAGGTTGCCCGAGGCGGGCTGGCCGACGATGGGGTCGCCCGACATGTAGGTGGGTAGCCAGCTGTTGCCGCCCACCGGCTGCAGGCCCTGCATGTTGCGGAAGGTGGCGAGCTCGAGCTGGCCGGCAGCCTTGGACTCGCCGTTGGAGTAGCGCGCGGTGATGACGCCGTTCTTCTCGAAGACGATGCCCGAGAGCGTGCCGGGGGCGTAGCCGTCCTGGTTCTCGTCGGTGACCGAGAAGGTCGCGCCATTCTGCGTCGAGCTGCCGAAGTCCAGGTCGATGTTGCTGATCGCCAGCGTCTCGGCGCCGGCGGAGTTGACCGAGGCCGGGATGTTGAGCGCGACGGCCGACGGCGTGGGGTTCATGCCGTTGCTGTCGAAGGTCAGCGTGGTGAGGGGCTGCGGGTCGGCCTCGGTGCCGGCCACGGTGGCGCCGTTGGCGGTGGCATAGACGTTCCAGGTGTCGGTCGCCGTCTTCTGGAAGTAGTAGGCCAGCGCGACCGGCTGGCCCTTGGCGTCGTAGGCGGTCTGCGAGTGCACCTTGTTGAAGGTGTCGGCGTCGCTGAAGTCGATCGTGGCGGGCGTGGTGCCGGTGGTCGCCAGGCGCGAGTCGAGATTGAACTCGAGGTCGATGGAAGTGGTCTGCGCCGGGTTGATGCCCGCCGTGGGCAGGCGCAGCGGCACCGTCAGGCCGGGCTGGATGGTGCCCTGGTTGTCGGCCGCGTAGCCGAGCAGCTTCAGGCCGTCGTTGTTGACGATGTAGCCGTCGTCATTGACCTTGAACTGGCCGTTGCGCGAGTACATCGGCGGGTTGCGTTCGTCGGAGAGCTGGAAGAAGCCGCCGCCGTTGATCGCCAGGTCCATCGAGTTGTCGGTGGCGTTGATGCTGCCCTGCGAGAACTGCTGCGCCACGGTGCTCAGCGTCACCCCGATGCCGATCGTGAAGCTGCCGGCGCCGTTGAGCGCGTTGGCGTACATGTCGGCGAACTCGGCCCGCGAGCTCTTGGCACCGTAGGTGCTGGAGTTGGCGATGTTGTTGCCGATCACCTCCAGATTGCTGGCGGAGGCGTTCAGGCCGGAAAGGCCTTGCTGGAAGCTGCTCATGCGATGTTCCTGGGGTGCGGGGAGGAAATGGAGACCGGGGAGAGACGGAGCGACGGAGGACGGATCAGAGGAAGGCCCAGACGGCGCTGTAGGCAACGCGTTCGCCGTCGGCCAGCTCCAGCGCGAGGGTGTCGCCGAAGCTGCTGACGGCATTGATGCGCTGGTGCTCCAGCGCCATCGACTCCACCGCAGTGGTGCCTGCGGTGGCGGTGATCTTGAAGTTGGTGGCGGTGCCCGCGTAGGCCTCCGGCACGGTCCAGTTGAAGCTGTGGCGGCCGGCTTCGAGGTTGGTCATCTCGATGGTGTCGAGCACCGTGCCGGAGGGGCTGGTGATCTCGATCTTGACGGTGTCCGCCGTGGCGCTGAGCTCGAAGCCGCCGTCGGCGACGCCCTCGGTGATGCGCAGGTCGTCGCCCTCCACCGCCACGTCGCGGCCGACCAGCGCCGCGCCCTGCATGGCCTGCATCTGCACGAACTGGCTGTTGAGGCCGCCGACCGTGGTGTTGAGCGTGTCCAGCCCGGTGACGGTGCTGATCTGCGCCATCTGGCTGGTGACCTCGGCGTTGTCCAGCGGGTTCAGCGGGTCCTGGTTCTGCATCTGCGCGACCAGCAGCTTGAGGAAGCGGTCCGACAGCTCCTGGCTGGTGGCCGCACTCGAGCTCAAGCTGTCGGCTGCGGTGCTGGTGGTGTCTGCGACGCCGGAAACGGCCATGGGATGTCCTATCTGGATGCGTTAAGTAGCGCCGGGCCCGGGCTCAGCCCTGGCCCATCTGCAGGGTCTTGAGCAACAGGCTCTTGGCCGTGTTCATGACCTCGATGTTGTTCTGGTACGAGCGGGAGGACGAGATCATGTTGACCATCTCCTCGACCGCGTTGACGTTGCTGTAGGTCACGTTGCCGTCGGCATCGGCCGAGGGGTGGGACGGGTCGTGCACCTTGCGGCCGGGGGTGTCGTCCTCCGTCACGGTGGACACCCGCACGCCGGCGCTGGCCGTCACGGGGTCGCCGCTGGCGTCGGCCGAGATGTTGCCGCTGGCGGCCATCATCACGGTCTGGAAGACCACCTGGCGCGCCTTGTAGGCCGAGCCGTCCGGGCCGGCGACGGTGTCGACGTTGGCCAGGTTGGAAGCCACCACGTTGAGCCGCTGGCTTTGCGCGCTGACCGCGCTGCCCGATATGTCGAAGACCTTGAACATGCTCATGGCGGCTTCCCTCTATCAACCTTGTGACGGGCTCTTCATCGCATCCAGCATGGTGCGCACGCTGCCGTTGATGAAGCGCAGCGTGGCCTCGTACTTGACCGAGTTCTCGGCGAAGGTGGCGCGCTCGCGGTCCATGTCGACCGAGTTGCTGTCCAGGCTGGTCTGGCTCGCAGCGGCGTAGCGCAGCCCGGCTTCGCTGCGCGAGCCGGCCAGCGGCTGGATGTGGTTGGCCTGCGTGGCGGTCATCAGGCCGGCGGTGGGCACGGCGCCGCTGGCTTCGCGCAGCGCCTGGGCAAAGTTCATGTCGCGGGCCACGTAGCCCGGCGTGTCGGCGTTGGCGATGTTGCTGGCGATCAGCCGCTGACGCTCCGAGCGCAAGCTCAGGGCCTGCGCCTGGAAGTCCAGCGTGTCGGTCAGGCGGTTGATCATGGTGCAGCTTCAGAAAGAAGAGGGCTTGGCCGACATACCGTGCATCGGAGATGGCACGGCCTCGGGACGCGGTTCGGTGGCGTGACACGATTGTGGGGAGCGCCCTGCCCGGACTAAAGCGCAAATAGCGGCGCCGCGGGCGTGCATTTCGTTTCATCTGCACCAGCCCCGCTGCCTACAGTGCAATCCACCGCGGCAAGCGCCGCCCATGCCTTGCCCCGCCCGCCTCCCCGACCATGCGCCTGCCCACCCTGCTCCTCGCCACCCTCGCCACCCTCGCTGCCCTGCTGGCAGGCGGGGCCAGCGCCGGTATGGCCCAGGCCGCTGCGGTCCTGGACAAGGGCCTGGCCACGCGCATCGAGCAGCTGGCCCGCGAAGGCGCGAGCAACACCGGCTGGCGCTACTCGCGCATCGAGGTGGAGCTGGGCGAGCTGGACCCCCGGCTCAAGCTGGCCCCCTGCCAGGACATCGAACCCTATATACCCGCCGGGCTGCCCGCCTGGGGCCGCACCCGCGTGGGCCTGCGGTGCAAACAAGGTGCCAAGGCCTGGAACGTGACCCTGCCGGTGACCGTGAAGGTCTGGGCCCGCTCGCTGGTCACCACCAGCGCGCTGCCGGCCGGCGCCCCGCTGGAGGCCGGCCAGCTGATGGAGGCCGAGATCGACCTCGCGGCCCAGCCCGGCACGGCCGTCACCCGGCCCGTCGATGCGCTCGGCCGCACGCTGGCCCGCCCGCTGCCCGCCGGCACCGCGCTGCGCGTGCCCGACCTGAAGCCGCGCCAGTGGTTCAACGCCGGCGACACCGTGCGTGTGCTGGCGGTGGGCAACGGCTGGAGCATCGCCACCGAGGGCCAGGCCCTGGGGCCCGGCATCGAAGGCCAGCCGGCGCGCGTGCGCATGGAATCTGGTCGGCTGGTGCAGGCCCGCCCTGTAGCCACCCGGCAAGCGGAGATCAGCTTGTGATTGATCCCATCTCCCTTTCGAAAATGGCTAAAGTTCGCCAGACCGGTTCCGATACAACTCCCATGTTGATCGGGCCGACACCTCATCCCCGGGCCCGCTGGAGAAAACCATGAAGATCGGTTCTACCGAACACCAGGCTGCGCTGGCTGCGTTGCAAAACGACCGCAAGTCCAATGCCGCCGACAAGGGCGGCAGCAGCCAGGCTGCCGAGCCGAGCACCCAGGTCGCCATTTCACCGGAGGCCAGCATGCTGAGCAGCGCATCCGCCGATCCGTCGTTCGACACCGAAAAGGTCGAGCGCCTGGCCCAGGCCATCCGCGACGGCAAGTTCCAGGTCAACTCCGAAAAGATCGCCGACAAGCTGATCAGCAACGCCAAGGAGCTGCTGGGCCGCTACCAGTCCTGAGCGGGCCCCAGCCCGGTCTCCCGCTCTCCCGACCCGACGCCGCGATACCCGGCTGGCCCCGCTTGCAGGCTGCCCGGTAGCTCGTTTTCACGCCTTGCAGTCCTCACCCGAGCCGAAACCCGTGCTGCCATCTACCGGCCCCCGCGCCCCCGAACTCGAATCCGCCCTGCAAGCCGTGGAGCAGCACCTGGCTGCGTTGGGCAGCGCGCTGAAGCTGCAAGACCCCGTCGCGACCGAAACCGCCGCCACCGAGCTGCACCGCGCGCTCGCCACCGCGGTCGACCGCTTTGCACAGGCCGCCCGCAAGGGTGGCGTGCCCCCCGCCCTGCGCCGCCGCCTGGTGCTCACCGGCGGCCAGGTGGCCGCCCAGCGCGAGGCCGTGGCCCGCGCCAGCTCGGCGCTGGACCGGGTGATCGACGTGCTGCTGCCCGACGCGCGCGGCAGCGAGATCTCCGGCTACGGCGCCCAGGGCAACGCCCAGCGCAGCTACAACGGCGGCGTGGCGCAGGCCTGACCGCTCCCCACCCCTGCGGCCGCGACCGCCGCGCTACGCAGCGCCACCGGTGGCAGTCGGCGTCTCCGTCGTCACCGTGAAGGCACTGGCCCGCACCGGGTCTATGGGCCGGATCTCCAAGCACAGGCCGCAGGCCAGGCAAGGGTTTTGCGCGGCGATCGCGGCGGCCTGCTCCAGGCTCTCGGCCAGGATGAACCAGTAGCCGCCGACCACCTCCTTGGTCTCTGTGAAGGGCCCGTCCGTGATGCGGCTCCTGGACACCAGCTTGCCCTCGGGCGCCAGCCGCTGGCCGGCCCTCATCTTGCCCTCGGCGACGAGCCGGCCGTGCCAGACGTAGAACTGGTCGATCGCGTCCTGGATCTCCTGCGCCGGCAGGCCCTCGTCCCACTTGCCGCGGGAGATCACGAGGTATTCGGACAAGGCTGTCTTCTCCACCATGAGCCACCTGCAAGGTTGAAGGGTGGACGGCGTCAATCAGGATGGCCGGTAAAACGACATTCAGGATGGCCGGTTGGACGGGGATGAATGTCGCTGGTTCAGTGGGTCATGGGCTGGGGTCCTTTGGCTGTTTGTCGTTGTCGCTGGATGATTGACGTCGGCGGCTTGCTTGGTCGCTGTCGCGGCGGATCTTTTGCTGACGCGCAGCTACTTTGCCCCGGTAGCTCTCGACGCTGTTGAGCTCGAAGATCGTCGAGTGATGGACCAAGCGGTCGATGGCGGCCACCGTCATGCCGGGGTCGGGGAACACGCTGTCCCAGCCGGAGAACGGCTGGTTGGCCGTGATGAGGATGCTCTTGCGCTCGTAGCGTTCGGCGATCAGCTCGAACAGCACGCTGGTTTCGGCCTGGTCCTTTCGGACGTAGGAGATGTCGTCCAGGATGAGCAGGTCGTAGCGGTCCAGCTTGGCCAGCGCCTGAGGCAACTGAAGGCTCATGCGCGCAACCTGCAGGCGCTGCACCAGCTCGCTCGTTCGCATGTACAGCACCCGGTAGCCGGCGTCGATCAGCGCGTGGCCGATGCCGCAACCGACGTGGCTCTTGCCCACGCCAGGCGGGCCGAAGATGAGTATCGTGGCCCCTTTCTCCAGCCAGGCGTCGCCGCTGGCCAGCGCCATGACGTGCGCCTTGGACAGCATGGGCACCTCGGCGAAGTCGAAGCTGGCCAGCGTCTTGGTCACGTCCATCTGCGACTCGGCGCGATGCCGATCGATGCGCCGCTTCGCGCGTTCAGCCAGTTCGTGTTCCAACAGCCCGCCCAGGAAGCGGCTCGCCGGCCAGCTCTCCTTGTCAGAACGCTGCGCGAACTCCGTCCACAGCCGCCCGATCGTCGGCAGACGCAGCTCGTTCAACATCAGGGCATTACGCCCCGGATCGCCGGCGGCGTTCATGCGGCCACCTCCGCGGGCTCAACATCCTGCGAGCTCGGCAGCAGCGCGTCATAGCGACTGGCGGGCGGTATCTCCACCGTGACCACCGGCACCTCGGCCTCGCGCGGCACGAACTCCTCGCGCAGGCGTTTCACGTCGGGCAGCACGCCGGCGGCCAGCAACGCGTCGAGCCGCTGCGCCAGCGCGGCTTCAACGCCGTCGTGCGCGGCCATCTCCAGCAGTGCGACGATGGCCTGGCACGCCTGGCGTTGCGTCAGCTTGAGCTCGAGCTGCTCCCACGTTCGGCTGTACTCCTCGCGCGGGAACAGATCGTCGCGGAACACCAGGCCCTTGAAGGCCTGGGGCTTCCTTTTGAGGGAGGCGATGAAGTGTCGGTAGTCGAGCTGCCGACCACGGGTGCTGTGCGCTGCGCGCGTGCCGCGTGCCAGCGTCAGCACCACGGTGCCCGACAGGTAGCAATCCAGCCGGTCGCTGTA